>DASREK010000015.1:0-83610 GCA_035652135.1 Bryobacterales bacterium | reverse complement strand
TCACCCTTGAATTCGATCTGAGCCGGAGCTTGGACGGAGCGGCGGTTGACGCGCAGGCCGCTATCACGCAAGCCGCCCGGCTGCTGCCGCCCGGCATGCCGGCCCCGCCGACCTTCACCAAAGTGAATCCGGCGGATCAGCCCATTCTTTACATCGCCCTGACTTCAGGCGCTCTTCCCCTTTGGACGCTCGACGAATACGCGGAAACGCGCATCGCCCAGCGCATCTCGATGGTGAGCGGCGTGGCGCAGGTCCAGGTACTGGGAGCCCAAAAGTACGCGGTTCACGTGCAGATCGACCCGCACGCGCTCGCTGCCCGCCAGATCGGCATCAACGAGGTCGAGGCCGCCTTGAAGAACTGGAATGTGAATCTGCCCACGGGAGCCATTATCGGTCCGCAGCGGGCATTCACCCTTCAGGCCACGGGCCAGTTGACGAGCGCCGCGGCGTACCGGCCCCTGGTCGTGGCCTATCGCAAGGGTACGCCCGTGCGCCTGGAAGAACTAGGCCGCGTGATCGACAGCGTAGAGGACGATAAAAGCGCCTCGTGGTTTTCGACCCATGAAGGGACGCAGCGATCGATTGTTCTGGCCATCCAGCGCCAGCCCGGAACCAATACGATTTCGGTGACCGACGGCATCAAAGCGCTGCTCCCGATTTTTCAGTCGGAGCTGCCGCCGTCGGTGAAGATGAATATTTTGTATGACCGGTCCGACACGATCCGCGAATCGTACAAGGACGTGCAGTTCACCATGGCTCTGACGCTGGGGCTGGTTGTCATGGTGATTTTTCTGTTCTTGCGGAATATTTCGGCTACGGTGATTCCCAGTCTCGCGCTGCCTTTTTCCATCATCGGCACCTTCGCCGTGATGTATCTGCTGAATTACAGCCTCGATAACCTTTCCATGATGGCGCTGATTCTCTCCATCGGCTTCGTCGTGGATGACGCGATCGTGATGTTGGAAAACATCGTCCGCCACATGGAAATGGGCGAGGATCCCATGCTGGCGTCGGTGCGAGGGTCGCGGGAAATCGGATTCACGATCGTTTCCATGACTTTTTCGCTGGCAGCAGTGTTCATTCCCGTGCTGTTTTTGGGCGGCGTGCTGGGCCGGCTTTTCCGCGAATTCGCAGTCACCATCTGCGTGGCCATTCTGATTTCGGGTTTGGTTTCGGTGACTCTGACGCCCATGCTGTGCAGCCGCTTTCTGCGGCCGCCCCACGAGCAACAGCGGTCGTGGTTCTATCGGGTCACCGAGCGGTTCTTCGAGGGCATGCTTCGCGTTTACGACGTAACTTTGCAATCGGTGCTGCGCCACCGGCCTGCGACGCTCACTACGTTCGTAATCGTGCTTGTGGCCACGGGCTACATGTTTCTGAAAATACCGAAGGGCTTCATTCCTGACCAAGACACCGATCAGCTTGTCATCGTCACTGGCGCAGCGCAAGGGACTTCGTATTATCAGATGGTGGAGTACCAGAAAGCCATCGCCGAGGTGGTCCGCGAAGACCCGAATGTGGAGTCTCTGGTTTCGAGCGTAGGCGGCACCACGGCTTCGACGCTGGGCGGCCCGAATTTCGGCGAACTGGTGGTTCACTTGAAGCCACGCTCGCAGCGAAAGCTTCTGGTGAATGACGTGATCGAGGAGCTGCGGCCGAAGCTTTCGGCTTTCCCGGGCATGCAGGTCTTCTTGCAGAACCCGCCGACGGTGCAGCTCGGCGGACAAGTGACGCAGAGCCCCTATCAGTTGTCGCTGCATGCTCCGGACAAAGCAGAGCTGTATTCGGCAGCGGAAAAGCTGGAGCGCGAGATCGCTCAACTGCCGGAGCTCCAGGACGTCACCAGCAATCTGCAAATCCGGACGCCGCAGGTGAACGTCAGCATCGATCGCGACCGGGCGGCGGCCCTCCAGGTGAGCGCCGAGCAGATCGAGAACGCGCTCTATGACGCCTACGGCCCCCGGTGGGTGTCGACAATCTACGCCGCCATCAACGAGTACAAGGTCCTGCTCGAGCTTAAGCCGATATATCAGGCTGATCCTAACGCGCTCTCGCTGCTCTATTTCAAGTCGACCGGCGGGCAATTGATCCCGCTCGATACGGTAGCCCGGGTGAACCGGGAATCCGGGCCTCAGACGATCAACCATTTCGGCCAGCTCCCGGCGGTGACGATTTCATTCAATTTAAGGCCCGGCGTTTCGCTCGGGGATGCCGTCAGCCATATTCAGGAGCTTGCCGAGCACAGTTTGCCGGCCACGGTCAGCACGTCCTTTCAGGGAGCCGCAAAAGCCTTCCAAAGCTCTCTGACCAACCTTTGGGTGCTGCTGATTGTCGCTATTGCGGTGGTTTACATTGTGCTGGGCATTCTCTATGAAAGCTATGTCCACCCGCTCACGATCCTGTCGGGCTTGCCGTCCGCCGGTTTCGGCGCGCTGCTCACGCTGTTCCTGTTCCGCATGGATTTGAACATCTATGCCTTTGTGGGCCTGATTATGCTGATCGGTATTGTTGAGAAGAACGCGATCATGCAAATCGATTTTGCGTTGGAAGCTGAACGGAACGAAGGTCTGAAGCCGCTGGACGCGATCTACGAAGGCTGCCTGATTCGTTTCCGCCCGATTATGATGACAACGATGGCCGCGTTGCTGGGCACCGTGCCCATCGCGCTAGGATACGGCGCCGGCGGCGAAGCGCGCCAGCCGCTGGGCTTGGCCGTCGTCGGTGGCCTGCTGTTCTCGCAATTGGTGACTTTGTATCTCACTCCTGTCATCTACACGTACATGTCGAGCGCCGTTGAGCGCTACCGCGCCCGAAGGCAGCGGAAAATAGCACCCGCGGCGACGCCGACTCCGGCTTGAGGCAGGCCGCGGACGCAGGGGTGCAAAGCGGATCGTGGATGTCGGGTTCTGCGGTCCGCTCTGGCACAAATTTTCCTGGCCGGGGCGCCTCCCATCGGCTTTTCCGCGCACAATCTCTCCGCACCCAGATCGTGTACAACTTACCGTCAAATATTCCTGGTTAGTTTTTCCCTGCCGGCGGGACTTTTGAGGCTTTGGGGCCATTTTCCGCAGCAGAGGCTTCATTGAACCGGCATTCCGCCAGGCGGCCCAGTTTTCGATCAGTCCTGCTCTCAAATAGTTGAGCGCGCGCCCCCAGTCTTTCCGGCGAAATCCGCATGCGGGGCCGGCCTCAAAGAGCGAAACCGGTGATCGGTCTCACATCCTGGAGCCGGCGCAGGGCGGGATGGCACGGAGTGTGCATCGCAGCACGTTCGGGCGTCCGCGCCCGATTGGATGTGCGTTCCTACACAGCGCCAGGCTGGAGTGGAGGAACGATCCCGCAACCGGCGGAAGAGCATCCGCTTGCGGGAGAAACTCAGCCCGGCTGGAAGCGAGCGTGTGAGCCAATGTGCGGGATTGCGGGTGTTTTGAACTTCTACGAACGGGCGGATCCCGCATTGCTTCGGACCATGATAGGTCTCATCCGGCATCGGGGGCCGGACGCAACAGCCGTTTATTGCGAGTCCCATGCAGGCCTTGCTCACGCCAGATTAAGCATCATTGACATAGCCGGAGGATGCCAGCCCATGCAGACGGAGGATGGATCGCTCTCGATCACCTTCAACGGCGAGATTTTCAACTACCTGGAGCTGCGCGCGGAGCTGCTTGAACAAGGTCATCGCTTCCGTACACAATCCGATACTGAGGTCATACTACACCTTTACCGGCAATACGGCGAAGATTGCGTCTCCCGTATGAACGGCCAATGGGCGTTTGCAATCTGGGACGCCCGGAGACAGCGTCTCTTCCTCTCCCGCGACAGACTGGGCATCCGGCCTCTCTTTTATACGGTTACCGGCAGGGCGTTTGTTTTCGGATCTGAGATCAAGGCCGTTTTGGGCCATCCCGGCGTCAGCCGCGCGCTGGATTTGGACGCTCTCGACGACATTTTCACCTTCTGGTGCAGAGTCCCTCCCCGGACAATTTTTCAAAATGTCCAAGAACTGCCCCCAGGTCATTCAATGGCTGTGGACGGCCGTGACGTGAGGGTATGGCCGTATTGGCGGCTTGAGTTCAACTGCGCGCCGCACCCGGAGCGGGACAGCGCCGAGCGCTTGTTTGCGCTGCTTGTAGACGCCACCAGGATTCGCCTGCGATCGGACGTTCCGGTGGGCGCTTACCTCAGTGGCGGGCTTGATTCCACGATTACCACGGCGCTGATCCGGAAATTTTCCGACTCCCGGCTGAAAACATTTTCGGTGAGCTTCGATGATCCGGGCTTCGACGAAAGCGCGTATCAGCGGGAAGCCGTTCGCTTTCTCGAGACGGATCATGAGGAAGTCCGCTGCACGGGCCGGGAAATCGCCGCGGTGTTTCCCGAGGTGGTGTGGCATGTGGAACAGCCCGTTTTGCGGACGGCGCCCGCACCCATGTATTTGCTTTCCCGGCTGGCGGCGTCCAACGGCTATAAGGTGGTCTTGACCGGGGAAGGCTCCGACGAGATGCTGGGCGGGTACGATATTTTCAAAGAGGCAAAGATCCGCCGGTTTTGGGCCGCCCATCCGGATTCCCGAATCAGACCGCTGTTACTGCGGCGGCTCTATCCGTATCTGCCGGAACTGCAACGCCAATCGAACGCCTACCTGCGCGCCTTTTTCCGGATTCGCCCTGAAGAGTTGCAGAAGCCCTTCTTCTCGCACGCTCCGCGCTGGGAGCTGACGGCGGGATTGAAGTTGTTCTTTTCCGATCAAGTCAAATCCGGGCTGGCGACTCGGGATTGTTACGCAGCCTTGGAAGCTCTGCTTCCGCCCGCTTATTTCGAGTGGGATGGTTTCTCACAGTCGCAGTACCTCGAAGCGAGTTACTTACTTCCCGGCTATATTCTGTCTTCGCAGGGCGATCGCGTGGCTATGGCTCATGGTGTGGAGTGCCGCATGCCATTCCTCGACTACCGCGTGGTGGAGTTCGCCGCCGCCCTGCCGCCGCCGCTGAAGATGCGGGGCCTCAATGAAAAATATCTGTTGAAGGAGTGCGTCAACGGCTTAATACCGAAATCCATTAAGCAAAGGGCAAAACAGCCTTATCGAGCGCCCGAGGCAAGGAGTTTTTTTGAAGGAGCCCCCTACGATTATGTGGAAGAGCTTCTCTCCCCGGGCCGTCTCAAACAAGACGGCATCTTCAATCCCGCGCCTGTGCAAGGGCTCATCAACAGGTTTCGCTGGGGCGGCTCCGGGAGCATTCGGGATAACATGGCGCTCATCGGCATCCTCTCCACTCAGCTTGTGATTGATCAATTCATCAGGAGTTTCAGCAAAAGATCCGGCTATGGAAACACTTAATCAAACACTCAATCAGGAATTGCGCTCTTTGGTGGTGGAAAATCTTCTTTTCGGCCAAGACGACGGCAAATTTTCGGACGACGACTCTTTTTTGGAAAAAGGCATTATCGACTCCACGAGCGTTCTGGAACTGGTGAGTTTGTTGGAGCGGCAATATCAGATCAAAATTGAAGATGAAGATCTGGTGCCGGACAATCTGGATTCGATCAACAACCTCAGCAGATTCATTCAAACCAAGCTCCAACCGGCGGCGTAGGAGGGACAGCGTGCAGGTGGAAACCTTTCTCGAGCGCAGCGCCGAAAAATCGCCCGAAAAGACTGCCCTCGTGTGCGGGTCGCGCCGGCTCGCCTACATCGAGATCGAACGCCAGTCCAACCGGCTTGCGCATGCCCTGATTCGACAGGGTGTGCGCCGCGGCGATCGGGTCGCCGTTCAACTGGAAAACTCGCCGGAAGCGGTCGTGGCCCTTTTCGCGATTCTCAAGGCCGGGGCGATTTTCCTCGTCATTCATCCGAGCACAAAGGCTGAAAAGCTGGCCTATATTTTGAACGACTGCCGGGCTTGTGCGCTGATCACTGATTCCGCCCGGATCGCCGGGCTCGAGCAGCAGCTCTCTGGGCTTTCCCACCTTAAATCAATCGTGTTGGCGGACGCCGAATGGGACCGTATTGTCGGAGATTCGGTTTCGCCGGACACCCCTCCGGAGAAGCAATGCATCGACATCGACCTGGCTGCCCTTATTTACACGTCAGGGTCCACGGGAAGGCCGAAAGGCGTGATGCTCACCCACCTGAACATTGTTTCGGCGGCGACCTCCATCACGACCTATTTGGAGAACACTCCCGATGACGTGATTTTAAACGTTCTGCCCCTATCCTTCGACTATGGCTTGTATCAGGTTCTGATGGCTTTCCAGATCGGCGGCACGCTTGTATTGGAGCGCTCCTTCACATATCCGCGCGCTGTGTTGGAGACAATGATTCGAGAGAAGGTGACAGGGCTTCCTTTGGTGCCGACCATGGCCGCGATACTGCTGCAAATGGATCTGAGCACTTATCGTTTTCCGGCCTTGCGTTATATCACGAATACGGCGGCTGCGCTGCCGGTTCACCAGATCGCGCAGCTACGGAAGATTTTTCCGCACGTCAAGATTTACTCGATGTACGGGCTCACAGAGTGCAAACGGGTTTCGTATCTTCCGCCCGATCAGATCGACATTCGGCCTAAGTCGGTCGGAAAGGCCATACCGAATGAAGAAGTTTACATCGTAGACGAGCGGGGCCAGCGGGTCGGCCCGGGCACAGTTGGAGAACTGGTAATCCGGGGATCCAACGTAATGAAGGGCTATTGGGGCCTGCCCGAGGAAACCGAAAAGGTGCTGAAGCCGGGGCCAATGCCGGGAGAGCGAGTGCTCTACAGCGGAGATCTCTTTCAAATGGATGAAGAGGGCTATCTCTACTTTGTAGGGCGCAAGGATGACATCATCAAGACCAAAGGGGAGAAAGTGAGCCCGAGGGAGGTCGAAGAAGTTTTATATGGCCTGGAGGGTATTGCGGAGGCTGTGGTGATCGGTGTGCCCGATCCGGTGCTGGGCGAGGCTGTGAAGGCGGTGGTGACGTTGCGCGACGGATCTGCCATCAGCGAGCAGGAGATTCTGCGCCATTGCTCCCGGCATCTGGAAGACTTCATGATACCCAAGTTTGTGGAATTTCGGGCCGCGCTTCCCAAGAGCGCCAACGGCAAGATCAGCAGGCGTGAGTTGGCTTCCTCAGCCGGAGAACAACGATGAACATCTCTACGAGGTTTTCCGCCGAGCTTTTAAAGATGGATGCCGGCGGTGCCGCCCTGCGCCTGGAGAGCGCGATTCGCGAGATCGTGCGGCGCGATTTGAGACGCAAAGGCGCCGTCGTTGCGCTCTCCGGCGGGGTTGACAGCAGCGTCGTAGCCGCCCTTTGCGCGCGCGCACTGGGAAGGGACCGGGTGCTCGGTTTGTTTCTTCCCGAGGCGGATTCGTCCGCCGACAGCCTTCGCTTAGGCAAGCTTGTCGCCGATCAACTGGGAATTCGATCCGTCGTCGAGGACATTACCCCGATCCTCGCCGCCGCCGGCTGCTACCGGCGCCGCGACGAGGCCATTCGCAGTGTGGTTCCCGAGTATGGCGAGGGCTATAAGTGTAAACTCGTTCTGCCTGAATTGCTCGGCGGACCGCGCTACGCGGTGTACTCGATCGTCGTGGAATCGCCGTCGCACGTTCAAACCAAGGCAAGGCTCACGGCGGAGGCGTATTCACAGATCGTGGCCGCCACCAACTTCAAGCAGCGGACGCGCAAGATGATGGAATACTACTATGCGGACCTTCTGGGGTACGCCGTGGCAGGTACACCCAACCGGCTGGAATATGACCAGGGATTTTTCGTCAAAAACGGGGACGGCGCGG
Source organism: Bryobacterales bacterium (assembly GCA_035652135.1). GTDB lineage: Bacteria > Acidobacteriota > Terriglobia > Bryobacterales > JACQDG01 > DASREK01. The sequence continues at coordinate 75,834 of DASREK010000015.1, read as the reverse complement.
CCGATTTCAAGCCGATCGCTCATCTGTATAAGTCCGAGGTTTACCAGCTCGCCGAATATCTGGGCATACCGGAAGAAATCCGGCGGCGCAATCCAACCACGGATACCTATCCACTGCATCAGTCGCAGGAAGAATTTTACTTTTCCTTGCCTTATGACAAAATGGATCTCTGCCTCTACGGAAAAAACTGCGGCGCTCCGGTGGAGGAAGTGGCGGCGGAAGCAGGCCTCTCGCCGGCACAGGTACAGCGGGTCTACGAACTGATCGACTCGAAGAGGAATGCCACGCGCTATCTGCACCGGCAGCCCGTGCTGGTGGCGCCGGTCCCCGAAGTGTAGCGCATTGCCGTGGCGAGAGCCGCCTTACGTTCCCGGAAAATAGCGAGGCTGGGCCGAAAGCCCTTCTTATGCATTCTCCGCGCCCTTGTTGACCGGCTCTCGTTTCATTGTCTAAAAATCGGACGCCTGTACCTGCTGAAGCTCGATCATCCGCCCTATATTCCATCATCCATGTTGCGCGGCCCGGGAGAAATTCGGGCAGGGTCGCTGAATGACCTCAATCGCCTCGCAATGTGCGGAGAAAATAAATATCAGAAGTTCCTAGAGCGCTTTCAGGCTGGCGATCATTGTGTTGTTGCCCAACTTGGCGGTGGCATCATTGGATACGAGTGGTTCTCCATCAGGCCGCGCCACGTCGCCGAGCCGTTTAAGTACCGTATTACGGTCCCATGCGACTGTATCTATGCTTACGATGCGTTCATATTGCCCGAATACCGCGGGAGCGGCGTATGGCTTAGGTTTAAGAGCCATCTTGCCGCTCTGATGGAGGATCTCGGCCGACGTCGGGTGCTGACCTATGTGGAGCAGGGGAATGAGCTTTCGCTCGCGAGTCACTTCCGGCTGGGATTCAAGCCGGTGAAACTCGTTTTTGTGTCGAACATCTGGGCCTGATAATCCGGCCGCAAAGCTGTGAATTCAGGCGGCCGTGAAACTCCCCTCTGGGCGCGAGCAGAACCTTGTCTGGAATATTGCCCCGCGGCGAGCGCTCCCGGCTCTGGCCAGTTGAGCAGGTTGACCGGCATCCGCGCGTGGAGCGCCGTGGCAGCGGTTAGAGCGCGGAAGGCTCGATGGGGCCTTTGGACCGTCCCGGTATATCCCATTTTCGAAGTTTGTTCAGCAGGGCTTTATAGCAAATATTGAGCTCGCGGGCTGCCTGCTTTCTGTTCCAGTTCGTCTCATCGAGCGTGCGAAGGACCACCTCTTTTTCTGCTCTTTCTGCCGCCAGAGCGGATACACGCTTCAGGGAACGATTTTGCGGCGGCGAGCTGACATTAAACGGAGTGCCAGATTCCCGCAGTTCGGCCAGCGCAAAATCGAGGTCAGGCAGCACGAGGAAACGTTTAATCGTGTTTTCAAGCTGCCGCACATTGCCGGGCCAGGAATGCAGCAGAATGGCCTGGATCAGCTCGCGAGGCAACTGCCGAGGCGACCGCGGGTATTGAGGGCGGTATTTTTCCAAGAAGAAATGCGACAACGGCAGAATATCCTCGCGCCTCTCGCGAAGGGGAGGAATTTGCAGACGAATTACATTCAGACGGAAGTACAAATCCTCGCGGAACTCGCCCTTCGATACCGCCTCTTCGATGCGCTTGTTGGTCGAAGCGATAATGCGTGCTTGAGAAAGCGTGCTCCGTGTGCTTCCGAGGCGGCTGTATTCTCCGTCCTGAAGAACGTGCAGGAGTTTAGCCTGGAGCACGGGGCTCATTTCACCGATTTCGTCCAGAAAAAGCGTTCCCCGGCCAGCAAGTTCAAACTTCCCCGGCTTTTCCCGAAGAGCTCCTGTAAAGGCCCCGCGATCATACCCGAACAGCTCCGATTCCAGCAAGTCCGCCGGGAGCGCCGCACAATTGACCTTGACGAACGGCGCGGCGCTGCGGCTCGATCGGGCATGGATATAGCGGGCAAATACGTCTTTGCCCACCCCGGACTCTCCGAGCAAGAGAACAGGAACCTCTGCGTCCGCTACCTGCGCGGCGATTTGCTTGACACGGAGCACCTGGCGGTTGGCAGAAATGATGTCGGCCCCGCAGGCAGCGGCCGGCGCCGCCGTTTCTTCTGGGTCATCGGACTCTTCTAATGCGTTTTCGATCGCCTGATAGAGGTCCTGTTCTTCCACCGGCTTGACCAGATAATCCGATGCGCCAAGCTTCATCGCTCTCACTACGGTGTTGATTTGGCCGATCGCCGACAGAACAATCACGGGCGGCCGGCGGCTCAGGCGTTCGATTGCGGCCAGCACATCCAGACCGCTGACCGCCGGCATCATCAAATCCAGCAGGATCAAAGACGGGCGGGCGCCGGAGCCCAAATAGGGCACGACGCCTTCGCCCGAATCCAGGCAGTCTACGTCGTAGCGATCGGCCAAAAGATCGGAGAGATAGGCAAGGATGCTCTTGTCGTCATCTACTACGAGAACTCGGCGTCTGTTCATTGGGTACCATAGCCTCCACGCTGGTCAACTGGAGAAAGGGCAAACTTACAAGCGTCACGAAGCCTTTGCCGAACGCAGTTTTCTTCGTGATGTCTCGACTATGCATTGTTCGAATCGACTGCGGGATTCCCGCGCAGGGGCCACTGGGGCGAGCGCTTCCGGGTCGCAACTCAGGACTAGTTCCGTCTCCCGCGCCCCACACGTTTCTCGCGTTTCTATTGACGTGATCGGGAGAAGAACCTGGTTCAATCCGCATTGCCTCGCTGACTCCCTCAGGACTGGCAGTATTTGACGGGAGCCTGGGCGCTAAAAAGCGAAATCTTTCCCGCCCGCCAGCGGCTGGCTCGATGTTGATAACGGGCTTCTGAGTCCCTTGCGTGCGAAGTGAATCTCCCCACTCCTCCGGGAGCGCTTTCTTTGTGCGTAGAGGGTATGGATGCCACTTTGCAGGAGTTTCGATGACCAGCGGCACGACTCCCGATTCCTGGAGATACGCCGAAGGCGCGACCGGGCGCGGGAAGCGCGGGCGCCGCACACAGTTCCGTTGCCTATCCGCGGAGAAGTGGGTTTGCGCCACGCTTGAAGCTTCACCTTCTGTCCCTGCTAGCGCCATAGTGTCCTTCATAAGAAGATCTATCTGCGCCGCGATTCCACTCGAAAGTGGAATCAGCGTGCTACCGGATTGTCCGGCTCTGGCCACTCCGCTACGCAATGGCCTGACGCTTGGTTCGGCACTCCCAGCGCGCCTTAAAATTGAAACGGCAGCGCTGCTCGAAACAACTACCCTGGAAACAACACTACCGCAGTATAAAGAGTTCGGCCGCCAAAAAAGTAGAGGGCTAACATACGCTGCCGACATTCGCTCGTCGATTTTGCATTTTTGGGGTTACGCAACCGTAAACGTACATACGTCCGCGGCCCGCATCTGAATGCGCCGCACCGTTTGTTACCAAAGGAATTTCGTGCGGCTGGCAGGCTGGTCAAACCTGATTGAACGCTGTGGCGTGGCAATGCCGCCGCCTCGATATCAAAGAAATCGCACCTCAGGCGCTTGCCTGGGTTTTGAAAAAAGATAGACGAACATATCTTCTTTTCAAAAAAAGTGATTGAGATTCTTCGCTGGAATTGCCAGAAACGCATCGAAACGAAAGATGCAAAATTGTACGACTATACAGCGCAGCCCTCCACTTGGCCGCCGTAGAGAACCGCGATGCCACAGTTGTCACCCGGCCTTCCACTTTGCCGGGAGCCACGAAAGCTGTCATCGCGCCTCTCCGGACTCTGTAACGATACGGAGAGCGCTTGATTTGCCTGGGCAACCCACGCGGTGAGGCCGACTGGCATTGGCGTTGCATTGGACTTGAACGTCAGGGAGCAGCGTGGACTCAGTTCCTGATAACTGAGATTGCGGTAGCTATGTTTCCAGGAAACTCCCAACGCCCTCTTACTCCACTGATGAATAGATGGCGGCCCGAACCTGAAACCCCAAGCGCCGGGCTACGCGATGATTCGGAGGCACTGGAGTGGTTTGCGCTGGCCGTCAGGCCACGCCATGAGAAAGCGGTATCGCGTCTGTTGCGGTACAAAGGCTACGAAACGTTTGTGCCGCTTTACCGGCGTCAACACCGGTATGGCAGGCGCCTCCGCCAGTTTGAGCTTGCATTGTTTTCCGGATATGTATTTTGCCGGTTCGACGCGCTGGTGCGGCTGCCTATTCTGATGACTCCGGGCGTCATCCGGCTGGTCGGTGCGGGGCGCGTGCCGACCCCAGTGGACGACAACGAGATAAAAGCGCTGCAATCGGCGGCGCGCGCCAGTTTTCCAATGCAGCCCCACGCCTTTCTAACTGCGGGCGAGCGCGTGCGGATCGCCAGCGGCCCGCTGGCCGGGGTGGAGGGCGTCGTGGTGGATTCTACGAGGCCCTTCCGGCTGCTTTTGTCCATTACTCTGCTGCAACGTTCGGTGCTGGTTGAGATCAACGAGGATCTGGTTTTACGGCAGCGGGAAATCTCGTGGAGTTAGTTTTATGCCGTCGAAGCTATTCCGGGACCTGTGGCCTCTGAAGGCTGAAGGCTCCATCGCATTGATGCTGGCTATGATGCTGCTGGCGGCGCCTTCCGGCCGGCCCCAACATCAGGCCGCCGCGGGCGGGCTGGCGAGTCCGATCGACCCCGGCAACGCAGAAGCTTATATGCTCGGGCCAGGCGACGAACTTAGCGTTTGGGCGCTCGGCTCGGAAGAAATTTCCGCCAAACCCATCCGCGTGGATTCCGAGGGGTATTTGGATGTACCGCTGATAGGCAGAATTCTGGCGCTTGGCCGGACACCCGAGCAGATTAAGGCGGAGATAATAAGCCGCCTGCGCGTATTTGTGAAGGAGCCCCAGGTCACGGTGTCGGTCACTGATTTTCACAGCCAGCCCGTGTCGGTGATTGGCGCGGTCAACAAGCCGGGGATTCAGCAGCTTCGCGGGCGGAAGACGCTCATCGAGGTCCTCTCCATGGCCGAGGGCGTCAGAAATGACGCGGGCAATACAGTGCGAATCACCCGGCGGTCAGACCGCGGGCAAATACCGCTCCGGACCGCGGTGCAAGATCCAACCAAGCGTTTCAGTATGGCCGAGGTAAGCCTGCGAGAGCTGATGGAAGGTTCCAATCCCAGCGCCAACATACTGATCGAACCGGACGATGTCATCTCGGTCTCCCAGGCGCAAACAGTGTATGTGATCGGCGACGTTCACAAATCGGGCGGCTTCGCCTTGAGCGAGCGCGAGCATATTTCCGTATTGCAGGCCCTTTCTCTGGCGGAGGGACTCGGACCGAACGCGGCCCCAGAGAAGGCCAAGATTCTTCGTACAAGCGCCTCCGACGAAAAGCGCGTGGAGATTGCTGTCAACATCAAGCAGATATTGGCCGGGAAATCCAGGGACATCATGATGGAGGCGGAGGACATCTTATTCGTTCCGAATAACGCGACCAGAAATGTGGCCCTCCGGGCGGCGGAAGCGGCGTTGAATGTAGGCACGGGCATTACGATCTGGCGCGTGGGTCTGCCCCGATAACGACTTCGAAAGCATATGCCACACCGTTGGGATCGATCCCTGGAGCCCCGCATCATGAATTCGTCTGCCGTGCATGACGACAGCATCGGCCTCTCGCGTCCCGAAGCGAGCGTATGGCCGCTCGGTGCGCCATCCACCGCGTCAAGTGACGCCGGGCTGGACACATTAATCACTTATTGGCGGCTGATCCGGCGAAAAGCGCCGTTCATCTTTTTATGCGCTTTAGCTGCCGTTTTGGGCGCCTGGGGGTACACGGCGGGGCAAACGCCCATGTATCAAGCGCAGACATCGCTGGAGTACCAGCCGCTGAACGAAGCAGTCACGCCCTTTCGGGAGCCGGCGGCTCCGGCGGCGCCGCCCGACGGCGCGGGCGACCTGGCCATGCAAACGGAAGTGGAAATTCTTCAAAATGAGTCCGTGCTGGGGCGGGTCGCAGACCGTCTGAATCTCTTAAATCGTCCCGAATTCACGGCACCCGGCTTGGTGGATCGCGTCCGGAATGCGGCGGGGCTGCCGGTGGCGCCAATTTCGCCTCGCGAGCGCGCGCTCAAGATGGTGCGGATGCGTGTGGGTGTTTGGAATCAGGCCCGGCTTATTCATATCACGTACGATTCTCCGGACGCGCGGTTTGCGGCGCAATTCGCTAACACATTGGCCGACGAGTTTATCCGTGAACATCAGCAGGCCCGCTCAGAAACAGCGCGCCGGGTCGGAGAATGGCTTTCCGGACAGGTTGCGGAAATACGCACAACTCTGGAAAGTCTCGAGCGGCAAACCCAGGATTATGCGCAGAACGCAGGGTTGCTTTTCACAGGAGAGCAGCAGCAGGACAACGTTGCAGAAGCCAGGCTGCGGTTACTCGGCAATGAACTGGCGGCGGCGCAGGCCGACCGAATCATGAAGCAGTCGCAGTATCAGGCCGCGGCGGACGTCCCGCCGGAATCCCTTCCTCAGGTGGTGGGCGACAATGCGCTGCGGGATTACGAGGTGAAGCTGACCGATCTGCGGCGGGAGCTTGAATCGCTCGAGTCTCTCTTGACCCCGTCGCACTACAAAGTACGCACCGTCCAAAACCAGATTGCCGTGCTGGAAGCGGCCCGCGACCGCGAACTGGCTGCCACCCGCAAACGAATCGAAAATGAATACCAGGCAGCCCTGAGGCGCGAGCAGTTGCTTTCCACGCGATACGCCGACCAGTCGAAGCTGGTTTCGAGTCTGGCGGCGAAATCGATCCATTACAACACCCTCAAGCGCGAAGTTGAGACGGCTCGGGCGCTGCATGCTTCCATGCTGCAAAAGGCCCAGGAACTCAGCCTGGGAGCCGCGGTTCCGGCAAGCAACATCCGAGTGCTCAATCGCGCCCTGCCGCCGGCGCGGCCCTACAAACCCAACTATCTGCTCAACCTTTCTGTGGCGCTCTTTGCCGGGCTGTTTTTCGGGGTCGGCGTCGTTCTACTGCGCGAGCACAGCGATGTAACGTTCAAATCGCCGGGACAAGCTTTATCCATCTTGCAGACGCCTGAACTAGCCGCGATTCCGAAGCCGCAGCGCGGCTGCCTCGCCGGTTTACGGGCTTGCTTGCCGGCCAACCCGCATAGGAACGGACAAAAAGTAGAGCTGGCTGCGCGGGATGGCGCATATCCGCTGCTTGTTGAATCGTTTCACGATGCGGCCGCCTCTTTGTGCATAAGGTACGAGGGCGCGGCGCACGTTATCACCCTGACCAGTCCCGGCCCGGGCGAAGGAAAAACAACGGTGGCCGCCAATCTGGCGATCGCGTTGGCCCAAACGAACCGCCGTGTGCTTTTAGTCGATGGGGACATTCGGCGTCCTCGCTTGCACAAAATTTTCAATTTGGCGGGCCGGCCGGGGCTGAGCGATCTGCTCTGCGACTCCAGCGTGCTCGATACCCGAGCTGTGCGATATGCGGAGATGGTTCGAGGGATTCCAAATCTTTATCTTCTGCCGAGCGGACCGCTCACCATCGCCCCGGAGACGAAAGAAGCCGCTGGCATCTCCGCTCTGCTGCATAGCGAGCGGCTTCCGGAACTGGTTGCTCAACTCCGGCAGGAGTTCGATATGGTGATCATAGACGCCCCGCCAGCCCTGCATGGTCCCGACGCCCGCCTGCTGAGCCGTGCGGCGGACGGGGTGATTTTGGTTCTCCGCGCAAAAAAGACCAGCCGGGAAGCGGCCGTCGCCACTCTCCAGCGGCTCTTGGCGGATAACCTTACTGTGCTCGGCACAATTCTGAACGGCTGGGATCCGAGAACCGATTCCTTTTATGGCTATGCAACCTACGCTACGCGAAAACTCTAGCCGGCCATGACGCCCGAAGTGCAATCGCCGCTGCTTCGGGGCGAGCCCCGATGGCATGTAGTCCCTTCCCCTGGCCCCGCAACGGGGCATGGAAGAGGATTGTTGCCCCTTTTTCTCGGAGCATATGTTTTTTTGCTTCCTGTGCAATTCGAATCCAACACCATGAATCTCGCTCCGTCGGATCTGTTTCTAGCCCTCTGTTTTGCGATCGAGCTGGGGAGGATCCGCATTGTCCGCGGGGCGTGGAGTGTTTTTCACGCGGCGCTGGTGATCATATTTTTCATATCCACTTTTGTCGCGCTGAATCAGCTTGCCAAGTTGACTTCTTACATCCTCATTAAGGACCTGGGCCTGCTCTCACTGATGGGCAGCTATCTATGCATTACGAGCAACTGCGGAAGTTGGTCCGCCATACGCTCGCTGCTTCGGATCTTCATAGTCGCGGCGGCCCTGCACGCGCTGCTGGGAGTCGTTGTGTACTTCTCGGGGGTATCCGTGCCCAGGATCAACTACGGCGCCGCTCGTGTTTCGGGCATGTTGATCGATCCAAACGCCTTTGGAGGCTTGCTTGTTGCAGCGCTGGTCCCCAATACCGTGACGCTGTTTTCGCCGCGCCCGTTGTTGGGCAGGACTCCCGCAGCCTTAGCCAGCGTGATGCTGGCCACGGCGCTCATGCTGACGTTTTCGCGTTCCGCTTGGATTGGCCTGGCCGCGGCGCTGCTGGTGATCGCAGCGTTCCGGCCTTCGCTGTTGCCCGCTTATGCTGCCATGGGGGCCGCAGCCGCATTTGCTGTGATGCTTTTGCTCGGCCAGTCGCGGGCCGTGTTTCTGGCGCGCCGTCCCAATACAGCACACCAGCGCCTCCAGCAGATTCAGGACGCTCTCCCCTTCTTTTCGCAAAGTCCTCTGTTCGGAATCGGGTTGGGCCAATTTGACCAGTTCACTAAGGGAGACCCGACTGTTCTACGAAGGCCGTACATCATTCATAACACCACGGCTTGGATGATGACCGAATTCGGACTCGCCGGGGCCGGCATATTTTTAGGACTAATGTTGTGGTTTTTCACTAGAGGAGCCGCCGCATACCGATCGATGGGCCCGGACGAGCGGCCGCTGATTGTGGGCTTGTTGGGAGCGCACGCCGGCATGCTCGGATTGTCAGCCGGAATCGAGGCGCTTTATCAAAGGCACTGGTGGCTGATCATGGCGATGATCGGCGCATCCAGCGCGATTGCGAAGAGGACAGCCGCACGTGCGGGGAGAGCATGGTAAAGCGCTTTCTCAGCGTTCGTGTTCCCTCCGGTTTGGCGCACAACGTAGCTGCGCTTTACGGGCTCTATTGCTCGGGTTATCTGCTCGCTCTCGTTACGGTTCCCTACCTGAGTCGAGTACTGGGGCCGTCGAGTTGGGGGGAAGTCGCCTTCGTTCAAGCCTTCGGCGGATATCTCCTGCTGATCGTGGAGTTTGGCTTTACGTTTTCGGCGACGCGCGAGGTGGCCCGCCACCAGGAAGCGAAGGACAAGCTCTCCGAGTTGGTGGCCGGAGTGATGGGGGCGAAGCTGCTGCTCGTCGCGTTATGCCTGGTCATGGCCCTTGGAGTCAGGCATTTCGTTTTGCCGCTGCGCCAGCATTCCGCCTTGTTCTGGGCCGGGCTGTTTTGGTCGCTGGTCCAGGGTCTCAACATGATGTGGTTTTACCAGGGCATCGAGCGCATGAAAGCGGCGGTGACCATCGATCTCCTGGCCAAGAGCTCGGCGGTCGCGGCGATTTTCTTTCTGGTACGAGCTCCGGCCGACGGCTGGAAGGTGCTTGGCATTCAAGGCGGAGCGTCGCTGCTTTCGCTGGCCGGGTCGCTTGGCCTTGTCTACCGCGATCTTCGTTTCCGGCTGCCGCGAATCAGCCTGCTGATGGGGGCATTGCGAGGCAGCATCACCACTTTCGTTCCGCGGAATGCCTCGATCATGTACACAGTGGGCAACGCATTTATCCTGGGTTTGTTCGCGCCTCCCCACGTGGTCGGCTACTACGCCGGCGCTGACAGAATCTGCCGGGCAATACTGGGGCTGCTGGGGCCGGTCAGCGACGCCGCCTACCCGCGCATCAGCAATCTGGCTAAGCGCTCTCGGCCGGAAACGCAAAGGTTCGCGCGGCTGGCCGCTCTCGTGCTGGTGTCGATCGGCCTGCTGATGGGTCTGTTCATGTTCGCCTTCGCGCCGCAGCTTGTGCGGATACTGCTCGGCAAGGGTTTTGAGCCGGCCACGGTCGTCCTGCGAGTTTTTGCCATTCTTCCTCCCATAGTTGCGCTTCGCAATGTTCTGGGAGTTCACTGGATGCTGCCTCTCGACCTGGACCGTCCCTTCAACTTGATAGTGTTGGGCGCCGGAGTTCTGAACATCGGCCTGGCAGTGCTGCTGGCCCCGCGGCACATGGATGTGGGCATGGCTTGGGCGGCCACGCTCTCCCAGTTGGCCGCCGCCGCGGCCACCTACGCAATCCTGCGTTGGATGCGCCTGGATCCGTTAAGCCGCAAGCCGGACAGAGCCGGCGGGGATCAGAAAAATGTAAGAGAGGCCGCCAGCTCTCAAGAACCCCAATTGGAGTATTTACTCGACCATGTTGTGGAATAGCCCCGCAGCCGGCGGCTGTTCGGGATCCGGAATATGAAAGTCCTTCACATTGTGGGCGAATCGAAGTTTGGCGGCGGTTCCATCATTATCCTCCAACTGGCCCGTCACGCAAAAAGCATGGGCTGGGATGTCGATGTCTTGACCACCGATGCCACGTTTCAGGCCGCGCTGCGCGAGGCGGGAATCGGGGTTGTGGCGCTCGATGTAATCTGGCGCAGCATCCGTCCTGTCCGCGACGTTGTGGGCTTGCTTCGCCTATATCGCTTTCTCAAAACGGCGCGCTACACCATTGTGCACACGCACACCTCCAAGGGCGGCTTTGTCGGACGACTGGCGGCGCGGCTCGCCGGAGTTCCTATCATCTTTCACACCGCCCACGGTTTCGCCTTTCACGAGCGCTCGTCGCGGCTCGTCATTGCAGCCTGTTCCGTTTTGGAGCGCGCGGCCTCCCGCTGGTGCCGACGGATCTTCACTGTCAGCGAGTTTCACCGCCGGTGGGGCCTGCGATTGCGCATTGCCGGCGGTCATCAGATCAGGGCTATACCTAATGGAATTCCCCAATCGAGAGTCGAAGCCGCTGCCGGCAGGGATGCGGTAAGAGCGAGCTTGGAGGCGGGAGCTAAGGAGGTAGTTGTACTTTCGACAGGGCGCCTGGCGCCGCTGAAAGGAATTGAGGATCTGCTGCGAGCCGCCTCGGTGTTAATCAGCCGCGGCCTGCCTCTGAGCGTGTGCCTGGCCGGCAGCGGCCCGATCCGGGAGGGTATCGCCGCGCTGGCAGTAGAACTGGGCATTGCGCCGCGAGTGCGGTTTCTCGGATTCCGGAACGATGTCGGAGATCTGCTGGCGGCGAGCGACCTGGTGGTCCTTCCGAGCGTGCGGGAAGGCCTTTCGATAGCACTATTGGAAGCCATGGCTGCCGGCAAACCGATCGTGGCTACGGCCATCTCCAGCAACTGTGAGGCGACCCGAAACGGCTCTGCGGCGCTGCTTGTACCGCCGGGCGACGACGGTGCGCTGGCAGAGGCCATGCAGAAGCTGATCGCTGACCCGAGCTTGGCCGAACGCTTGGGCCGCACCGCTCGCAGTGTCTATCTTGCGTCGTATACGGAGCAAACCATGCTCGAAAAATATGCAGACGAGTACTGCGCAGCCGTCAGAGAACTGGAAACGCGAACCAAAAACCCCGCGTTGCATAAAGCAAAGTTGTATCCGGCGGCGAAGCGCGTTTTGGATGTCGCGATTTCGGGCTTGCTGCTGCTGCTGCTGAGTCCCCTGATGTTCTTGATTGCGGCGGCGATCCGGCTGACGTCTCCGGGGCCAGCGCTCTTCCGGCAGCGCCGGTTGGGACGCTACGGCGTTCCCTTCACCATTTATAAATTTCGCACCATGCGCGCCGGGTGCGCCGATCTACGCAACGCGGACGGCTCCACTTTCAACGGCGACCGGGATCCGCGGCTGACCGCGGTGGGGCGATTTCTGCGCAAGGCAAGCCTGGATGAGTTGCCCCAGTTGATCAACGTGCTCGCGGGTGATCTGAGCCTGGTCGGTCCGAGGCCGGAACTCCCGGATCAGTTCAGCTTTTATACTCCCGCCGAGAAGCGGCGCCTGGACGTCAAGCCTGGCATTACGGGTCTCGCTCAGCTCAACGGCCGCAATTCCATCCCGTGGCAACAGCGCAAACAACTGGATGTGGAGTACGTCGAGAAGCGCTCGATGCTGCTCGACGTTAAGCTTCTGCTGAAGACGGCGCCGTACGTGGTCAGCCGGCGCGGCATCTACGTCTCGGCACAGCCCGAATCGCTTGCTGAAAATCAGCCGGTGCACTCCCATGAGTAACTCCCTCGCGGTTCTTCCGGAATCAGAGGTAGCGGTGCGCTTCATTGTGGAAAACCTGGCTCGCCGCCGTGTCTACCAAGATCTGGCACCAGCGGAAGCCTTTCAACGGCTCTCTCAAAAAAGGGTGGAGCGCTTACTGTCGAGCGAACAAGCTTCTCTGCTGTTGCAATGGAGCGGCCAGTCCCTATGCGGCGCGGCTTGCTGGAGCAAGCTGCTCTGGGACAGCGAGTTGTTCGGGTTCCCAAGCGCCCGTCTCGAGTTCCTAGTCGCGGAGGGCGATTACTGGGACAGCCGACACGTCAAGCGCCGCTTGATCGGCGATGTTTACAAACAGTGCCAGCGGGAGGGCGTGCGGCACTTAACGGCTCGCGTGGATACCGGAGACTTTTCGGCCATTCATGCCCTGGAGGCGTCGGGCTTCGAGTTGATCGACGGCATCCAGACGTTCGCGATTTCACTGGATGGACTGGATCTGGAAGCTCCGCCCGCCGCAACCCCCAGCGGCGTTTGCGTGCGTCTTTTCCGCGAATCCGATCTCGACCAGGTGCTGAAAATCGCCAGGACGGCCTATATTTATGACCGGTTCCATGCCGACTACGCTCTGAGCTCGGCCGCCGCCGATCACATTAACGAGGCCTGGCTGCGAAACTCGTGCCTGGGCAGCGCAGCCGATGCTGTAATCATTGCCTCCCAGGGCGAGAGCGTCCTGGGCTACGTCACCTGCAAGATCGACCAGGAAGCCGCTTCCACGATCGGCGTGTCGTTTGGGACGATCGTGATGGTAGCGACCGCGGAAAACGCGCGCGGCCAGGGAGTGGCAAGCCTGGCGACCCTGGGAGCGCTCCGATGGTTTCGCGAGAAAGGGGTTCGCATTGTCGAGGTCGGGACTCAATTGCGAAACCTGGCAGCCGGACGCTTGTATGAAAAGTGCGGCTTCCGCCTGTGCGGCGCCAGTCTTACTTTCCGAAAGCTCGTTTAGCCAGGCTCGCTTTTTTTCACAAACCGGTTAACCGGATCACGTTTTATGCGCAGCGCATTTCTGCCGTATTGCCAGCCTTTTATCGGGCCCGAGGAAATTCAGGAAGTTGTGGACAGCTTGCAGCGCGGCTGGGTCACCACCGGACCCAAGGTGAAGAAGTTTGAACAGGATTTCGCCCAATACGTCGGGGTAAAGCACGCCATCGCGCTCAGCTCCTGCACGGCTGCGCTGCACGTCGCGCTGGCCGCCTTTGGCATCGGCCCGGGCGATGAAGTCATCGTGCCTACACTCACGTTCTGCGCGACGGCGAACGTCGTCGCCCATCTCGGGGCGACGCCGGTTCTGGCGGACGTGGACGACAATTTTCACATAAGCCTGGACGCTATTCGCCGCAGCCTGAGCGGCCGCACCCGCGCCATCATACCTGTTCACTACGCCGGCCAGGCCTGCGATCTCGACGCTCTGCTCGATTTGGGAAAAAAACACGACGTTCTGATCCTGGAGGATGCCGCCCATGCGGTCGGGGCCGAGTACGGCGGGAAGAAGATAGGCGCCCACGGCCAGGCAGTCGCTTTCAGCTTTTATGCGACGAAAAACATGACCACCGGCGAAGGCGGCATGCTCACCACAAACGACGACTGGCTGGCTGGCAGAATCCGCCTGCTCTCCCTGCATGGAATGAGCCGCGATGCGTGGAAACGCTATACGCAGCCTGGGTCGTGGTATTACGAGGTTCACGAAGCGGGTTACAAGTACAACATGACCGATATCCAGGCCGCTTTGGGAATTCATCAGTTGCAACGGCTGGATGGTTTCATCGAGCGCCGCCGGGAGATTGCAGAAAGTTACGCGGCCGGCCTGGCCGACGTCCCGGGAATTCGCTTGCCCGCGGAAGCGCCCGGCCGAAGGCATACATATCATCTATATCCATTACGCGTGGATTCCATGGCTGGCGGCCGCGATTTGTTGATCGAAAAGCTCAGACAAGCGAACATCGGAACGAGCGTGCATTTCACCCCCCTGCACCGGCACCCCTACTACCGTAGAGCGCTGCACTGCTCGGAGGCGTCCTTTCCTATAGCCGAGAAAATCTACAATGAACTGCTTTCTCTTCCGCTCTATCCAAAAATGTCCGACAGCGATGTGGCGGACGTAATCGTAGCCGTCCGGAGAGCAATTTCGAATGGGCGCTCCCTCCGCGGCCTTCCGCCGCGCGGCGGGTATGCCGCTGCCTCCTGACAATCAGCCCGCAACGCTATACCCGGAGAACCGAGAATGTCGCTAGGGAAGATTAGCTTGGCCTGTCTGCTGGATTTTATCCTCGTTCACGTGTGCATGGCGATGGCTCTTGCGTTTGCCGTTACATTTCACGTGATTCTGGGCGACCAACAAACCGCGCACAACATCGCAACCGAATTTCCGCAATATTATTGGCATTGCTTCTGGCCGCTTTCCCTTATCTTTCCTGCGGTCTTTATGGCCAGCGGCTTTTATCAGAAGCCAGGATTCTATTTTATTCGGTATCGGCGGACAGCTATTGTCAAGGGCGCCGGCCTGGCTGTGTTGTTTTATCTTTTGGCGAATTACTTGGTCTTTCAGGAAGGTCTGGTTTCTGAGAGTCTGGCCGCCTGGTTTGCGGCTCTGGTCATTATTGCCGTGACTTTAGCTCGTGCGGCCCAAGACGCCTTCCGCCGGACGCGGCGTGCCGTGGAGAAAACTGCGCCGCGTCGGCTTGCCGATCCGGCCAGTGTTCTAATCGTCGGAGGAGCGGGATACATCGGATCAATACTCACCCGGCGGCTGCTCGATCGGGGCTACAACGTGCGGTTGCTGGATAGCCTCGTCTATGGGTATGCGTCGATCCGGGATATTTTGAACCATCCCAATCTCCAGCTGGTCGTTGGCGATTGCCGCAATATTCAAACAGTCGTCGGAGCTGTAAAGGGAGTTCATGCCATTGTTCACCTGGCGGCCATCGTCGGTGATCCCGCTTGCGAACAAGACCGCCAGACGGCTCTCGAGGTCAACTATGCCGCCACCAGGATGTTAATTGAGGTGGCCAAAGGCTATTGTATCGGGCGATTCATTTTCGCTTCCAGTTGCAGTGTGTATGGAATCAGTGAAGAGCTGGTGGATGAGCGGGCGACTGTGAATCCGGTGTCGCTGTATGCGCGGACGAAGGTCAATTCGGAAGAAGCGCTGTTGGAAGCGCACAGCGAGTCCTTTCATCCTGTAATTCTGCGCCTGTCGACCGTCTTCGGGCACTCCTATCGGCCCCGATTTGATCTGGTAGTAAATCTGCTGACAGCCAAGGCTTACCAGGAAAAAGTGATCACCATCTACAACGGCCAGCAGTGGCGGCCATTTCTTCATGTGCGGGACGTGGCGCCGGCTGTTGAACATGTAATGACCGCCCCGCTCGGAGTCGTCAGCGGTCAAATCTTTAACGTCGGCGATCCGCGTTTGAATTTTACGTTGTCGCAAGTCGCGGAAAAAATTCGTCATGAGTTTCCGGGCATTTGCGTAGAAAACATCGATAACGCGGATCATAGAAACTATCGCGTGTCGTTCACGAAGATACAAAACCAGCTTGGATTCCGGTCCCAGTGGTCGCTGGAAGACGGGATTCGCGAACTCAAGAGCGCGTTGGAAGCGGGTGAGGTGACAGACTATCGCGACTTCTATTACAGCAATCAGAAGTTTCTTGAGGTCGCTGGAGTATCAGCCCAGGCAGATGAAACCGACTCCCGGGTCATGGCGGCCTTCGCCGGCTCCAGGACGGAGGCAAAACGTCCTTTTCTCGATGTGGACGGCCGGTTTGGGCCGCGCGGGCCGGCCGTTTCTATTTCTCGGTAACAGAAATGGGGTGAAATCGTGCCAGCTCCCGATGAGAATTTTCACAGAAGCCTGAAACGCGCTGTCGCGATCATTTCGCTCGATGCAGAGCAGATATGGGGACATCTCGATCTTCTGAATGAGCAGCAGTTCTGCGAACGGTATCCGAGCGCTCTGGCCGCTTACGATCGCCTTTTGGGCGTCCTTTGCTCGGCTGGCGTGAGCGCGACGTGGCTGGTGGTGGGCGGTATGGCGCTTGCCGAAAGCGACGGCCCGCGAGATCCCAGGCTCTTAGGCCTGCCCGCCCGCTGGACTCGCTCCATTCCGCCGGGGGATGAAGGAATCGCCGCGCTCTGGTATCGGCGTTCCTTTGTCAAGCGTTTGGCAGAGGCTCGCCCCAAACAGGACGTCGGGTTGCACGGCGGCTTGACGCATTTGATTTGGACCGATTGGCGGTCGAAGCCGGAAGTAATCCGCCGGGAATTTTTCGGTGGCATCGAGGCTTTGGAGGCAGTCCGGGTGCGGCCCGTCTCGTTCTCTTTCCCGCGGAATCAGGAAGCTTGCCACGGTCTTCTGGCGTCTAACGGCATTCTTTGTTACCGCGGTCGCCCGCCCGTGCTTTCCGAAAAGCTGGGCAGAACGCTTCCCGGCTCCTTGCTGCGGATACTGGAGGAATTAGGCCGGGCGACGCCTCCACCCGTATGGCCCAAAGAGACGCTGCCGGGCCTGTGGAATATCCCGGCATCGCTGTTTCTTTATCCAATCGGCGAGTCGCGCAGCCGTCTGGTTGTTCTCCGCAGCCGAATTGAGCGCGTAGCGCGGGGGCTGGATGCCGCTATCCGCCATAATGGAGTGTTTCATTTCTGTCTGCATCCGGTGAATCTGGCCGAATCGCCGAAGGGGTTTTCCGTCTTTGAAGGCATTCTCGAGCGGATATTAAAGGCGCGGGAGTCGGGTGACATTGAAACCCTCACCATGGCGGAACTCGCGGCTCGCATGGCGCAGGAGAAGGGGAACGGCATATCAGCCCCTGCTCTGTATACGGAAACGCTTGCCCCTTCACCGGCTCTCAGCGAGCTCTGTATGAATCCATCGAGCGGCCCTGAAGGAGCCGCTCTCACCGGCAAAACAGGCGCGCCGGGTCCGGTGAATCTGCATCTGGAAGATGAACCGCGGCTGCAAAATCTGAGCTGAAAGATGGAAAGAAACGCTTTCCTCTCAAGTGAAAGCTCCGGAGAAAACTTTCGGCGCAAACAAGTTCGGTCCTGGGCCGATCCACTCGCGCCCCCCGAAACAGGAGCCCCTATGAGGCGCCGGCCTCCTCGCATAGGAGGAAGCAATGATCAACTATAGCCTTCCTCTGGGCAGATTGATATTGCGGTTGATCGCTCTCAGCATCGCCGTAGCGGTTCCTGAAGCCACGGAACAAACTGTGTCCACTCTCACGGTTTGGGTCGCCACTGGGTTAGACAGGATCGGGCTGGCGGATGCGCCCGGGCCCAACGCGTCAGCCGCATTAGTTTCCGCCAAAGCGGAGTATGAGCCTTTTCAAGTCGTTGTCCAGGCGCCGCCATCCGGCTTGACTGGCGTGAGCGTGTCGATATCTGACCTGACAACCGCCGATGGCCGAGTCATAGCCAGCAATAACGCCACGCTGTATCGGGAACACTATGTCTATGTGGACCGGGGAAGCCCGAATGCGAAGGGATCGAACCAGCCTCTCGGGCCGGGCTGGTATCCGGATGCGCTGGTCCCTTTTTTGGATCCCAAAACGGGCTCCCCGCCCGCCGGCGGTGCGTATCCGGCGGCGCCTGTCAACATTGATGGAGGGAAAAACCAGCCGTTCTGGATCGATATTTACGTTCCACGTGACGCGGTCGCTGGCGATTATTCGGGCACGGTGACGGTCACGGCCGATCAAGGTTCCGCGGCCATTCCTTGCAAGCTGACCGTGTGGAATTTCGAGCTGCCGGCGAAGCCGTCGCTAAAATCGAGCTTTGCGCTTTGGAGCGCCACGACCAACGAGGCCCGGGAGGAATTGATCAAACACCGGATCATGCCGCAGCGATTGGGCAGTTGCGGAGCGAATCCGTGCACAGGTTTGGCGGCGCTCGAGCAAACCCTGATTGCCAACTTCGGTTTGACCAGTACGGATCTTGGTTTCTGGAGCGGCGCCGATGCCTCCCATTGCAATATGCGGCCGCCGCCTTCCCCGCTCGCTCTTCAGGCGGCTGCCTCAGCGCACGCTCCCGACCTCAACCTGTTCAACTATACGGCGGATGAAATCGGAGCCTGCACGAACCTCTATCCGATGATTCGGCAGTGGGGAAACAACCTGCATCAGGCCGGCGTGCGCAATTTGATTACGATGGCCCCGGATCCGGCCCTTTACGACGACGGCTCGGGGACGGGCCGCTCCGCCGTGGATATCTGGGTCGTGCTGCCCAAAACGTACGATAGCGCCCCGCAACGGATCGCAGAAGCGCTTGCGAAAGGAGACGAAGTGTGGTCCTACAACGCCCTGGCGCAAGATTCGTATTCCCCGAAGTGGCTTCTGGATTACGATCCGATCAACTACCGTATCCAGGCCGGTTTTATCAGTCAAAGCCTCGGCCTTACCGGTCTTCTGTATTGGCGCGTGGACAAATGGTCATCCGACCCGTGGGCGCAGGTCAATAACGAAGGCGTCTTTACTTCCAGCAATTACCCCGGCGAAGGAATGCTGGTGTACCCGGGGCAGCCCGCGGGCGTCTCCGGCGTGGTTCCCTCCATCCGGCTGAAGCAACTACGGGAAGGCAGCGAGGATTACGAGTACGTCGAGATCCTCAAGAGATTAGGGCAAGGCGATTGGGCCCTTCAGGTAGCGAAGTCCGTAGGGCCTGACTGGAAAAACTGGGGCCGCGATAAAAATGCGCTCGAAGCAGCGCGCAGACAGCTCGGAGATAAGATCCAGCAACTCCAGGCGCAGCAGGGCGCGGCCGCCCCTGCGAGGCGCGGCCGCGCGTCGGCTGGAAAGCGCTTAGCCTATGGGACTATCCAGTTCCCCTTGTTTTGATAATTGTTGGATTGGCCCTCTTTATCTTGCACGTACATGTAGACCGCCTTGGATCCCGCAAAATTCGCTTGAAACGTGATGGGAACAGTAACGGTCAAATTGCTCGCGGCTGCACTGACGGAAACACCGGCGATCGTACACTGGCTGTTTTTCAATACTCCACCGGATCCCACGGTGATGGCGCTCCAGCTTGCCGTGCTGTCGCTTGCGAGAGAGATCTGATTGCTGGCGCGGTTGTAGTAAAACCAGCAAGCGCCTTGCCCGTTGAAGCTACCGTTGATCAAGGCCCCCGCGCCGGCGATATCGGAAGCGCCGTTGCCGTCGGAATAGATAAATTGAAAGACGCTGCTAAATCCGGATCCCGACGAGGGAGAAACGGAGACGGCTACGGGAGGCACGGGGGCGGACGAAACTGTCCATGTTCCCTTTGCCTGGTAGCCGTTCGACTGACCCGCCTTGTTCTGGACATATAGATACGTCGTTTTCGAGCCGGCGAAAGCGGACTGGAAGGTCACCGCCACATTGAGCGTCAGGTTACTTCCGGATGCGACGGCGCTGGATCCGCTGCCGCTGATGCTGCATTGGCTGTTGGACAGTGAATTCCCCGAGCCGAGTGTCATTGCCGTCCAAGTAGTCGTATCGTCGCTGGCGAGCGAGATCTGGTTGCTGGCGCGATCGTAGTAAAACCAGCAAGCGGCCTGCCCATTGAACGTGGCATTGATCAAAGCGCCAGCGCCGGCTATGTCCGCGGCCCCGCTGGCGTCAGAATACACCAGACTAAAGACCGCGCTCATTCCCGAGCCGGAGGAAGGAGTTACCGAAACTGCGACCGGCGTCGAACTGCTGACCACAGGGGCCGAGGTCGTAAACGACCAGACCGAGGAGGCAGCCGTGCCGACGGAGTTTTTGGCTACCACCTTCCAGAAATATGTAGTCCCGCTGCTGAGAGTTCCCGGCGCATAGCTCGCCGTCGCGACAGTGGCGGCCAACGGAGGATTCGAGGCTGTTCCGAAGTATACGTCATAGGAAGCGGCCCCCGAACTGGGAGACCACGTAAGAGTCGGGCTGGTGCTGACGCCTGTCGCACCGTTAGCAGGCGAAGGGCTGGCCGGCGCCGCGGGCGCTGTGCCGCCCGTAGTTCCTCCGCTGGAGCCGCCGCCCGAACTGGTTGGAGAGCCTCCGGAAAGAGAGTGGAGCTGCTGCCCCAGTTGCATGCGAACCGAGGCCAGGGCGTTCGGGTCTCTGGTCCAATTCGACCAGCTCGAGGCGATGGTCTTCACCAGGTTCATAGCCCAGGTTCCCTGACCCAGGTTCTTCAGCATCTGCACGTACTCGTAATCTTCGACGCCTTCGCGGAGATACTTGAGGCGCATGGAAGCGACCACGCCGTTGATGCCGACCTGCTGGCCCGGGTACACCAGCATTCCCTCCCCAGGGTAGTTGTTCGAGCTGAACGTGCCGGTGTTATTCACCTGGTTCCAGGGATCCGACGACCAGTCGTCGATGCGCCAATAGAGCATGCCGGTGAGTCCCAAGGCTTGGCTGATGAAGCCCGGCTGGATGCGGAAGTTCATCGGCGCAAAATCTATGAGCCATTTCGGCGAATACGAGTCCTGAACCAGAGCGTTGTACGACCAGGCCGCGTCGCCTTTCTGGAGCACATAGTTGACCGCGCTGACATTTTGGTCATACATGATGGGCAGCATGGTCCAGATGTCCACTGCCGAGCGGCCCGTGCCCGACCCGTCGTCGTAAAGCTGCGGGTTGGGAGACATCGTAATGAGGTTTTTCACTCCGGCCTGATGCATGTTGTAAGCCCACTGCTTGATTGTAGTGATCAAGTTCGAGCAATTGCCGATCTCGTCGGCGCTGTAATCGTAGAGCAGCAATCCGGGCTGCTGCGCGGAGGCCGAAGCCTGGAATTGGCTCACCGACGGAGCCGGCGACATACTGCACGTGCTCACGTCCGCGCCGCTCCAGAACGGCAGCCCCGTGCTGCCCAGCCCGTAGCTGTTCATCAGCAGGCTCTGGTTGGACGGGCTGGTGGCCAAAGGCGAGATCTTGTGCCGGAGCAATTCTTCTTGCGCTGCCAGGCTGCCCGCCGTCCAATACAGAAAGCTGGAGTGCAGGGACGGGGTCAGCGGCAATGTGAAGTTCCATACGTTCAGGACTACCGAGCCGCTCACGCTGCCCTGCGAGCTGGTGACGGTGAACGTGCCGTTATACTGGCCCGCCGGGGCGGTGCGCGGCACCAGGAG
This sequence comes from Bryobacterales bacterium, assembly GCA_035652135.1. Lineage (GTDB taxonomy): Bacteria > Acidobacteriota > Terriglobia > Bryobacterales > JACQDG01 > DASREK01. Next base: position 54,374 of record DASREK010000015.1, on the reverse strand, counting down.
ATCAACCCAGATTGGCTGGTTTGTATTGCCTGCCAGATTGAACGGAACGGCTTGCAGCGAGGCCCCGCTCAGCGGCGCTCCGGTTGCCGGGTCGGTGAAAGGGATCAGAGCGTCTGGGTACCAGCCCGCTCCGAGCGGCTGGTTCGAGCCGCCCCAGTTAGGGCTGCCCGGGCTGACGTACACATACTTCTCGCGATAGAGCGTGTAACTGCTGCGAGGAATCGTTTGACCACCGGGACCGCTCAGGTCAGAAACGGTGACATTGACGTTACTCAATCCTCCGCTCGGGGCCCGGATGATGATTTGAAAGGCTTCGTACTCGCCGCGCCCGGCCCAAAGCTGCGCTTGCGTTCCGGAACCCGGCGCATCCGATGCGCCCACCCGAACCATGTCGGAAGCCACCCACACTACCGGCTGCGCGCCGGCCAGTCCGGGCAGTAGCAGCCAACAAAACAACAAAGAGGGGACAGCTATTGCTAAACCGGTCACTCGTGAAACTGAAGGCTTCACTCTTTACCTCACAAAGTGGATTTGTCGGGCTGATTCCGGCGTTGATCTGGGGGGAGAGGAACTTGGGGCGTCGTCGGATCATCCGGGAGCGTAGACACGTTCCTGTGGCGCATAGCCTTCAAAAAAAGGCACACCCTCCACGCTGGAGCCGCACAGTAAAAGGAGCACGAGCCGAACTAACTTTGCCGCCTTAGCTCGTGAGCAGAGGAAGAGGAGCGGCGGTGCGGGAGACCAATGCGTGGCCAGTCAACGGCAAGAATCTCTTGCGTTGCCCAACGGGTTACTGTAACCGCTATGCGTACTACTTCCTATTGGGAAAGCGCCTTAGCGCTCTCCGGCTTTCACCTTAATCGCCGGATTCGGGCCGTTCATAAATATGAAAGCGCGGCGCTCTCTGCGGAGTGGAGATTCTCTTCAGTGTGGAAGCTTTCTGCTCCCGGCAAGAAGGTTTCCGGGGGCGCCGGCGATGCAATGCTCTCTGCGGCGACCGGTTTCCAATACTGTTAGTAACTATCGGCGATTTGGTACTTTCGTTGCAGGCGGAGTGCGGCGCACGCGGGGCGGATCAGGCCGAGCCCGGCGCGCGGCAAAAGGGGACGGGATGGAGCCATCACATTCGGCTGACGCGTGGACCTCTGTGGTAATGGGCCATTTACCGTTGGAAAAACACGGAAGAGGATTGGCATTGGAAAATGGCGGACCGGCTGCTGGCAATCGGTCTTCGAGCCAGGTCAACAGCGAGGCTCTGCGAGTCCTGCCCTATACCGAGGATCTCGTAGGGGCGGTCACGGAATTCAACGAGCGAATCCGCCGCGCCGGCGCGCCATTTTTGCTGCCCGTCAGGCCAGCTCCTGACTGGTTGCCGAAAGTGGGTGACAGACAGATCTACGAGGAAATTTTTGTTGTTGTGCAGGATGGCTTTGTGCGAGGAGCCTACACGCTCAAGCGCCAGGAGTTCTCTTTCGCGGGCCGTCTTTTGCCGGCCGCCGCCTGCCGGATGCCCATTTCTGAGGCAATTGCCGACAAACGGTATGGGTTGGTGGGTCCGAAAATCATCCATGACGCGCTGCGGAGAATGCCTCTGTTGTACTGTCTCGGGATCGGAAGCCTCGACGCCAACATCAGCCGTATGCTTCGCGCCATGGGCTGGACTTGGAGAGTTGTTCCTTTCTTCTTCAAGGTGCTGAACGGCTTCCGGTTCTTGCGGAACATTGAATACCTGAAAACCGGATTGCCCAGACGGCTCGCACTGGATGCAGCCGCCTATTCGGGTATGGGCTGGCTGGGAGCGCGGACAGTGCGGTTGCTCCTCAAAGCCAAGACCGCCCGCCAGGGCTTGCCCTTAGCGGAAGAGGTTTCTGAGTTCGCATCCTGGACAGACGAAATCTGGAGGATGTGCCGCAGCCGCTATTCGATGACTGCGGTTCGAGATTCCGAGGTCTTGAACATCCTTTATCCGGCCAGCGATCCCAGGTTCATCCGCTTGAAAATTTGCGCCGCTTCACGCGCCATCGGATGGGCGGTCTTGCTGGATACGGTCATGTCCTGCAACAAATATTTCGGCAATATGCGCGTGGGCTCTATTGTGGATTGTCTGGCGTTGCCCGAAGATGCGCCGCAGGTAGTAGCCGCCGCGGCGAACAATCTGGAGCATCGCGGGGTCGATTTGTTGGTTTCGAACCAGAGCCATCCGGCTTGGTGCGACGGCCTGAAAAAGGCCGGGTTTTTTGTGGGGCCGTCCAATTTCTTTCTGCTCATGTCCAAGCAGCTTTCCGGGTTGCTGAGCGATTTAGATCCAGCGCTTTCCAACATGCATCTGAACCGCGGGGATGGCGACGGCCCCATTCACCTGTGACTAAATCCCTCCCGAGTAGTTCGAGCCAGCAGCAGCACGCTGGAGACGGGGTGTGAATCACCTGCCTGGGCAAATGCCGATGATCATCACCGATCCTTCAACGCCTGTGTTGATTCTGGCCTCGCCCCACCATGGCGGCCTCGGGATCACACGTAGCTTCGGCCGTCTGGGAATTCCTGTCTTCAACGTCGACGCTGCGCGTGCGACCCCTGCGTTTTTCTCCCGATACAGCCGTGGCAAGTTTATCTGGGATATTGATAGCACCGCGCCGGCTAAATCGGTCGAATTTTTGATGCGAATACCGAAGCGGGCCGGCCGGCCCTATATTTTGATTCCCACAACCGACACCGCAACTGTATTTGTGGCCGAGAACGCGGAAATACTCAGGCAGTCGTATCTCTTTCCAGAGGTCAGCCCCGCACTGATCCACTCTCTTTGTGACAAAAGGGAAGTGTATCACGTCGCCCAACGCCTCAATATCTCCATCCCCCGAACCGAATACCCTAGGACAAAAGCCGATCTGCTTCATTATTTCGAATCCTGCGGCCGTCCGGTGATGATCAAGGGCTCCGGCGTATTGCTAAGGAGGCAGAATAGCAAAACAAAATTCGTCATTCGAAGCGCAAAGCAACTGCTGGATCTTTGCGCCCGCATGGAGGAGGGCGCGGTCAAAAACGTGGTCGTGCAGGAATATATTTCCGATGGCGAAGACTGGATGTTCAATGGATATTTCGACGAGCATTCCCACTGCCTTGCAGGATTCACCGGCCGAAAACTACGTCAATGTCCGGCTTACACCGGCGTTACGAGCCTGGGTTTGACTCAAAAAAACGAGACTATCGCCAGGATTGCGAAGCGGTTGGTCCAATCCCTCGGTTTTCGGGGCATTGTCGACATTGATTTCAGCTATGACGCTCGCGCCGGCGAATTTAAATTGCTGGATGTCAACCCGCGAATCGGCAGCACGTTCCGCTTATTTGTGTCGCGCGACGACTTGGATGTAGCCCGAGCCTTGTATCTGCACCTAACCGGACGTCCCGTTCCTCCACAAGCAGCGGCCGAGGGGCGCAAGTGGATCGTGGAAGACCTCGATTTGGCCGCTAGTCTTCGTTATGCGCTGGATGGCAAGCTGACGCTGCGGCAGTGGGTGAAATCGCTCTCTGGAATCCGCGAGGCGGCGTTTTGCGCCGCCGATGACCCGGCGCCCGTGCTGCTGATGTTGTGGGCCGATCTGCGGGAGCTATGGCGTTGGGCGCAGGCCCGCCGGTGTCCCGCGCCGCCGTTTGACTATGAACCTAGCCCCGCCCCCGCTCCGGAGTATTCCGAGGAGAATGTATGGTCTTAGATTCTCCGCGATTGTCGAGGCGGCAGCGAGGCGGTGTGATCTGGGCGGCGCCTCGGGGCCCCCTCAAGCTGAACGTTGGCGAAATTCATGTGTGGCGGGCAAATCTGGACCAACACGGCGGCTCTCTGGGCGCCCTGGCGCGAATGCTCGATGTCGAGGAACGGCGGAAAGCCGCGCTATTCCCGCTGCTGCGCCACCGCAGGCGGTACATCATTGCCCGGGCGGCGCTGAGAGAAATTCTCGGCCGGTATCTGGGAGTGCCGCCGCCCGGCGTAATGTTTCGCTACGGCGAACGCGGCAAGCCCGAGCTCGGCCGGGGAAGTTTGCATTTTAGCGTCTCGCATTCCGGACAAGTCGCCGTATTCGCCATCAGCGGCGCAGGGCCCGTGGGCATCGACGTGGAGCAGATTCGCGATGGAATCGACCGGACTGTGGCGCGCAGCTTCCTTTCGCCGGAGGCGGCTCGAGAGCTGGATGCTCTCGCTCCCCACAGGAGACTACAAACGTTCTTTAAGGCCTGGACCCGCATGGAGGCCTGTACGAAGGCCTGTGGATGGGGAATCGAAAATGGGATCAGGACTTTGGAGAAATTTCTGTACCCAGGGCCCGAGCGCCTTCTGAGCTTTACGAGTGCCGGGTCGCCCGATTATGCACCGGACCGGTGTGTACATCACATTTGTGTACATGACATATCCGCGCATAAAGGCTGCGCTGCCGCACTCGCGGCCGGGACGACCCGGCGTCCGTTCCGATACTGGACCTGGGAAGCTGACCAGTGTCGATACGGCGCTCTTCGCCTGTTTCCAGATGAGGCTGCATCGCACACTTCTTGTGAATTGACGAGGTGAAGACATGACGACTTCTCCGGAAAAATCGGCTCTGTGCACGGCTGCCGCGCCTGCGGCCCGTGAAGCGAGGCTCGTCCCGGAAATGGTGGCCGGGCAGGCAGCCGAGCGCCCTGATGCGATCGCCGTTGCGTCGGGCGCCGAGGTCTTGACATACCTTGAGCTGCATCGGCGAGCGGGCGCCTTTGCCGCGCAGTTGCAGGCTTTGGGCGTCGAACCGGGCGACCTTGTCGGTCTGTGTTTGCCGCGTTGCCTGGATATGGCGGTGGCTGCGCTGGGCATCTGGAGAGCTGGCGGCGCTTACGTTCCCATGGATCCCGGATACCCCGCCGAGCGTCTTGCCTTCATGCTGGAAGATGCGCAGGCGCCGGTTCTGGTGACGAATCAGCATTTCATACAGCGATTCGCTGCATGGTCTGGAGCCGTAGTCGATGCGGCTTCGCTGCTGGCAGGCGATGGCCGGGCCGATCCGCTCTTCTCGGAAATAATGCCGCACGAACTGGCCTATGTTATCTATACGTCCGGCTCCACGGGTACGCCGAAAGGCGTCGAAATCACGCACGCCGGCTTGAGCAATCTGGTCACTTGGCACCGGCGGGCCTTTGCGGTGACCGCAGCGGACCGAGCCAGCCATCTGGCGGGACTCGGATTCGATGCCGCGGTGTGGGAGCTTTGGCCGTATCTGGCCAGCGGCGCCAGCGTCCATCTTGCCGATGAGGCTGTGCGAAGCTCGGCGGAGCTTTTGCAAGAGTGGCTGCTGGCCAAAAAAGTGACGATCAGTTTTATCCCTACACCCATAGCGGAACAGATTTTCATGCTGGACTGGCCGGCCAGCGTTTCCCTCCGCATTTTGCTCACCGGAGGCGATACGCTCCATCACTATCCGCCGGCGAATCTCCCCTTTGCCGTCTTCAACAACTATGGCCCGACCGAGTGCACGGTTGTCGCGACTTCCACTCGTCTCGGTCCTGGCGAATACCCAGACACGCTGCCCCCTATCGGGCGGGCCATCGACAACACAGAAATCTACCTCCTCGATGAGCGCGCCTTGCCCGTCCCGGCAGGGTTTCCCGGCGAAATTTGCATTGGAGGGCCGAGCCTGGCGCGCGGATATCGCAACCGCCCGGAGTTGACCAAAGAAAAATTCGTCCCGAATCCCTTCCACCCCGAGCCTGGCAGCCGGCTGTTCAAAACGGGAGATCTTGCGAGCCTGCTGCCTGACGGCCAGCTCGCGTTTCTTGGAAGGGCGGACGATCAGATTAAGATCCGCGGCTGCCGCATCGAGCCAAAGGAAGTGGTGAGCGCGCTCAACCGGCGGCCGGAGGTTCGGGACAGCCTGGTTGTTGCTCGCGAGGATGAAGGCGGAGAAAAGCGGCTCATCGCGTATGTCATTCTGGACGAAACCTCCCGCGTGACACACACCGAGCTGCGCGATTTCCTTCGCGGCCAACTGCCCGAGTACATGCTGCCCGCGCTGTTTGTACGGCTCGCTGCATTTCCGCTGACGGCTCACGGCAAAATCGATCACTCCGCTCTGCCGCCGCCGGACTCCGGCAATACGCTTCAAGACCAGGCATCCATCCTGCCCCGGACGCCAACAGAAGTATGTGTAGCCGGGATTCTAGCCGAGCTTTTGAAGCTCGATGCCATCGGCAGAAATGATAATTTTTTTCTTCTGGGAGGGCATTCTTTACTCGGAGCGCAGATGATCGCCCAATTGCGGGGGATTTTCGGAGTCGAAATTTCACTACGCAGCCTGTTCGACGCGCCCACGGTAGCAGCTCTGTCTGCGGAACTCGACCGATTGGCAGAAGAGAAGCGAATCCGATCCGCAGGGGCTCCCACCGGGACGCCAGGGTGCTGCGCGGAGGCAAAGTCATGAGCGGAAGCACGAGCCCGGCCATGGACGGTCAGGATGCGGCGCTCAGCCTGTATCAGCGGCTGGATCCCGGCGTTTTGGCTAACCCATATCCTCTATATCACCGGCTTCGGCGCGAAGATCCCGTGCACTGGGATCCCTATCTGCATGCCTGGGTGGTGACGCGGTACAAGGATGTTACGGCGGTTCTCCAGCGATTTTCGGCTGAGCGCATGCCCACGCCGGCGCAGCTCACCAGTCTCGGACTTGCCGAGCTGAATCCGGTCGCAGAGGTGCTTGTGCGGCAAATGATCTTCATGGACCCGCCGAATCACACGCGATTACGAGCTCTGGCCGCTGCTGCGTTTACTCCCGCCCGAGCCGAAGCGATACGCCTTCACATTCAGGAAATCACGGACGAACTGATAGACAGAGTGATCGAAAAAGGGCGCATGGATGTGATCGCCGACTTCGCCGATCTGCTGCCCGCAACGGTGACTGCCGAGCTGATGGGCGTTCCTGTAAGCGATCGCGATCAGCTAAAGACGTGGTCGAAGGATTTTTCCGAAATGCTCGGGAATTTTCAACACAACCCGGGCCGGGCGGCTCTGATGCTGGCCACCGTGGAGAAAATGACCGCCTACTTCCGGGAGAGAATGCGCGAACAAGTCCGACATCCCCGGGAAGGCGTGGTGCACGCGCTCATGTCGGCGGAAATCGAAAGCGACCGGCTCAGCGAAGAGGAGATCATCGCCAATTGCATCATTACGATGACCGGCGGGCAGGAGACTACGACGAACCTGATCGGCAACGGATTGCTCGCGCTGCTGCAAAATCCCAAGGAACTGGCGCGGCTCCAGGCGGATCCGGCGCTGCTGCCCGCGGCCGTCGAGGAATTGTTGCGTTACGAAAGCCCCATCCAGCACACCGCTCGGCTTGCTCCAGCCGACGCCGAGCTCGGCGGCAAAATGATTCGGAAGCGGGATGCGGTCATCGCGGTGATCGGGGCGGCCAATCACGACCCGGAACGGTTTCCTGATCCCGACCGTTTGAACATCACTCGTACAGATAACCGGCACCTCGCTTTCGGCTGGGCCGGCCACTACTGCTTCGGGGCGCCGCTGGCGCGAGTCGAGGGCCAGATCGCGTTTTCAACGGTATTCCGGCGTCTTCGCAATCTGCGGCTGGATCCCGTTCCTCTGGCCTGGCGCCACAACATGGTTTTCCGAGGGCTGGAACGCTTGCCCATAGCGTTCGAAGCCGCGCCTCGCGCTCAACAGGGGTTGGTCAAAGCGGCCTAAGGAGGGCAGGTGCACAAAATTCCAAAGAGCACTCTGCCGGCCGACGCCCGCGCCGGACAAGGATCGGGGCCCAGGCTTCGCGAAGCCACTTTCGACGATTACGCCCAAATTGCGGCGCTCGAGTCCCGATACGGCCTCGAGGCCAAAACCTACAGGCAGTGGGCGCACCTTTGGGCCGGCAATCCGGCTTGCCGGTATCTGCCGCATTGGAAAATCGGTTGGGTCATCGAAGACAACGGCCGGATCGTCGGATCCGTCGGCAATATTCCTCTGCTATATGAATTTGAGGGCCGCAGGATTCTGGCGGCTTCGGGCCGCTCGCAGGTTGCTGATCCCGCCTATCGAAGCGCGTCGCTTTTGCTGTTAGACCGGGTGATCAATCAGCCGGGCATCGATTTATATCTCAACAATACAATGACGCTGCCGGCCGCTGCGGCATTTGAAGTCTTCGCGTGCCCGAAGGTTCCCTCCGGATTGTGGGATCAATCCGCGTTTTGGATTACCAACCAGAGGGGCTTTATAGAGAGCGTGCTTTGTAAAAGGAAATATCGGATGACTAGGTTGCTGAGCTATCCCGCTTCCGCCGCATCTTTTCTCAAAGATTGGGTCACGCAGAGCCCGTTGCAAGAGGGCGATACAGAGATACGGGCGTTCCCAGGTTTTGATCAGCGGTTCGAGAAGTTCTGGATGGAATTCCGGGCGAACCATCCGCGGGTGCTTTTAGCCGTGCGCACGCAAGAGGTGCTGGAATGGCATTTCATGCACGCGGTTCTCGATCAGCGGCTGTGGGTGGCTGCCGCGATGCATGGTCCGAAAATAGCGGCGTACGCGATTTTCGACCGCCAGGATAATCCGGAGATCGGCCTGAAGCGGGTGAGACTGGTGGACTTTGTGTCCCTTGACGGATCTACTGCGCTGCTCGAGCCCCTTCTAGCGTGGGCGGTGCGAAAGTGCCGGGCGGAAGGCATCCACATGCTTGAAAGCGTCGGCCGGTGGCTCGAGCGCGGGGAGTTTATGGATGCCGCCGCCCCCCATCGCCGGAAGCTTTCGACGTGGACGTTCTTCTACTTGGCTAAAGACGCCGCTCTGGCCCGCGCTCTGACGGACCGGCGCGCCTGGATGCCTTCTCTATTCGATGGAAATGCCAGCCTTTGAGACCAGCCTCTGAAGAGCGATCGCCGATCGTGGCCCGCAGGGATTGCCGTAACGGGCGCTTTGCATCCGGCGCGCCAGTGCCCGCATGGGCTGGAGAAGCTACAATTCCCGGCTGCGCCACAGATACCAGCTTGCGAAGCTGCAATAAGGGCGCCAGGGGCGTGCGATTGCCTCCAATTCGGCCGGCGTGGGTAGATCCTTCAGCTTGTACGCATCCCGTACAGCGGTTCTGACTCCGTAATCACCTACCGGCAGCACGTCGGGGCGGCGGAGCGCAAACAGAAGGAACATATGAGCGGTCCAAACGCCGATGCCTTTCACCTGTGTCAGAGACGCGATTATCTCTGCATCCTCCATATTTGGGAAGCGGTCAAATCGGACAATCTTAGCAGCCGTTTTCTCGGCCAGATCGCGAAGGTAGGTGATCTTCGGCGCCGAGAGCCCCGCAGCGCGCAAATCTTTTTTCGGGATCCGGAGAAGGGACCGCGCCGTAAGGCGCCCATCGCGGTTCCCTGCCATTGCGAGAACCCGGCCAAAGATGGCCGCAGCCGCCGCGCCGTGCAATTGCTGGTAAACAACAGCCCGGGCCAGCGTCTCAAACTCCGGCTCGCGGTACTGAATGCGGCAGGGGCCCACCTTGTCGATGATTGTGCGGAGCACCGGATCGACAGCCCTGAGATGGACGACAGCTCTTTTCACGGCTGTGACGGCCTCCGGCCGGCTAAATAGCCCTCTCTGGCAATAATTCTTGCGTGCGGTTTGCTGACATAAACCTGAATGGAGCGGAATCCGGCGGCTGCGCCGGCAGGCATATAAGAAAGCAAATACGCATAGCGGGCCTGCTCAGTGATCCGGGCATAGAGGTTCTCGATCGACGTTTTCTTCACGGCCTTGAAGAGTTCTCCGCCGGTGGCTTCGCAGAACCGGGCCAGTTGGCCCGAGCCGCGGGGCAGCTTGGCGCTGTCAAGGCCGATGGCGTAAACCGTGACGTCCGTCTTCCGAAGGGTTTCCAGCACCTTGCTTGAGGAAATCGGATTGTGGGGAGAATTCACCCCGTCCGTCACAAGCAGAACAATCCGGCGCCGGGCTGCGGGCCTTTGCGTTAGAGCATCGAGCGCCGAAATCAAAGCGCTATCGATGTCTTTTCGAGGGCGCTGCCCCGCGCCCGGGTACTGGCTGGGCGCCCCGCCGATCTGCTGCCCGTTGATAACCGGGGCCGGCGCACCCAGCGGCTCGCCGGCTATACCGTAATCTGCTCCCAGAGGAATTTGTTTGAGCGCCTTCTCGATCTTGTCCTTATCCGAGGTAAACTCGGCGACTGTGCGAAAGTCAACATCAAAAGAAAACACGCCGGCTTCATCAGACTCGCTGAGCGCGGCTAGCAAGCTCGGGAAAGTGGCCCGCAACCTCTCGGACGTAGGGCCGCTGAGCGCCGCGTCGATCACCACGGCGATAGAAAGCGGCTGAGCATCAGCCGAAAAGCCCGTTACCTTCTGCTCCACTCCATTCTCAAACAGGCGAAAATCCCCAGCTTCGAGGCCGGAGATTAGGTCTCCTTTCGAGTCCTCCACGGTCACGGGAATCGTGACCGGCGGAGCATTCTCTCCAGAGCGGGCATCTTGCGAGGCCGCCAGGCCGCCCAGAGAGACAAACCCTAAAACTGCTACAATCGAACTGAGCGTAAACCGCATTTCCGACGAACGGGACAGCCGATGAAGCAAGCCCTTTCTATTTTGACACTGGAAACGGTGGTGCTGGCCGCGCTCCTGTGGTTCCCTGCCCGATCCGCAGCACAACAACCCTCCAAATCCGAAGACCTCCCCGACATCTCCGTAGACGTGGATGTCGTGAACATCTTTTTCACGGTAACAGATAAGCAAGGCCGCTTGATTACCAACCTGGACAAAAACGACTTCACCCTCGAGGAAGAAGGGCAGCCGCAAACCATCAAGTACTTTTCGCGGCAGGCTGATCTCCCGCTTACGATGGGCTTGCTCGTGGATACCAGCGTGAGTCAAGGGAACTTGATTGACCTGGAGCGGGAGGCGTCCTCGCAGTTCCTGAATCAGATGCTGCGGATGAAAAAGGATCAGGCGTTTCTTATCAGCTTCGATGTGAATGTGGATCTGCTGCAAGACTACACGGATTCGGTGCGCCTTCTGCGGGCGGGGCTCGACAAGCTGCACGTCAACGGGGGCAGCGGCGGATTGGGAGGCGGCCCAATGCCGACCTCGGCGAAACCGAAAGGGACTTTGCTTTACGACGCGGTGTTTCTGGCGGCCGACGAGATGCTGAAAAACCAGGTTGGCCGGAAGACGCTGGTATTGATCACCGATGGAAACGACCAGGGCAGCCAGATGGATCTAAAGCAAGCCATTGCCGCCGCGCAACGGGCGGATGCCATCATCTACAGCATCGAGTACCTGGATCGCGGATTCTACTACCGGGCCGGCGGCTACGGCATGATTGGCGGTTTTGGAAACGGGTCGGCGCTCAAAAAGCTCAGCGAGGAAACCGGCGGAAGAGTTTTCGAAGTGAGCAAGAAGAAGAACCTCAAAATGATTTACGACGAAATCCAGCAGGAGCTCCGCAGCCAGTATTCCATCGGATACACTCCGCCCCGCAGCGGCCCCGGATTCCGGCGAATCAAGATCATCCCCCGCAACCGGGACTTCAAGGTGCAGGCTCGCCAGGGCTACTACGCCAAGAATTAAAAGCGGAACTCCTCCGCCTTACCTCTTTCGAAAGACTCGCCGCTGGGCTGCCGGCGTTCCCAATAGCCATTGCATCCCGGGCGTGCTTTGCCTGACTGGATACAAAACATATCTAGTCGGCAGATAGAGCCTTTTTCTGACGCATTACCGTTAAGAGCCCTATGGAATTGTGCCCGCTGCCGCTGGAGACTGGGAAGCGGCGCGGCCTGGCCGCTGCAGACCCGCTCGCTGCCGGCGTTTGAACTCGGTTCCACTGTTAAAACGATGGGCTGCTGGCTGGCATGTAGGCAGGACCGCCGAAAGGCCGCGTCCCGCTGATTGACAGGATGAGATTTCATCCCGCTATCGTTCTTGGCTGCCTATGCGGCATCGTGCTTATGGCGCCGATGGCGTGGGCTCCCCGGCACCGCATCCTGGCCGGGGTGAACGATTTTGTGATGTTTTACGCCGGCGCCAAGCTAAGCGGGACGCCGGACCTGTACAATCCGGCGCGGGTGCGCCAGGTTCAGGGGGACTCAGCAGGATCTACGGGTGAAAACTACCTTTATTGCCGCCCGCCCTACCTCGCTCTTTTAATTCGGCCGCTTGGCCGGATGCCTTATCACACTGCTTATCTCCTGTGGCAATTGCTGTTGCTGGCGGGGTTTGCCGGCTTTCTGGCTCTTTGGCGGCCTACTCCATTTCCCATTACCGTATTGTTCAGTTGTCTTTCTCTTCCGCTCTTCGCTTGTTTCATGAACGCGCAGGACCTGCCGTTGCTTTTGCTCTGGATCGCACTGTCACTGCGTCTCGAGCGGGAGGGCAGGCATTTCTGGGCTGGCCTGATTTTTTCTTTTTGTGCAGCAAAATTTCATCTCTTTCTGCTTGTGGCTTTGCTGATTGTGGGGCAGCGGCTTGTGCGCTTCGCGTTCGGTCTGGCGGCCGGCGGGCTGTTCTTCGTGACGCTGTCCTTTGCTACGGCGGGTCTGGGCTGGCCGGCCCGCTACTGGGAGATTCTGAAGCTGACGACAACCGTCGATGTGGTGGAGCAGATGCCCAATCTGCGCGGCCTGTTTTTCGGCTGGCCGCACTCTGCCTGGTGGGAGGGCCTTGTGGGGCTCACGGCCGTCATTGCCGTGTGGATCATCGTGCGAAACGCGGATTTCGAAATGGGATTGGCCGCCGCGCTGGCCGGAGGCTTGCTGATCGGCGTTCACGGATCCGTTGCCGACGCTGTGCTCCTGCTGCCCGCCTGCCTGATTGTTTACGCGAGAACAGCGGAAGGCTGGCCGCGGGCCCTGGCTATTGTGCTCCTGATGCCGGTAGGGTATGTTTTGTGGGCCAGCCCGTTGCCGATGCTGCGCGTCCTCGTACCTCTCTCGATCCTGGGGATGCTTTATTCGACGGCGTTCTTGGCCCGCCTCGGTTCTCTCCGGCCCGGAAGCGGTACTGCGTTTGGCTGGCAGACCGTCGCTTAGAAAATGGCCGGCGGCGTCTATCCGGACGTGCCGGCGGCGAGGGATTCGCGCGCGGCTTCCACGCTGGGATAGAGCGCAATGATCGTATCGAGCCGCGTGATGTGGAACAGTCTGGCGGGCAGGCTGGCGGCTCCGGCTATACACAATTTGCCGCCCGCTTCTGTGGCGCGGGAAGAGCAAAACGTGAGGATGCCTAGGCCCGTGCTGTCGATGTAGGTAATGCCCGAAAGATCAAAAATCAATTTTCGCCGGTTTTGTTTGAGCAAGTCCTTCACCACCGATTCGATCTGCTGGCTCTCGAGTCCCAGCGTGATCTTGCCCGCGAGCGTCACGACCGTGATGCCCGATCCAAGCTCCCTGGTGTCAATTTGCAGCATGGCCGTAGCATACAGCAAATCGGCGGCACGCACCAGTTAACGACGCCGACTGCTTCACCATAGCAACTGCTCGCCAGGCTTGGCCGCGGGTTCAAAACCGGCGCAGGCAGCCAGGGAGGTCGCGTAAAAAGGGAAAACCGCGTCGAGCCGCGTCAGATGAAAAAGGTGTTTCACGCGGCTGTTCACGCCGGCGACGCGAAGCCCTCCGTCATTGCGGATGGCGCGGGCAAAACAGTGGGCAATGCTCCCCATCCCGGAGCTGTCGATGTAGTTCACTTCGGTCAGATCGAACACCAGCTTCCTGTAATTCTGCTTGAGCAGGTCTTCAACCAGAACTTCCACGCGCCGCGACTCCGCGGCAGTGATGTTCCCGGTGAACTCCAAGATTGTGATGTCCGGCTCAACGTGTCTTGTCTCGATTTGCAACAGGGTCATTCCCGCCTCTCGCGGTTTCGGGCCCGCCCGCCGGCAGGCTGTTTGGCGCGCGCTGCGACCGCTTGGCTTCCACCGCAAGTTTCATGATTCTCCCATAGCCTTGCTTATCGAACGGCGGGCAGCCGCAAGGAAATTGTCCCATCGGGTGGTTCTTCTGGCGCATGAGAAACGTGCAGAACGTCAAGGTTTTGCAAACCTTGCGCTCGTCCAGCTCGCCTCGCTCCAGCGCTTCCCGGGCGAAATCAGGATGCGCCAGCGCCCCCCGGCCCGACCCGAAGAATCGAATCCTTCCTTCGGAAATGTTCTTCGCCCCCGCATTGATTGCGTACTTCTGAAGCCAGCTATAGCCGCTGCCCACCATCGGCAGCCGGGGGAAGGTTTGTTGCAGCTCGGCTGCTATGCGGAAATGCCGGTCCACGCCGAGCAGCGGATGCTCGGGAGCGTCGTAGTTTCCGTCATCCGGCTTCTCACAGGGGCGCAACACGTGGGGGTCGAAGTAGGGGCTGCCGCAGGAGATGTTCAGCAGCGCCACGCCCCAGGACTCTAAACACCGCACGGCCTGCTTCACCTCGGTCAAATCCTCGCGCAGCGGGTCGGCCGGATCGACGCCGAAGCCATGCGGATAGGGGACCTCGTAGCGGCAAGGCACGCCCTTATTGGTTGCGGCGTCGGCGTAGAAGGGAACGCCGTCAAAGCAGCCCAGCCGCACGCAAACGAGGAGCTGATTCCCCAACTCGGAGCGAATTTTGCCGATCACGTTGCGCAGCAGCCGCAGGCGGTTTTCCAGAGGGCCTCCGTATCGCCCTGGCCGGCGCTTCGCTCCAAGCAGCTCGGCCACCAGATACCCATGTGTCGCTTTGATGTCTACCGCGCGAAAACCGGCTTGCCAGGCCAGCCGCGCCGCAGCGACGTAGTCGTCTTCGAGCCGCTCCAATTCCTCATCCGGGACCACTGGATAGCTGGCCGGCACGCCCGTCTTGGCGTCCACACATGGATTGTGAACCGCGATCATCTTTCGGCCGACGCTGTGGCGGCCGGAGTGCGTCAATTGCAGCACCTCAAGCAGGTCATCGGCCGTGCCATAGAGCTCTTTGTGCACGGCCCGGGTGTGGCCGAGAAGGTTTCGCAGCTTGTCGACAGTGCCTTCGTGGATCCACAACTGACGAGTGTTGGCGCGGCCGTCTTCGCGGACCGCGGTGGCCTCGAACCATAGCAGCTTGGCCCCGCTGCGTCCAAACCGTTCGTAGCGGCGCCAGGTCAGTTCGCCGGGGCTTCCGTCCAAGTCCCCGTCGCAGCCCTCCATGGGATGAATCGCGATCGAATTGCCTACGCGGAAGCCTCCCACTGCCGCCGGCTGGCTCAAGACGGCCTGTACCTTGGCCGGGTTATGCTCGAACGCCACGTGCTTCGCCCCGATGCGCTCCGCATCAGCTTCGATCTCGGCAAGGCTTTTGTAAATGAAATACTTCATGCCAAGTTAGCGGCGCTGGCTCCTACTCCGGACGCCAACCATTATCATAGACCCGGAACGTTGGGATCCGGGCGCGCTGCGGCCGCTTTTCGCGGCCTCGCTTCCGTCATGGATTTTTCACAGATCGCCTTATTCTTCAGGGAGCGGCTTGCCCATGGTTTCCGGGGCGTATCGCATAGTGAAAACGCCCAGCAGGTAAATCGATGCCAGCAAGATGGCCGCAGCCCGGAAAGGGCTGGCAAATCCGGCTTTCGCAAAAACAACCGTGAGGCCGCCCAGCGTGAAGGGTCCCAGCGCGGCGACGATGCGGCCCACGTTGTAGCAAAAACCCACGCCCGTGCTGCGCAGCCTTGTCGGATAGAGCTCGGGGAAATAAATGGAGTATCCGCCGAATACGGAAAGGTTGCAGAAGCCGAGCACCGGGATCATCCAGAAAACGTCCTGCGGCCGCCGCAGCCAGCCGAACGTCATCACGGTCGCCGCCAATCCAATCAAGAATGCGGCCACAAATGCCTTGCGGCGGCCCACGCGAGCGGTAATGATCGTGAACCCATAAATTCCAAAAAACGCGCCGACGTCTTGCAGCAGCGTTCCCATGCTGGCATACCAGTTTCGCGATGCGGCGGGCGCGCTGGCCAGCGCCGAGCGTATCAATTCCGGCGTCCAGAAACCAATGCCCCACAACCCAACCACGCCCGAAATCGCCAGACTCAATCCGATAAAGGTGTTTCTGCGCCAGCGGCGGTCCCGGAACAAATCGCCGGCAGACCCCATTCTGTTTTGAGCCCCAACCTGCGCCGAAGCCCGGGCTTTTTGCCAGGCCTCGGGCTCTTTCATGGTGCGGAATACGAAAACCACGAGCAGAGCCGGAACGATGCCGACTAAAAACATCCAGCGCCACCCCAGAGGGAGGACCACCAGGCTGATGGCGGAACCGGTGATATTTCCCACGGTCGATAGCGCCTGCAAGATGCCCAGGGCGTGCGCGCGCGCGTGGTCCGGCATGACTTCGGCCACCAGCGAAACCCCGGCTGCGAATTCTCCACCGACGCCGAGGCCGGTAAGAAAACGATAGGCGATAAAATCCCACCAATTGCGCGACAGCGCGGAGAGGCCGGTGAATAGGGAATACATGAGAATCGTGAGCATCATGGTACGCGCGCGGCCCCAGCGGTCTCCAATAATCCCCAAATAGAAACCGCCGATCGCCCAGCCCGCCATGAAAATTGAGGTGGCCAGACCGCTATACCAGGTGATGTCGGCCGGACTCGTTCCAGCAGGGAGTAGAGACATCAGAGCCGGCCCGCGCGAGAGCACGAAGATGCGCTGATCCATCGTGTCGAAAAGCCAACCCAGGGATGCGACGCTCAGCACCCACCAGTGATAGCCGGTCAGGCCGGTGTACCAGGGCTTGATAACGGGCGGAGCGGCTTCTTGCAATTTTTGAGGCGTCATTTGCCAACTCGCTCTGGGTTGCAGGATAACAGGCGGGGACGCCGTTTGGAAAATCGATGTCAGCTTTCTATCATGAGCACATCGGCCAGAGGCATGTCTCCCTCGAGTTCGGGCCAGCAGCCGGTACGGGTCAACAACTCGACCCGCCGGCCGGCCGCCAGCGCGGTTTCCTCCGATTTCGCGCCGCGAATCGTGGGATTCCACGCAACCATTTGATTTTCTTGCAGCCGCTCGGCCGAGCCAGGCGCAGCGCGAGCCTCGCGGGATTCGTAACCTGCCGGGCCGCCTTGATGATGGAAGGTCCACTCCTCCGCGAAACCGGAATCTCGATAGACTCTCTGCGCCTCGGCGAAGATTTCGCCCAGCGGCGTGCCCGGCAGGGACGCGACGAGCATCGCCGCATGCACCCGGCTCGCCGCGCGGTGCCGACGCAGCATCTCCCCGCAAGCCGGACCGAAGGAAACCGTTCGTGTGACGCTCGCGTGCAGCCCGTGGCGGCGGGCGACCAGGCTCAAGATCGCATAACGATATGCGATCTTGGCGGTAGGGATGGGATGGCGGAATTGCTTGCCGCGTTCATCGGCAGCCACGAACAAGCCGGCCGGAGTAAGACCTCTGCCCATAGCTTGCGCGGCGATGCGCCCCGCGATCTCACGCTCAGAAAGGCCGGGGCAGAGGCTTCGAGCAGCCGTTTCGAGCCCTTCGGCCGCCTCCCGACCCAGCTTCCGGGCACGTGCCACCTCGGGCTCGAGCAGGGAAAAACGAAGGCTGGCGGGCATCTCCGAAGCGACTCTGGCGTTTTGGGGCAGCACGCTGGGCGGCCGCTCCCACCAGTTGTAGATTCTCCATTCCAGAGGCAACTCGCCGATTTCTTCCTCTTTTAAACGCGGAGCTTCGATGTTGTTGGCAACCATAAAAATCTTTTCTGCCGTTACGATCACCGAGCAATTGCCGCGTTCCGAAGACAGGAGGACGCGGGCTTCAGCCCCTTCGAGCAGCCAGGCCAGCCAGGAATAGCGCGTGATCTCTACCGCGTCGTACCGCTCTGCGGCGAGCCATCGCCGGATGCGTTCGAGTTTGGCCTCAAATTCTCGCAAATCCATCCCCGCCACTGAGCCGGAGAAGAGGGCGGCTGCCGGCCACCGATCATCCGAAATATACCGGATGCGCCCGCCATGAGCATTATCAGAGTGCAAATTCTCAACGTGCGCCGCCAGCTACCGGCCGGCTGAAATGCGAGAGGGCTGTCTTAGAGACGAGCTATCGGGCCGTTCTGCTCATCGGGCGCCGGGTCACGGGCTTCAGGAAGTGATATATTTTCATTTGCGTTGGATTAGTTTCCTTACCCTGGCAATCTGTTGGGGACATCTGCTGGGCTGGGCCCAGGTAGTGTCCTCGCCCCTGCCGCCGTCCGCCTTGCAGCCCCCTCCGCCACCGCCTCCGGCGCCTTTCCCCACGGCGGAAGACTTGGAAGAAGGCAAGCGCCTGTTTTTGAGCAATTGCGCTCCGTGCCACGGGCCGAATGGCGATGGAGGCAAGGGATCCGATCTGACCCGTCCTCATTTGCCGCGGGCCAGCGATGACCGGATCTTTTTCAGCGTCATCCGTAGGGGGATACCGGGAACGGAAATGCCCAACACGCGGCACTTGCTCGATCGTGATATCTGGCAGGTGATCGCCTACGTCCGGACGCTCCAACGCTCTTCCCCGCCGGTGCACGGCGACCCGGTTCGCGGCGCCGAGCTCTACCGCGGCAAGGGCAAATGCGGGCAGTGCCACATGATTGCTGGCGAAGGCGGCCGCCTTGGCCCGGAGCTCACCGACATCGGAGAGCGGCGCAGTCCCGGCTATTTGCGGACGGCCATAACGAATCCAGAGCGGGCCATCCCGGAAAATTTCTTCCTCTACCGCTTCGTCACTCTACTGCCCGATAATTTCCTGCAAGTGCGCGTCGTGACCAAAGACGGACAGCGCATTACGGGCATCCGCCTGAATGAAGATCCGTTTTCCATTCAGATCCGCGACTTCTCGGACCACATCTACTCCTTTTGGAAAAGCGAGCTGGCCGAACTGCATAAGGATTGGGGCAAGTCTCCTATGCCGAGCTATCGGGGCGTCTTTACGCCCGCTGAGATGGATGACCTGATTGCCTATCTAGTCTCCTTGCGGGGCGGCCGATGAGCCGCGGGGCGTCCGCATTGAGGCTGGTCTGGCTTCTGGCCGCGCTGCGGCTCCCGATCCCGGCGCAATTTAGCTATGAACGCATCTTGCGCGCGGTTTCGGACCCCGCCAACTGGCTCACATATTCCGGCGACTACAGCAGCCATCGCTACTCGGCGCTGGCCCAGATCACTCCGGCCAACGTGAGCGGACTGCGGCCGGTTTGGATGTATCAGGTGAACGATCCCAACAAATTCGAAACAACGCCGCTGGCCGCCGACGGGTTGGTTTTCATTACCGAGCCGCCGAGCAACGTCGCCGCTCTCGATGCTCGCACTGGCCGGCCCATTTGGCGCTATGCGCGGGCGATCCCCGACGACATTCACATCTGCTGCGGCCAGGTAAACCGCGGCTTGGCGGGCTTAGGGGAAACCGTCTTTGTCTCTACGCTCGACGACCACTTGGTCGCGCTGGACGCCAAGACCGGCCGTGTGCGCTGGGACGTGACCGCGGCCGACTACAAGAGCGGCTACACGATGACCGCGGCCCCGCTCGCGGTAAAGGACAAAATTATCGTTGGCGTGGCCGGAGGCGAATTTGGCGTCCGCGGTTTCCTGGACGCCTATGACGCCAAGACGGGCAAGAGAGTCTGGCGTTTCTGGACAGTACCCGCGCCCGGTGAGCCGGGCAACGAGACCTGGGCCGGTGAAAGCTGGAAAACGGGGTCAGCCACCACATGGCTCACCGGCTCCTACGACCCGGACCTGAACTTGATCTATTGGGGCGTGGGCAACCCCGGTCCTAACTACAACGGAACATCCAGGGCTGGCGACAATCTCTATTCGTGCAGTCTCATCGCGCTGGACGCCGATACCGGCCGGCTGCAATGGCATTTTCAGTTTACGCCGCACGATACGCACGACTGGGACGCCAATCAAATACCGGTCCTCGTGGACCGGGCTTTTCAAGGGCGGCCCCGCAAGCTGGTTGTGACCGGCAATCGCAACTCTTTCTATTACGTCCTTGACCGCCAAACTGGCGAGTTTCTGCTGGGCCGGGAATATGCGAAGCAAACCTGGGCCAAGGGTCTGGATGTTCGCGGCCGCCCCATTGCATTGCCCAACACGGAGCCTTCGCCGGAAGGCAGCGGCGTGTACCCGAGCCTTCATGGCGGTACGAACTGGTTCAGCCCGTCCTACAGCCCGCAGACCAGCCTGTTTTACGTGGCAGTGCGCGAAGAATCCACGATTTTTTTTCGAGGCGAGGCTATTTACCAGCCGGGAGCGTTGTATGTCGGCGGCAGCTTTCGCGGGCTGCCGGGAGTGGAGCCGACGGGCTACATTCGGGCTTTGGAAGTGGAAACCGGGCGAAAGCGGTGGGAATTCCACTTGCAGTCTCCCCCGTGGGGCGGCGTGCTTTCCACTGCCGGGGGACTGGTTTTCGGCGTCGCCAACGAAGGCTACCTTTTCGCCCTCGATGCGGCGACCGGGAAGCCGCTCTGGCGGTTTCCGGCGGGCGGAGCGATTTTCGCCAATCCGATCACCTATCTGAGCGACGGGAAACAACATGTTGCCGTCGCCGCCGGCCATGCGCTGATTTCGTTCGCGTTGGCAGAGAACGTAACCCGCTAGAATGGGATGAGCGGAAAGATACGCAGGAGGAGATTGATATGGCCAGACTTCACATGCTTCCGGTTCTGGCGGCGGCCGCATTGCTTGGCCTTCCCGCAATGGCGCAGCAGCGCGTCAGCCCGCACGAGCAGACTTCAGTAACGATCGACGGCAAGAAAATCACTATCGAATATGGGCGGCCGTATATGAAAGGCCGTAAGATCTTCGGCGGGCTGGTTCCCTTAGGCGAGGTATGGCGAGCAGGAGCCGACGAGGCCACAGTGTTGACCACTGACGCCGATCTGACGATCGGGAGCCTGAGAGTGCCGAAGGGCAGCTACGCCCTGTTCGTGATTCCGCAGGCGAATGCCTGGACGCTGGTGGTGAACAAAGTGGCGAAACAGTGGGGCGCGTTCAACTACGATCAATCCAAAGACCTGGGGCGGACGCCGATGAAGGTTACCACGTCCGGATCGCCCATAGAGCAGTTTACAATTTCGCTCGAGACCGCGGGACCCAAACGCGGCGTCCTGAAAATGGCCTGGGAGCGAACCGTAGCGACAGCAGATTTCTCGGTGGACTGAGGCGAAGAAAAAGGCACGCCTCTTCTTGCCTGAGCTTGCATCCGGCCCCCCGCGAGCGGGAGCGCGCCCTAGGAGGGAGGCTTCCACGGCGATCTCAGCATTTGTTGCCATGGACGTGCGTGCTGCGTGAAGCCGCATTCGGCCCGACTGCTCCCGGCCATTTCGAGCAGCCATAATCTTCTTGATTCCCTGCAACGGCAGGAGTACACTTCCCTGCATGGTCTTAGTTGAGGCCCGGGGAAGTGAGTGTGCAGTTCCAATCGGAGTCCTGTTTTTTGGAACCGTTATCCCGTAGCGGGGGGCGGGGGGAATCTTTCAATTCTGCTTATACCAGCTTAACGCCTGACCGCTAGGTCGGATTTGTAGGTGGCGGTTCCGGCAGGGAAAATAAGTTTCATTCGGCATCCTCGTTCATCATGACCCGAGCGAACGACTTTAGGTCTTGAACAAGAAGGGAGCCGTATGCAAAAACTGCTTAGCGTACTCCGACTACTGTTTCCGCCGGCGCTTGTCAGCGCGACCATCGTGATCTGCTGGGGCCAGCTTCAGACTGGCTTGACCGGTGAGGTGAGCGACAGTTCTCACGCAGTAATTGCCGGGGCGAGAGTGACAGTCCGTAACATGAACACCGGTGTTGAGCTAGCAACAGAAACCAACGCCGCCGGAATCTACAACTTCCCCGTGCTCGCGGCAGGCGAATATGAACTCGGCTGCGAGGCAACCGGTTTCAAGCGCTATTTTCAGCGAGGCGTTACGCTGGATACGGGATTCTTCCGTCGCCTCGATATAGAGCTGCAAGTAGGCGGCGTCACGGAGTCTGTCGAGGTGACGTCCTCTGCCCCTCTGCTTGAGACGGAGACTGCCTCTGTAGGGCAGTTGGTCGAGCGGCAAACGGTTTCCAATATGCCGTTGGAGAGCCGCCGCAGCGCGGGCTTGGTTCGCCTGATGGGAAGTGTCGTCTTTTTGCAAACGCAGACTGTCGCCTCACAACCGGTCTTCTCAATGTCCGGCGGGCGTTCAGTTAACCAGATGTGGGCGTTGGACGGCACCTCAGGGCAGAACGTCACTATGAGCGTGCAGCAAACCACGCTGAACCCGCCCGCCGAGTCTGTACAGGAGTTCAAGGCAGAAGAGAACAATTATTCCGCCGAGTATGGCAGGACCGGCGGCGGCTACATTGTGATCACCACGCGCTCCGGAACGAACCAGTACCACGGCGCCGCGTATGAATTCTTCCGCAATCAGTCGCTCGCAGCTAGGACTTTTTTTGCGAAACAGAAGCCGCCCCTCGTTTACAACATATTCGGGGCATCGTTAGGGGGGCCGATAAAGAAAGACCGCACGTTCTTTTTCGCGAACTATGAAGGCGCCCGAAGACGCGATGGCGTGACGTACAATGACGTGGTGCCAAACCCGCCGGAAGTCACGGGCGATTTTTCCAACCGTAGGGATCTGGTCCTGAGAGATCCAACCACGGGACAGCCCTTTTTGAACAACATAATTCCACCAGCCCGGATTGATCCCGTCGGGCGGAAAATCGCACAACTTTATCCGCCGCCGAACGTCCCCAGCCCCAGCACTCAGGCGCCCAAAAACAACTTTATCAACGGAGGAAGCAACGCAACGACCCAGGACTGGCTTACGGCCAAGGTAGATCACAACTTTCGGGCGACTGATAGAGTCTTCGTTCGATTTATCTTTAACCGTGCGCCCGGGACCACTACGGCCGTTTTCCCGAACGCATTTGCTGATCCGCGCGGGAACAGCCAGCAAAATCAGGAGACCAACACCACTGGAAACTGGATCCACAACTTTTCGCCCACTACAATTCAGGATGTTCGCATCAATTTTGGGCGCCGGAAGTTTGTGTTGACGGAGTTCGGAGTCAATAGCGGGGAAAACGGGAAGCTGGGCATCAGGGGAGTAGATCCGAATTATTTCGGCTCGTTCGATATTAATGGTCTAAGCTCTATCGGCACGACCCAGCAGGAGCGCATTCAGACGCCCATCGATACTTGGCAATTTCTGGATCATTATTCGATATCCAGGGGCAGGCACCTTATCAAGCTCGGCGGCGAATATCGGTTCGGGCTTAATGTGGACCTGTTCAACGGTTACAAGGGAGGTCATTTCGTATTCGATAATCGCGCCACTGGTTCGGGGCTAGCAGAGCTGCTGCTGGGCAATGTGGCTACAGGGGAGGTGCAGGCAATCGTCCCGCTTGCGAGCCGTAGTGATTATTACGCCGGTTTTGTGCAGGACAACTGGAAGATCACCAACAAGCTGACATTAAATCTTGGCCTGCGTTACGAACTGAATCAGCCGCGATGGGAGCGCCACAACTACCAGAGCGGGTTTAACCTGACTGCAATCAACCCCGTCTCTGGGACGCCTGGCATCGTGACGTTCGCTGGCGTAAACGGCGTGAGCAAGTATGCCCATGATTTCGATTATCACGATTGGGGACCGCGTTTTGGGTTTGCTTACAGCTTGGGCGGGGGATTTGTGCTGCGCGGCGGTTATGGTATCAGCTACTACAACGCCTACCAGGTCCGTGTGACTTTTGCGCTAAAGGCGGGATTCGGGATCTCAACGAGTTTCAACTCGCCTGACGGCAATATTACCCCGGCATTCCAGTTGCAAAACGGGATGCCGAGCATCATGCCCGCTCCCCACGACGCGTCTTTCGGAGCCGTCCCGGTGGGCAGCCCCGTGATCCTCAGTCCTGATTTCCTCCAGCAGGACCAGCCTGATCCCATGGCCCAGCAATGGAACTTCGGCATACAGAAGCAACTTTCGGCGAATTCTGTTGCTGAGATCACATACCTGGCCAATGTGGCGCACCGGCTGGGCGGGCCAGACGTGAATATCAATATGATCCCCTTGATCAAGGGCAAGGGCCCTGCCGTGCAAAGCCAGACTGCCCGGCCTTTCCCGCAGTTCGATAACGTAATGCAGATTAGCCCGGCGTGGGGTAATTCGACGTATCACGCGATGAACCTGAAGGTGGAAAAGCGTTATTCGTCCGGTTTGAACCTACTGGCAAATTTCACGTGGTCGAAGTTCATTGATGACGTCTCGGCCAACTCCGAGATCGGCGGCGCGGCCGGCAACGTCAGTTACACGCACATCGCCTTGCACAGGCTCGATAAATCTCTCTCTGGCAATCACATTGGTCGGCGGCTCGTGGGAAGCGTCGTCTATGACCTTCCCTGGGGCACTGGACGACCGTACCTCCTTAAGAACCGTTTTGTGAACGGTGCTCTCGGAGGATGGGGAATAGGCCTGATCGGCGAGATCCGCGACGGCGCACCCTACGGGGCGATCGAGAACACAAATTTGTCAAATACGTTTTCAGCCTCGCAACGGCCGAACTTGCTTGGTCCGCCCTTACAACCAGCGGGCTGGAGGAGCAACGTACTGGCAATTCCGTATTTTGATGTCGGGCAGTTCCAGGCGCCGGGCGTCGGAGTTTTTGGAAATTCGCCTCGTACAATCTGCTGTGGCCCAGGCTTCCTCGGCATCGACATGTCGGTGCACAAAAACTGGCCATTGACAGAACGCTTCAAACTTCAAGTTCGCGGGGATTTTTACAACCTGCCCAATCGCCCTGAATTCGCCAATCCGAACCTGAAGCGGGGACTGCCGAATTTTGGCTTGGTGACGGGTGTGGTCGTGGGCTCGAACGCGCGCCTGGCGCAGATAAGTATGCGGTTCGAGTTTTGAATCCTCCAAAGAGCCGAGGCGCTTTGCGCCTATAAACATTTCAAGCTCGAGTTGCCTGCTCAGGCCGAGAGCAGGGCCGTGAGCGCCCGGACGTTGGAAACGTCTTCGAGCTTTCGCACCAGTTCGACCACGGCCCTGGCTTTCTCTGCCGGCCAGTTCGCAAAAGCTGCGCAATCCAGAAATTTCGCGGCGACTTCGTCGAAGCTCATCGGCTTTTCCGGACTGCCCTTGCCGAAATCGGAGCGGCCCGAAATGGTGCGGCCGTCTTTGAGGTGAATGTCGATAATCGTGGTCATCTTGTTGTAGCCGGCCCTCTCGGCTTCGGGATGCACGCCAAAATGCACGCGCTGGATCATGGCTTGCACCTCCGGCCGGTTGACGACCTCGTCGGTGAACTCGCTCAGCCCGGCCTTGCCGTAAAGCAGCAGCGCAGCCATGCAGAACTCCATACTGAACTTTGCCTGGAGCGCGTTCGTGGGCTGGTGATGGATCAGGGCATTGGGCATGTTGCGGTTTGTGCCCACATCCACCCTCTCCACCTGCTGCGGCGTGATCCTGTGCTCTTGGATCAGAAACAGCATTTCCGTCATGCCGGGATGGGTTAGCGATCCCGACGGGTGGGGCTTGATGGAAACGCCGGGCGAAACGAACGTCCACGGGTTGCCCAGCTTGCCGGAAATGGCATTCGGATCGAAGCCTCCGCCGGCGGCGTGGAAAAAGCCTCGGGGCGCCTCGAGGATCTGGTCGGCGGCCGTCCATCCCAGCGCCGCCAGGTCGGCGGCGATGACCCCCGCCTCGGCGGCGCGCCCGGCGTGAAACGGCTTCGTCATGGTGCCGAAATTCTCGCGCAAACCAGCAGCCTGGCTCGCGGCGATCCCGAGCGTGCGCAGCGTGCGCTCGACATTGAACCCGCGCAGCTTGGCGATCGCCGCCGCAGCGCCGATGCAGCCGCAGGTGCCCGTGGAGTGAAACCCGTCTTCATAATGCCGGGGGGAAATGGCTTCGGCAACTTTGCATTCCACTTCGACGCCGACGTGGTAGGCCAGCATCAAATCGCGTCCCGGCAGTCCGGCTGCTTCCGCCGACGCAAGTGCGGGCGGGAGCGCAGGCGCTGTAGGGTGCGTGAGCAGCCCATACACACGGTCTTTGGCCACCGCGAGTTGCGTGTCGTCGTAATCGTCGGCGTGAATGCCGATGCCGTTTGCGAAAGCCGCGAACCGTACCGGAGCCTTTATCGGCGACCCGATCACAGTCGCATTGCTGCGGCCGAGCCCCAGCGATTGCAGATACTCGCGCGTCAGCCCGCCGGTTTCGGCAACCGAGCCCGAGAGCGCCAGGCCAAGGCCGTCCAGAATCGACTTCTTTCCCAAGTCGATCACCTCCTGAGGCAGGTCTGTGTAACCTGTTCGCACGATAAACTCCGCCACTTGGCGAGTCAGGCCGTCCGCCCGGGCAAGTTTGCCGCTGCTCGCGGCCATCATGGATGCGCCTTCGCCAGGCGCTTGCGCCTTGGCCTTCTTGCCGCCGAGCAGCGCAGCGCTCGCGCCTAAGGCGGCCGTGTGAGCCAACTTTCTGCGGGTGAGTTCCATAATGGCCTATTCTATTGCGAATCGAGCCGGGATGCAGCCAGAATATGGCCGCGACTGCTCGCGCCGGCAGACACGGTGGCGCCGCCCGGGCGCCCCCGGAACAGAAAGCCCGGCCGCATTCCCGCGTCCGCCGGCAGCGGAGCGTTGCTCGCAGCTTCTATTCCGGTTGTATCCTGAGAAGGTGAGCGCCGCCACTTCCGCCCTGGGAGCCCTGCTTTCTTATTCCTGCCCCCGGTGCCGCCGCGGTCCCATTTTTCGCGGCTCTCTGCTCCAGGGCTGGCTCGCCATGCATCAGCGTTGCCCGGTCTGCGGCCTCGAATACGAGCGCGAGGAGGGCTATTTCGTCGGCGCCATGATCGTGAGCTACGTTCTTTCGATCCCTCCCGTGCTGGCGCTGATGAGCGTGTTCTGGATGCTTACGAATTGGTCTCTCCAAAGGTTGCTGGTGGCCGCCTTTCTGGCGTATTTGCCCTTTGTGCCGGAAATGGTCCGTTTCTCCCGCGTGGTTTGGATTCATATGGACCGCGCGTTCGACCCGGAGTAACGGCGCGTGT
Source organism: Bryobacterales bacterium (assembly GCA_035652135.1). GTDB lineage: Bacteria > Acidobacteriota > Terriglobia > Bryobacterales > JACQDG01 > DASREK01. The sequence goes on along the minus strand of DASREK010000015.1, from coordinate 27,373 downwards.
TGGGTCCTTTCCGGATTCTTCTGCGGGGGCCGCGGGCCTTCACTCCACCCAAAAGTCGCTTGCAGCCGCTCGCGTAGCGTATCCTGGTGCTTTATGCTTCTCGATAGAGCAGAGCGGCCGTTCCCGGTGAGCGGCTAGCGCGGCATGGATCAATCCTGTTCTCCACAGTTAGTCCGGGCCGTCGGCCTGTTCAGCTTGACGGCGCTCGCGCTGAACGGCGTCATTGGGGCAGGCATCTTTGTACTGCCTGCTACGGTGGCGAAATTTTTGGGCCGGACCAGCCCGCTGGGCTATATTATCTGCGGCGTTGCAACTGTTCTAATTGTACTGTGTTTTGCCGAGGCCGGCAGCCTCTTCGAGACCGCCGGGGGTCCTTATGTGTACGCGCGCGAAGCGTTCGGAGGTTTTATAGGTTTTGAGGTCGGCTGGATGTTTCTGCTGGGCCGCCTCACGGGGGCCGCCGCGGTAAGCAATGCCTTCGCGGATTACCTCGGGTTCTTCTGGCCCGCCGTAGCCTCGGGTCCGGGGCGCAGCGCGGCGATAACGCTGCTGATGGGAGCGCTCGCCCTGGTCAATGTGCTCGGAGTCCGTTATGGCGCCTGGACCATCAATCTGCTGACGATCGGAAAGCTGTTGCCTTTGCTTGTTTTTATCGCTGCCGGACTGTTTTTTGCCGATCCTCGAAGTTATTCATTCAGCGAGCTGCCTGACTTGACCTCTTTGCGCAGCGCGGCCCTGGTGCTGATGTTCGCTTTCGGGGGCTTCGAATACGCGGCCGTGCCCAGCGAGGAAGTGATCAACCCGCGGCGCAATCTGCCGATCGCTTTGGTGTCGGCGATCGCCCTGGTGGTCGTCATTTACTTGCTGATACAGATCGTTGCTCTCGGCACGCTCCCGGGCCTCGGAACTTCTCCGGCGCCCCTGGCCGCGGCGGGCGAGCGATTCCTTGGCGCGCTCGGGGCGGCTTTGCTCACGCTGGGAGCGGTCATGTCAACCACGGGCAACAGCAGCGCGCAACTGCTGGTAGGCCCGCGCATTCTCTACGCGATGGCCGAGGGCAAGCAATTGCCCGCACTGCTCGGGCGCGTGCATGCCCGCTTTCATACGCCATATGTTTCGATGATTTTGTTTGCTCTTACGGCCTGGGGCATGGCGCTGTTCAGCAATTTTTCGCAACTGGCCGTTCTCAGCGCTATCGCGCGACTGCTCTACTACCTCACCACGTGCCTGGCGGTTCCGGTGTTGCGCAGGAAGATGCCGGCGGCTGAGCGGAGGGTGACGCTGCCGGGAGGCGCGGTGATCCCGGCGCTTGCGGTCGCGGTTTCGATTTGGTTGCTGACAGGCAGTTCACGTTCCCAGGCTGCGGCGGGCGGCATCGCGCTGCTTGCCGGCGGCGCTCTTTATTGGTCCTATGCCGGCTACAAAGCGGCGGCTTCGAAGGCAAAATCTCCAGCCGGCGCCTGAGCGCGTCCGGCGTGCTTCTGTTTCAGCAGGGCAGCCACACGCTTGCCGGCCCGCAATGCTGGCCGCCCTGCCAGCGAAGACACGCCGCGCGAGCCATTCTGTTGCCAGTCGTTTCACCGCGCGGGCGGCCCCGCATGGGCTTCATGCTAAAATGCCTCATTCCGTAAAGGGTTTCCATCTTGCGCGCCCCCCAGGAGTCGCGCCGTGAAATCACCGATCAATCTCGTCTGGATTTTGGCCCTCGTTTCGCTCTCGAGCGCTGCCGCACAGGAGGCGCCGATCGTGATCAAAGCCGGCTCCGCCTTCGACGGCAGAGGGAAAGTCCTGCGAAATGCCAGCATCGTGATTCAAGGATCGAAGATCCTCAGGATAGACTCGAAAGGAATTCCGGGCGCCGCCACCTACGATCTGAGCGGCCTCACTGTGATGCCGGGATGGATCGACACCCACGTTCATCTCACCTGGCACTTCGACAAAAATGGCCGCTTGGCCCAGCCCGACCGCGACACTCCGCAGCAGGATATTTTGTACGCCCTAGGCAACGCGTACGCCGATTTGCTCGCCGGCTTCACCACCGTACAAAGCCTGGGGTCTCCGATGGACCGGGATCTGCGCGACTGGATCAACCAAGGCTCGGACCCGGGTCCCCGCATTCTGACTTCACTGGGCGCTATTGACGAGGCCACGGGAGGTCCGGATCAAATCCGCGCTTTCGTTCGGAAAGTTTCGGCCGAAGGCGCAGATGTGATCAAAATGTTCGCGACCAAAAGCATTCGTGACGGGGGTGCGCAATCACTCACTGATGAGCAGATCCAGGCCGCGTGCGCCGAAGCGAAGGCGCAAGGGAAGCGGATTGTAGTTCACGCGCACGCGTCGGCCGGGGCACGCGCTTCCATTCTGGCCGGAGCGACCTCTATTGAGCATGGCGTGTTTCTCGATGAAGGCGTGCTTCGCCTGATGGCGGAGCGCGGCGTTTACTTCGATCCCAATTTCCTCGTACTGCACAATTACCTGGATAATAAGCCGAAGTTTCTGGGTATCGGCAATTACACCGAAGAAGGCTTCGCTTACATGCAAAAAGGCCTTCCGCTGGTGGCAGAGGTGCTCCGCAAGGCGGCGGCCGAGAAAGTCAAAATCGTATTCGGAACGGACGCTGTAGCCGGCGTGCATGGCCGCAACTACGAGGAATTTATTTATCGGGTGAAAGACGGGGGCCAGAAGCCGATGGACGCCATGATCAGCGCCACGTCCCTGGCAGCGGAGTCCCTCAATCTCGGCGGCCAAATCGGCTCCCTCGCACCCGGCATGCAGGCCGACCTGGTCGCCACCGAGGGTAATCCGCTCGAGGACATCACGGCGGTGCGCCGGGTCGTATTCGTAATGAAGGCCGGCAAAATTTATAAGAACACCGTGCCAAGCCGAAAAGCGCGCTGAAGGCGCCGATATTGAGGCGCTCGGCGCTTCCTTGCGGGAGAATTTAAAAGAGGGATGAAATTGCCGGCCGGAAACGGGCCGTAGGTTTGGCGCTTACGCGGGGTGGATCGGCTGGCCACTCGAAGGGCTTATCTTTTCGGCGGCCTAGGGCCGCAAAATAGCACAGGAGGAATATCAGCGATGCAAGGTTCCCCAGCAGCCGCGCCGACGCCGGCGCTGATTTTTGAGACCTTCAATGCGTACCAGAAGACGGCGGCGTTGAGGGCGGCCATTGAGCTTGACATGTTCACGGGCATCGGCGAAGGAGCGGCCACGCCGAAGGCCTTAGCCGAGCGCTGCCGCGCCTCCGAGCGCGGCGTGCGGATTCTGTGCGATTACTTGGTGATCGCCGGCCTGCTGAGCAAAGATCGCGGGCGGTATAGTTTGACGCAAGACTCAGCCCTTTTCCTCGACCGAAATTCGCCAGCGTGCATGGCGAGCGCTGTCAGGTTCCTTAATTCTCCGGATCTGATCAACGCCTTTCAGGATCTGGCGGCCGCCGTGCGCAATGGGGGAACAGCCATGAGCCCTGATGGAACCATCGGTCCTGAGAACGCGGTATGGGTGGAATTCGCCCGCAGCATGGTCCCGCTGATGGCGCCCGCAGCCGAGGAGATTGCCGGACTTATCGGGGCCGATGCCGGCCGGAAATGCACGGTCCTGGACATCGCCGCCGGCCACGGAATATTTGGCATCACTATCGCCCGGCGGAACCCGAACGCCGAAGTCGCAGCCGTGGATTGGGGGAGCGTTCTCGAAGTTGCGAAGGAAAATGCAGAAAGGGCCGGCGTAGCTTCGCGCTACCGGACTTTACCTGGCAGCGCTTTTGATGTCGATTTCGGCTCCGGCTACGACGTAGCGCTGCTGACCAATTTTCTGCACCACTTTGACCCGCCCACGATCGAAAATCTGCTGCGCAAGGTGCACCGGTCGCTGAACGAAGGCGGCATTGCCGTTACCCTGGAATTCGTACCCAACGAAGATCGGGTTTCGCCTGCGATACCGGCGTCGTTCAGCCTGATTATGCTCGCCACAACGCCGACCGGAGACGCTTACACTTTTTCCGAATTTGAAGAGATGTTTCGCGCGGCTGGATTCCGGCACAGCGAAATTCGTTCGCTCGAAAGGTCTCCAGAGCAGGTGATCATCAGCCGTAAGTAAACGCGCTGGGGCAGAAATGGCCGGGCAATATTGCGCCAGCGCAAACCCGACTTGGCCTCGACGTCAGGTGCGGGGCACGCGGTCTATCCTTGCCGAACAGCCGTCAAGGGGGCGGCGCAGCCGATCTCACCACAGGTGGTAATACCCATCCCGGCGGCCAAGTTCGACGGGGACCCCGAACAAATCGCTGAGGCACTCTGCCTTGAGGATCCGGTCCTTGGGGCGGTCGGCAACGATGCGCCCCTCGCGCATCAAAAGGATGCGGTCGATCTCCGGAATGATGTCGGCAAGATGGTGGGTAACGAGCAGAATGGCGATGCCCGATTGCGCGAGTTTCCGCATGACCTGCCGCAGCTCGTGCTGCGCGCAAACGTCCAGGCTGTTACTCGGTTCGTCGAGCACCAGCGCTCGCGGATCGTGGACCAGCGCGCGTGCGATCAAGATGCGCCGGGCTTCGCCGCTGGACATTTCATTGACTGGGCGGCCCGCAAGATGCGGGGCCTCGAGAATCTCAAGAACCTCGTCCGCCTTTTCGCGCATCGCGGCGGAAACCTGGTGATGGGGCCAGACCCCGATGCTGCTGAAAAAGCCCGAAAGGACGATATCGCGGCCTGTAATGTCGCGGGTACATTGCGACATCAGGTCATTCGAAACAATCCCCAGCAGTGAACGCAGGTCAAAAACGTTCCAAGTTTCTTTACCGAAAATACTCATGCGGGATCCCTCGCGCTGGAGCGGATAGCATTCCCGCGTGATGGTCTTGATGAGAGTGCTCTTGCCGCAGCCGTTGGGACCTAGGATCGCCACATGTTCGCCGATGTCCACCCGGAACGTGAGATCGTCGAGCACGATCTTCTCACCACGCATCACGGATATGCGATGGAAGTCAATCAGCGCGTGGTCGGCAGCGGTAGGGCGACTTGTTTGGTCCGCCATAAGTGGTTGCGCCAGGACGCGATTCCCGCACCCTCTCGCTATCATACGCGATGCGGCTCAGGGCCGTGGGCGAGCTGTTTGCTGTGCAGCGCTGGTAGCGTTTCAAGCCGCCTGGGAGAGAACCGCTTTGCAGGCTGGCGCCCGCCATGGCATTTGGCCAAACAAGACAGGCCCGACCTCTGGCCGCTGAAAACTGACTGTGCGGAAAATGGTCCAGCCGGGCCGTGCCGGCTGGACCACCGGGCCTCTTCGGCTTAGAGAGGTTTGATCTTGATGTTGCGGAACTCGACGTTCTGGCCGGTGTATTGCAGTCCGATGGCTCCGTTTTTAAACGCCGAATGATGGGCGTCCAGTACTTTCGCGCCGTCATAGAGCACCACGAAATGGTCGCCCTGCGCGGTCACTTCAAAGGTGTGCCACTCGTTGAGCACGATTTTGGGCTCGTTGTGGCTCTTGAGATGGCCCGAGAAGCTGCCCGTGTAATAGCCGTTGTGGTTGTCCGGTTTCCCGTCATAGGGCTTGTCATTGGGCTGCGGATCGCGGATTTGCAGCTCGTAGCCGATTTGGTGAGAATCCTTCTCATCGCGGCCCCGCCGCAGAAAAATTCCGCTGTTCAGGTTCGAAGCCGAGGTGCGGAAATCGACCTTGAGCATGAAGTTGTCGTAGTCGCCTTCGGTCCCCAGCCATCCATAACGGCCGGAAGGCGTCAGCGCTCCGTTCTCGACCTTCCATTGGGCGCCGCCATACTGCTTCCAGCCATTCAGGGTTTTGCCGTCCCAGAGAAGTTTCCAGCCGCTGGAAGCTTCTTGTGGAGTCAATGTGTTCACGGCGCCGGATCCCGCCGGCGCGGCAAATAGGGCGGCCGCAGCCAACGCCGCCGCTGCCGCCACAGTCAATAAGTATGCTCGTTTCATACCCACCCTCCAGGTCGATTTACGCGTTCCTGCATCATTTGATTTAGCCCGCTGTTGGCCGCCGCATCAACCATTCGCGGCCGGATCAAAGGATAGACCAACCGCCGCTGCGGCCGCAAGCGCCGGGAGTGCGGCTTGCCGCACCCGCAGCAGGCGTCCCCGGCCAATGGACCCTGATCTTACAGCGGCCTGATCTTTATATTGCGAAACTCAATTTTCTGGCCGGTGTGCTGCAAGCCGATGGCTCCTCTCTGGAACGCGGAATGATGCGCATCCAGCACGTTCTTTCCGTTGTTGATCTTCCAGCCGTCGAGTGTTTTCTTATCCCAAAGAAGTTTCCAGTCTTGGGCGGATTCCTGCGGGGTCAGCGTATTGATTGCGCCCGAGCTGGCAGGCGCGGCCCATGCCGTCGCGAACAGCAGCACGTGCGCTTCACAAAGCCCTCCTCCGGGGTCAATTATCCACAATTCCACGGTTCGTTAGGGGATTCTCACGAAATTTTTGCTTCCGCCGCGCTGCGCAGCGTTCCGCGTTCGCCCGTCCCGCAGCCGGTCGCCGGGCGCGGCGCTACTGGATCAGCCGTTCGCAGGCGGCGGCGATCCGGCGGGCCAGGTCGTCGGCGGCTTCGTCGCCGAAGTGGCATTCATCCGCAAACAGCAACCTGGGCTGCTCCCCTAACGCCGCATTCAGGTCGAGGAACGGGATGGCCGCCGCCCGCACCTGTTCTTCTATGCCTTGGTACGTCCGCCTCACACGCTCCGTGTAATCAGGGATTATTTTTTCTTTCGCCGCGAGAATTTCACGCTCCTCCGGGGCGAGCGGCTTGCGGACCGTGGCGAGCACCGGCTGTAGCGCCACCCACACAGGGGCGGGCGAAGCGAGCCGCGCCAGAGCCTTGACGTTATGAACATAGTTCATCGCCGTGACCTCCGGCGCAAAGAGGGTCTCTCCGGGGGCTTCCCCCGCCGGGGAAAAGGCGCCCAATTTTTGGCTCGCCAGGTGAAGAAATCGGCTGCGTCGCAGCAGGTCAAGGAACTCTTGGCTGAGTCGGGTTTTGCTGAAGGATGCATCGTAGCGCGCCCGGAGGATGTTTGCGTTTTCGGGCCAGCCGGGTTGGCTGTTGTGCAGGTCAGCATCGATATCGTTGTACCCGTCGAACAGGAGGACCAGATCGGGGTTCATCCGCGAAATGAGGCGATGAAAATAAATCAGTTCTTGACCGGAAGTGTAGCCGGGCTGGCCGGCGTTAATCACCTCGAGTTCGCGCGACGGATTCCGCTCGCGCAGGTGCGCCTCCAGGCGGCCGGGCAGGGACCGCTCGTCCGCTGTGGATCCCAGCCCCCAGGCCGCCGATCCCCCGAGAACGACGATGCGAAACCGCCCATCCGGTTTTTCCATGGCCGTTTCCAGGCCGCGCAAGCCCAATGCGTTGGTGCGATAAAAGCGTGAGCGAAGATTGGGCCTCACGACCCAGTGCTGATAAGGCGACCACTCGAGGCAGCCCGGATTCAACAGCGAGAAGACTTCTTCGGGCCGCTCAATGCCCGCGTACATCGCAAGCCCCGGGTGCTGGGAAAGAATGCCCGCGCGGCCGTCGCTGGAAAAGATCCGCGCGCCGGCCTCCAGAGCCAGGAAGATTCCGCCTGTGAAAGCCAGCACAGTGAGAAGCTTCTTTTTCATACGCCGATGGGGACCGGCAATTGCGTCCCGCCTGAGCTGCGCGCGCGGGTCTGGATACGGAAAATGCCCCTCGGCTGCCGCGATTTCTGACGCACGGCGTGGCCGGCCGCCGCGCCGGCAGCAGCCCCGCTCTGGCAGCGCAGTGCAAGGAGTTGGCTCGAATGCATTGCCTTAGAACAGCCGCAATTGTTTCGGTGCGGCGGTGGGGGCGGTGATTTTCGGGCCATGGGAAACGCTTCTACCGCCAAGCCGGGGAGAAATCGCCTGTTCATGGGCAATCAGCGCCTCAAATTGAGCCTGTGGAGAGCGGTTCTCTTCAACCATGCGAACGAACCGGTCGAGCCGGGCGAAGCCGGCAAGCTTTTCGGTATGGCCGAGCTTGGCAGCGTCCAGCGAGCGGCGCAGTACGGCGATCGACTCATCGTACGTTCCAAGCGGCACAGGAAATGGATGGCCGTCTTTGCCTCCCAGGGCGAACGAGTATCGGGCGGGGTCCTCGAAACGGCTCGGCGTTCCGTGCACAACTTCCGCGATCAGCGCCAGCGCCTGTAGCGTGCGCGGGCCGAGGTTTTCCAACAGCAGAAACGAAGCGAAATCCCGAAACTCCTGCTCATAGGCGGCCGCCAGGACGGCGCCCAGCCGTTTCAGATCGACGTCTTCCGCCCGCACATCGTGATGCTTCGGCGCACACAGCTTCCGGGCCTCTGCGATCGTGACTTCGGGGCGTTCGCGGACGATCGCCAGCAAGGCGTTTTGCGCCGCTTTCGCCTCCCGATCGACAAGGTTCATGATGCGGTTCTGAATGGCGCCGCCGACAATCGCGGTGTGCGGCTCCTCTGTGAAATCCCGGACTCCGGTGGAATGCCAGTGATAGCGGCGCGCCAGCCCCGACCGTTCATTCATGCCTTGTTGCACCACGGCCCATTCGCCCGTACGGGTCACTACAAATGCGTGCAGATAGATTTGGAAGCCGTCCGCAATTGCGTTGTTGTCGATCCGGGCGGTGAGCCGGCTGGCTCGCACCAGCGCGTCTCCGTCGAGACCCGTATGCTCCGCTACTGCCCGCAATTCCGCCGGGGTGTTTCGGGAATGCCTTCCACGGCCTCCGCAGATCGTAATGCCGAGCTCCCGGGAGCGTGGATTCAGGCCGCGTTTGAGCGCGCCGAGCACAGAAGTAGTGATGCCGGAGGAGTGCCAGTCCATGCCCATCACGCACCCCAGAGCCTGGAACCAGAACGGGTCGCTGAGGCGGGAGAGCAAGGCTGAGGGGCCGTAATCGTAGAGCACGCTCTCGGCGATGGCCGCGCCGAGTTTCGTCATGCGCCCGGCGAGCCATGCCGGCACGCGGCCTCCGTGGAGGGGCAAATCGGCGCATCCGGAGCGCTTCATGATAAAAACGACTGCCCGCAGAGGCGCGCCGGGGCGGCCCTGCGTTGACCTTTACATCCGCAATCCGCCGTTTACGTCGAGCACGTGGCCCGTTATATATCCGGCCTCGTCGCTGGCGAGAAAACAGACGGCGTGCGCAACATCCATATCCGTACCCATGCGGCCGAGAGGAATCAGCGGCAAAAGGCGCTCGCGAGCCGCCGGCTCGAGCGCGGCGGTCATGGCCGTGTCGATGAAGCCGGGTGCGACAGCGTTGACCGTAATCCCGCGCGAAGCAACCTCCTGGGCGACGGCCTTGGTGAGACCGATCAATCCGGCCTTGGCCGCGACATAGTTGGCCTGGCCCGGGTTCCCTGTTTCGCCCACCACGGAGCTGATGTTGATGATGCGCCCCCACCGCGCCCGCACCATCCCGGGGAGCACTTGCTGGATACACAGAAAGGAGCCGGTCAAATTGGTGTTCAACACCGCGTCCCAATTCTCGCGTTTCATTCGCATCACGAGGCCATCGCGCGTAACCCCGGCGTTGTTGACCAGAATTTCAATTCTACCGAACAGCGCTTCCGCTTGCCGGAAAGCGGAAGCGACCGATTCCCCAGAGGTGACGTCCAGGGGGACCGCCGCTGCACGGCCTCCGGCGTTGCAGATCTCCGTAACCACTTGCTCCAGCTTGTCCTGCTGGCGGGCAGCCGCGATGACCCGCGCTCCCCGGCGCGCCAGCGCGAGCGCGCAGGCCCGGCCGATCCCCTGGCTGGCTCCGGTGATAAACGCTACTCGATTTTGCATAACGGTAAAGCAGTTGGACGCAAATCAGATCGGAATATGGCCGCGGCCGCGGTATTTAGGAGTATTCATACGTACTCGGCTGCCAGAAGCTTCTCCAGACCTTTCACGTCTTCTACATTAAAGCCTTTCAGCGAGCGGTCGATGCTGCGCAGCAATCCGCAAAGCACGCGTCCCGGGCCCACTTCAATGAACCGGGAGACGCCCCGGGCGGCCATATAGCGAATGGTCTCCTCCCAACGCACGGGGTTTGGAACCTGGTCAATCAAACCCTGGCGGGCTTCATCGCCGGTGCTAATCTCCCGCGCGGCACAGTTATTCACCAGCGGCATTTGTAGGTCCCGGAACGGGATAGCCGCCAGATCGGCGGCCAGGCGCTGTTGCGCCGGCTCCATCAACCGGCAGTGAAAAGGGGCGCTCACCGGCAGCATGACGGCGCGCTTGGCGCCGGCTCTGTGGGCGAGCAGCACGGCGCGTTCTACGGCTCCTTTGTGGCCCGCAATCACGACCTGGTCCGGTGAATTAAGATTTGCCGGGCTCACAATCTCGCCGCCTGCGGCTTCCGCGCAGATGCCGGCGAGAGCGCCATTAGGCAAACCCAAAAGCGCCGCCATCGCGCCGACGCCTTCCGGGGTCGCTTCCTGCATGTATTGGCCTCTGCGCCGTACCAGCTTCACGGCATCCTCCAGCGCGAGCGAGCCGGCGGCCACGAGGGCTGAATACTCGCCGAGGCTGTGGCCGGCAACGTAGTCCCCTGCGACCCCATGCTCGCGCAGGACCGCCCAGGCGGCGATCGAGCAGGTGAGAATTGCCGGCTGGGTGTTGGCAGTCAGCCTGAGCGCTTCCTCGGGACCCTCGAAGCACAACTGCGAAATCTTGAACCCCAATGCAGCGTCGGCCCGTTCGAAAACTTCGCGCGCGCTGGGAAAGCGTTCGGCCAGTTCGCGGCCCATCCCCGGCGTCTGTGATCCCTGCCCGGGAAAGAGAAAAGCGGTTTTGGACATGAGTAAAAAAGTATAGTACAAACGAGTCTATGACCGTGCGTACAGCGGCTTTTTCGCGCCCGCCGAGCCTCTTGTTCGTCTTGATGCTCGCGTTCAGCGCCAGCGCGGCCGCCGCCTGGAAGCCGCTCTTCAATGGCAAAGACCTCAGCGGGTGGGAGCAGGTTGGCAAAGCCGTTTGGAGGGTCGAGGAGAAAATGATTGTGGGCTCCTCGGACCCTGCAAACCCGGGCACGGGGTGGCTTGTGACGCGCCGGGAGTATTCCGATTTCCGGCTGCGCCTGAAGTTCTGGATCACGCCCGGCGGCAACAGCGGTGTGGCGATCCGCGATCCCTCCCACGCCCGCGGCGCGCGAACCCCCGCACATCTGGGGTACGAGATTCAAATACTTGATGTGCCGCATGAAAAGAATCCCACGGGAAGCATATATGATCTCGCTCCCGCTCGGGACGGCAAAATCAAATCCGGTCAATGGAACGAATTTTTGATCACATGCAAGGGCCCACGGATCGAGGTAATGCTGAACGGCGAAAAAGTGGCCGAGACCGCCAATAACCGTTCGCGGCGCGGGGCCATCGGCCTGCAAATGCATTCCCCCAACATGACCGTCAAGTTTAAGGACCTGGAGATCGAGGAATAACTTTGGCCTACCAAGACCTCCGCGATTTTCTCCGCGCATTGCACAAACAGGGCGAACTGAAGCGTGTCAGCGAGGAGGTCGATCCGATTCTGGAGATCACCGAGATCGCCGACCGGGCAGTGAAGAAAGGCGGTCCCGCGCTTCTGTTTGAGCGGCCGAAGGGATACGACATTCCTGTCGCCATCAATCTGCTGGGCAGCCAGCGGCGCATGGAGCTCGCGCTCGAAGTCGATTCCATCGAGGATGTGGCCGGGCGTATCTCGGAGTATCTTGCGATGAAAGCGCCGCAGGGCGTTCTCGGCAAAATCAAAATGCTGCCGAAACTGGCCGAAATGGGATCCTTCTTTCCTCGAACCGTGCGTGGCGGCCCGGTGAAGGAGGTCATCCAACGCGAGAAATTTTCGCTGTTGGACTTTCCCGTGCTCCAATGCTGGCCCAAGGACGGCGGCCGTTTTATCACCATGCCGCTGGTCTTCTCCCGCAACCCCGATACCGGCAAGCGGAATTGCGGCATGTACCGGATGCAGATTTACGATGACCGCACGGCGGGCATGCACTGGCAAACGCACAAGCAGGGCGCGGAGCATTACCGCCGGTCGCTCAAAAATATCCAGAAGGAGGCGGGCGCCCGGATGCCGGTGGCGGCGGCCGTTGGCTCCGACCCGGCGACGATGTTTTCGGCCGTGCTGCCGCTGCCTCCCGACCTCGATGAGATGCTCTTCGCCGGTTTTTTACGCTCCGAGCCTGTGGAAATGACGCCCTGCGAGACCATTGATCTGGAAGTGCCCGCCAACGCCGAAATTGTCCTCGAAGGCTACGTAAATCTCGGTGAGCTGCGCACGGAAGGCCCGTTCGGAGACCACACCGGCTTTTATTCCCTCGAAGACGATTACCCGGTTTTTCATGTGACTTGCGTGACGCGCCGCAAGAAGCCGATCTACGCAACCACTATCGTCGGTCCCCCGCCGATGGAAGATTTCTACATGGGCAACGCGATTGAGCGCATCTTCCTCCCGCTGATGCGCTTGCAATTGCCCGAGGTTTGCGACATTCATATGCCGGCCGAGGGCGTGTTTCATAACTTGATGCTGGTCAGCATTCGGAAATCGTATCCCGGCCATGCGCGTAAGGTGATGTCCGCCATCTGGGGTCTCGGTCAGGCCATGTTTTCAAAATGCATTGTTATTGTGGATGAAGATGTGGATGTTCAGAACGTACGGGAAGTAGCGTGGAAGGCCCTCAACAATATCGACCCGGAGCGCGACATTCAGTTTGTCCTGGGTCCCGTTGATTCTCTCGATCACTCCAGCCGGCTTCCCAATTACGGCTCCAAAATGGGGATCGACGCCACGCGCAAATGGAAAGAGGAAGGCTTCCTACGCCCCTGGCCGGAGCCGATCGTGATGGATCCCGCCGTCAAAAAGCGCGTGGAGAGGTTGTGTAAGCAATTAGGACTGTAACGGCCTCGCAAGCCCGGAGGGAGCCGCACTACTCGAAACAAGGCCGGGGTCTCACCGCGCGCCGCGCATCACTGCTCCTCGACCAATGTATACGACGAGGTCAGCTCGATGGCCTTATGGAGCGTGCGATAAAGAGGGCAGCGCATCGCGTAAGTGCCGTGCACGCGTTCCACTGTCTCCCGGGACTGCACAGGGGCGGCCAGCTTCATTGCCACATGAATACGCCGGATGACTAAAACTCCCTCGTCGGTTTCCACTTCTCCGGTCACCTCGGCCGTCAGACGCCCGTTGCCAGCGTCGATGCGGCGCGCCTCCAGCGCCCCGCCGAAGGTTCCCAGCATTCAGCCGGCGGCTGCGGCGATTACGTAGTCGATCGTGGAAGCATGCGGCTCGGCGAAGGCCGCCGGATCCATCTTGTAGTGCTCCGCGATCGCGCCATGCACGCTGAAGACAACGGGCTGACGTTCACCCGGCAGATGTGCGATTCGCAAAGGGCCGGCTCTGCGCTCGATATGGATGCGTGAAACGTAAGCAACATTCGACATGATGTGCTCCTGGGGGCCGTAATTCAACTGTAGCAGCAAAGCGGGCCGAGACCTTCGCGAATGAGCCCGCCTTGCCTGGAAGACGCTGGGCGGCCGGGCCGCTCCGCCGGCGCCGGCCGATTTCAATGGGCCAAAAGCGCCAGAACCCGCGAGAGCGCCTCGTCAGGAGGCGGCGAAGCGCAAAAGCGGTTGCGCGCCTCCCATAGTTGTCCGGCGAGCGCTATGTTGTCATCGGCCGCATCGCGGTAAGAGCGCGGCCCGGAGCGGCTGGCCAGCAACTGGCGGGCTTTCTGAGAGAGCCGGCGGATGTCGTCGGGAAGTGGAACATTGCCCCTGCTCGCAATGCACGGACCGGCCGCCTGAAGAACCCTCTGCACGAGGTTCTTGCTTCTCGCGTACCGTTCGGCCGCCCGCAAGCTGCGAGCACGCGGGTTAAGAGCGAGAATCTCATTACACAAACCCAGACGCGCTTGCGCCGCCGCATCCGAGGGATTCAATCGCGCGGCGTGACCGTAGGCGCTTTTTGCCGCCGCGTAATCCTCCAAAGCAAACTCCGCCGCTCCCAGTTCTGCGTAGGCCTCCGGGTCTTGAGAATCCCGGCTCAAGACCTCGCGCAGGATAGCCGCCGATTGCCTGGCGGAGCCGTAGTCCAGCAAAAGGCGCGCGATTTTTTTTCGGGCTGCAAAATCGCTTTCCGGTGTCTCGCCGAGCAGCTTTATCAGTTCGGCGGCTGCTTGCTGTTTCGCGCCGGTCCTTGCCAGCAGATCCGCGAGCTCGAAGCGGGCTTGCACGGGGCCTTCCACAGCCGCGGCCCACGAGCCGTAGATGGCGCGGTTGTACTCGGTCACAGCTTCCTGGGTTCTGCCTTCTCCAGCCTCAATTCTAGCCATCGCCAGGTGGACGACGCCGCTTGCGGGGTCCTCCCGGAGCAGTTCCTGAAGGTAAGAACGGGCTTCGTTCCAGCGGCCAACCTTCACCAATTCCAAAGCCAACGCGAGCCGGTGCTCCCGGCTGTGGGAAACCGAGAGCGCATGCCGGTAGTTTTCGATAGCCTCCTGATCGCGCCCCTGTCGAGCCAACTCAGTTCCTTGCTGAAATTCTCTCGCGGCCCTCTCACGGCGTTGAGCGCGGTAGAGATAGGTAAAGAAGCTGGCCAGCACTAAAATTCCCACCAGCACGGCGAGAAAGCTCGCCAGCGGCACAGAGGGCTCGGGACTCTTGACGGCGGGTTGCGCCGGTGGCTTGCGATCTTTGCCCAACCCGTAGGCGGTAAGGGCGTCATTCAGAGAAACGGTCCCTTGCAGCTCGCGTAAATTCGTTCTGCTCACGACGGGCAAAACCGTCAGGCCCGATTCCGCCATGCGCCGCAGCGCCAGATCGAGCGATTGGTCGGCATGCAGGTGAGGAAAGTTTTCCGCCCGCAGGGGCCGCATCGCCTCCGGATCCGGCACAAGGTCGCCGAAAGTCCGGGCGCCGTTACCTTGCTCAATGGCCTGCCGGACCTGGGCCGCGGTCACCATGCCCATCAGGCCTCTCTCGTTCACAACCGGCCAGGCATCGGCTTCCCGGCTTTCAATAATCTCGATTCGGTCGCTCAGCCGGTCCTCGGCGGAAAGGGCCTTGACCGGCTGCCGGACGGCGTCCCGTACCAGCAGAATCCCCTCATGCCGGCCGCCTCCCGCAGGCAAGTGGATCCCGTCTTGATGCTGCAATGCCTCATAAATCGGCTCTTCCTGCAAGCGGTGGGAGATGAAAAAGCTGATCAAGTTGGAAAGCATCACCGGCACGATAATGGAGTAGTCGCGCGTGATTTCGAAAATCATGATCACAGAGGTGAGCGGGGCGCGGATGATGCCGGCGAAAGCCGTTCCCATGCCTACCAGCGCATAAGCCCCCACGCTGCCCGTGTAGTCAGGGAGGAAGTAGTGAGCGGCGGTTCCCACGGCGCCGCCCGTCATGGCGCCAATAAACAAGCTGGGCCCAAAAATGCCGCCCGCGTTTCCGGACGCATAACAAGCGGCGGTCGCCAGAACTTTCAGTGGCGCCAGCAACGCCATCAGCCCCAAGCTCATCTGGCCATTCAGCGCGCTGCTGACGTGTCCGTAACCGACTCCCAGCACTTCCGGCGCAAACCAGCCGAGCAAGCCCGCCAGAACTCCCCCGGCGGCAGGCTGAAAAGGGCTGGTGCGCCGGGGCATCGCCAGGAAGCGCTTGCGGAGAAACAACAGCAGCTTTACGAAGCCCACCGATACAAAGCCGCCGGCGACGCCC
The DNA here is from genome assembly GCA_035652135.1 of Bryobacterales bacterium. Taxonomy (GTDB): domain Bacteria; phylum Acidobacteriota; class Terriglobia; order Bryobacterales; family JACQDG01; genus DASREK01. The sequence goes on along the minus strand of DASREK010000015.1, from coordinate 11,655 downwards.
AGCGCAGCGTAAATCCCAAACTCCAGAGGGTGAACCAACTGGTAAGCGGGAACATGGAATAATGGCTCGTCCCCGAGCACGAGCCGGAGCACGATCCAGGCGGTGGCCGAGCTCAGCACGACGGAGCCAAGCAAGGGAGCATGCAGATCGCCCAGGATTTCTTCGAGGGTGAAAAGCACGGCGGATATCGGCGTGTTGAAGGCAGCGGCCAGTGCCGCGGAGGTTCCGACAGGAACCAGGCTCCTGATTTTGTCAGAGCTTAATCCCAGACGGCGCCCGAGTACGGAAGCGATGCCTGCGCCAACTTGCACCGACGGCCCTTCCCGCCCAAGCGCAATGCCGCTGGCGAGCGATAGCGAAGAGCAGGCGAATTTCCCGAGAACCGTCCGGAAACGAATGTAACCATCCCGCAGGAACAGCGCCGCCTTTGTCTGAGGAATACCGCTGCCTCTGGCGTTAGGAAAATAGCGGTCGAGCAGAAATCCCGCGATCAAAGAGCCGGCGGTCGGTACAAAGACCCGCCGCCAGGCGGCGCCGCCCGCGGGATACATACGCGCTCCCAGATTCTCGGTAAGCCAAATGAATGCGACGACCACCAGACCGACCACTGCGCCGATAACGAGAGTCAGAATCAGGAGCAGCTTGTTTTCGTGCTGCCGGACGCGCTGGACATCCGCCCAGCTTCTCAGCCGCATCTGCCAGGACTGCTCGATGATCTGGGGCGCCATGTAAGGAAGCCTTCCTTCATGATAGATGCTGGCCGCGCGGCACAGGGGCCTCAGATAAACCGGCTGGCGTGAATTTCGTGAGTGATCGGCGTCCGGAGCCGCACCAGGCGCCCGGCCTTCTCAATTTTCGCGCGGAGCCGCCTGCGCTGGAGAAACTCCGAACACATCTTGCGCCGCCGCGCGCAGCAGCTCCGCGACGCTCCAGGCCTGGGCGATGCAGCCGCAGGGACGATGCGGAAAGTCGCCTTCGAATATTTCCGATATTTGCCCTAGCCCGGCTTCGCTCAGGTGCTGCGCAAAAGGTTGCAGCCACGCGGCTGCACGCCCGAGAACTTCGGAAGTTCGGCCGTGCGCCTTTATGTAGGCGGTCAGAAAAGGGCCCATCAGCCAGGGCCACACCGTGCCCTGGTGATACGCGGCGTCGCGGCTCGAAGGGCCGCCTTCATAACGGCCGCGATATCGAGGATCGCGCGGCGAAAGGGTTCGAAGGCCGTAAGGCGTCAGCAGATCGCGCTCGATTGCGTCGAGGGCCCGCACACAGCGCTCCCGGGGCGCCATACCATGCGGAAGGCTCAGAGCGATCACTTGATTCGGGCGCATCGAACCGTCGCGCTCGGCGCCATTGATTACGTCGTAAAAGCAGCCTTCCGCTTCATTCCAGAATTGCGCGTTGAAACTGCGGTTCGCCAGATCGGCCATGCGGGCGTACTCCGCCGCGCCGGCGTGGTCGCGGAACCGGCGCGCCAGATCTTCCATGATCCGCAGCGCGTTGTACCAAAGGGCCTGGATTTCGACCGGCTTTCCACAGCGCGGCGTAACGACCCAGTCGCCCACCTTGGCGTCCATCCACGTCAATTGCACGCCCGGAGCCCCGGAAGCAAGCAAGCCGTCGGAATCCACATGAATACCGTAGCGGGTGCCTCGTACGTGCCAGGCAATGATGTCCGTCAGCGCCTTATAAAGGCCGGCCTCGACGAAATCGTAATCTTCCTGGGAATCGAGAAAGGCCCGGACGGCTTCGAAAAACCAGAGCGATGCGTCGGCAGTGTTGTATTCGGGCGCGGCGCCCGTTTCAGGAAACCGGTTTGGCAGCATGCCGCGATCCGCATAACGCGCCATTCCGATCAGAACGTCTCTCGCGATTTCGGGGCGGCCCGTGACGAGAGTAAGCCCGGGGAGTGAAATCAGTGTGTCGCGCCCCCAGTCGCTGAACCAGTGATAGCCGGCGATGATGGTCTTCCGATCTCCGCGTGCGGCGATGAATTGGTCAGCGGCGGCTGCCAGCGCGCGAACAAACGGTTGCTCGCAGCGGGAAGCGTTCGCAATCCCCCGCCTCCGCTCGATTTCGGACTGCCGCAAGGCCTGGGCGGTGGCCGCCGCTCTTCGTTCCAGCGACGCGATGAGAGCCGGTGCAGGTTGGCGCTTCAAATCCACGCGGGCCGCGAACGGGCTGAAGAGATCCTCCCAGTAGTCCAAGCCTCGCTCCCGCTCCCGTTCGTACTCAAAGCTGCGGTACCAATAGCCGGCGGGATCGACCACGTCGGCCTGGTGCGAAATATAGAGCGCCGGCAGGCCCGGATATGGTCTTACACAGGCAATTCCGGGTTCCATCCCGACTTGCGGGTCGAGCACGCCGTTTTCGTAAGTGAGGCCGTGGTAGTCGCGAAAGGCGATCAACGGCCTTAATTCCAACAAGCACTCGTGATGCTCCGGCGCGCCCTCAGCCTGGCTCATCTGGTATTGCACTATCACGCTGTTCTCGCCATGTATCATGAATAACGATTTTTCGATCTCCACGCCCTCGGCGCCATATGTGAATATCGGAAACGGATCCAGACGAAAACGCCTTAAATACCGATGCCCCCGCGGGTGGATGACTCCCGGCCGGTAGCGATTCACGGAAAGCTCGAACCGGCGGCCGTCAAGGATCAGCGTCTCCTCCAGCTTGGACAGCAGGACAAATCGCCCGGCAGGTCGTGTGATGGAGGCGATGAGGAGCCCGTGGTACCGCCGGGTGTTGCAGCCGGCGATGGTTGAGGATGCAAATCCGCCCAGGCCGTTCGTCTCCAGCCACTCGCGTTGCAGTGCGAACTCCAGATCGCCGCACGCGTGCCGGTCGAATTCGATTATGTGTTGCTCCTGGAATGCCGTAGCCATCCGAACCTCGTGTTGCGCACGATGAAAACGTTCGCCGTTGCGCCCGCGCCGAAGGATTCTGACCGTTCGACGGGCAATCGCGGCGCCCGGCGGCCCAACCCCGGCAAAGACCAATTTCCATTTGACCATCAGACGATCTCAGGCAGAATGGTTGCTTTAGGCGGGCAAATCCGAATCGGAGAGGATCAACGAACATGGCAGGCAGCGGCAAAACCGCAGTTGTGACCGGCGCAGGAAGCGGCATAGGACGGGCCGCCGCCGTCGCGCTGCAATCGGCAGGGTACTCGGTCGTTCTCGCCGGCCGGCGAGCTGAGGCGCTGGAGAAGACGGCAGCCATGGCGACGCCTTCGGGCGGAAGAATGCTGGTCGTTCCGACTGATGTGAACGACCCCGAAGCCGTCCGCGCTCTGTTCGCCAAGACGAGGGAAGCGTTCGGCCGGCTTGATTTGCTTTTCAACAACGCCGGAGCCAACGCCCCGGGGATTCCCATGGAAGATCTTACTTACGAGCAGTGGAGCGCCGTCGTGGGGGTGAATCTGACCGGCGCGTTCCTCTGCGCGCAAGAAGCGATCAAGATGATGAAAGCGCAAAATCCGCGCGGCGGCAGGATCATCAACAATGGATCGATCTCCGCGCACGCGCCGCGTCCCGACTCCGCTCCCTACACGGCGACAAAACACGCCATCACCGGGCTTACAAAGTGCATTTCACTCGACGGCCGCAAATATGACATCGCCTGTGGCCAGATCGATATCGGCAACGCGGCCACCGAAATGACCGAGCGGATGACAAAGGGCGTGCCTCAGGCGAACGGCAGCATTCACGTCGAGCCGCGTATGGATGTGCGCCATGTCGCCGAGGCCATTGTTTTCATGGCCAGCCTCCCGCTGGACGCCAATGTCCAGTTCATGACGATCATGGCCACCAAGATGCCTTTTGTGGGACGAGGGTAGCAGCGCGGGCGCCGGCTGGGGAATCCGCGAAGAGACCTTACCAGGCGCGCGGCCAGCGTTCAGTCCGGACTGTTGCCGTCTTGGTCCAAATTCATGTTCTAACCCGCGACACTGCGATTCGGGGTCGGTCGCCCCATTGTGACTGAGCAGGGCGCCGCTCTATCGCTCTAAGCGGAGAATCTGCTTTTGGATTCCTGTTGCCGCGCGGCGAAAGGGAGATCCCTCGCCCCGGCTCGGGGGCCAGCTCGTGATGCCGGCTCCAGCACGAAACATCCCGCGCCTCTATGATCCCAAAGTCGCCCCTGTGTAACATCGAGCCGAGGGAAGCGTCCGCTGCTGGCAGGCGCCCGGCTTGACGCCGGCCTGGGAATCTCCCTAGCGCATACCGCTTGCAATGATTGTGTTTACCGCCACTTCTCGCCGGGATACGGACGCCCGGGCCGATTGACTCCGGAACGGCAGGTTCGATATAGTGAAAGTACGGCGCTGGCCGTAACTGGAAGGGCTTATTCGCAGCCATCAGACAGAGTAATAAGGAGGCAAAAGAACAGGCTTGGGCCTGTTTTTTGTTTTTTTAGGGCGCTTAAACGCCCGCATCAATGAAACGGCAGGTCAAAATCACCCGCGGCATTGAGCCGCTCTTTGGTACGCGCGACGAAAATATCCGCTTGCTGGAATCGGCTCTCAGCGTCAGCGCGCATCTCCTGGAAGACAGTTTGGAAATTGAAGGCGAACCCGAACGCGTGCGGCGCGCCGAGTCGATCCTCGAGGACTACGTTTACTTGGTGCAACAAGGCCAGGTGTTTACCAACGGAGACATGAAGAGCTACCTGCGGGTGGCGGTGGAAGACCCTCAGGTGAGTCTCCGCAACCTGGTAGCCAGCGCAAAGCAGCGGAACTTCGGCAAAAAGTCCCTGGCGCCGCGCAGCGTCAACCAGATGCGCTATGTCGAGGCGATCGAGCGCAACGACATGGTGTTCGCGATCGGGCCGGCAGGTACTGGAAAGACATATTTGGCCGTGGCGATGGCCGTTTCGGCGCTGCTGAGCAAGCGCGTATCACGGATCATTCTGGCGCGGCCCGCTGTGGAGGCGGGCGAACGCCTCGGCTTTCTGCCCGGCACGATTCAGGAAAAAGTGGATCCGTATCTGCGCCCGCTTTACGACGCTCTGTTCGACATGCTGGAAGTGGAGAAGGTAGAGAAGTACCTCGAAAGAGGTCTGATCGAAGTGGCTCCGCTGGCGTTCATGCGCGGCCGCTCTCTGAACGAGAGCTTCATCATTCTGGATGAAGCCCAAAACTCGACTCCCGAGCAGATGAAGATGTTCCTCACCCGCCTGGGCTTTGGCTCCAAGGCGGTTATCACCGGCGACGTTACCCAGATCGACCTCCCCGCCGGCAAGCGCAGCGGCCTGCTGGAGGCGATTCAGGTCATTTCCGGCGTGCAGGGCGTCAGCTTCGTTTATCTCGACGAACGAGACGTGGTTCGCCACGCGCTCGTGCAGCGTATTATCAAGGCATATGAGCAGTATGGAGACGCGGCTGGGCGCCAGTTGAGTTTTCCGCTCGATCATCCGGCGCCGCCGGGCGGAACGCCGCAAACGGAGAGCGATGCCGCCGCCGATCCTCCTTCTTCCCCCGCGGCCGAACAGGCAAGCTGAGCTGCCTTATGCCTCCTTCGGAACACAGTTCCGGCGATTCTGATCCGGCGGATTGGTTTTCCAACCGGCAAACAGCCGTCGGCTTCAACCGTTCCGATTTGATCCGCTTCGCCAGTGAATTGCGCCGCCGCCTCGCCGGGGGCCGGGAGTTTGGGCTGACGATCGCCTCGGACGCCGCCGTGCGGCGGGCCAATTTGCGGTTTCGGGGAGAGAACGAAACGACGGACGTGCTTTCGTTTCCCGACGGCGAAGGCATGTACCTGGGGGATATTCTGATTTCCGCCGCCCAAGCCCGGCGGCAGGCTCTCGCTCTCGGACACTCGATAGAGGATGAGCTGAAAGTGCTTCTGTTGCATGGCCTGCTTCATTTGTTGGGCTACGATCACGAACGCGACGGGGGTCGCATGGAGAGGCACGAGCGACATTGGCGCCGGCGCCTCCGCTTGCCCTCCGGCCTCATCGAACGGGCTGGCAGCCGCCACGATCCAGACGAGGGGAGTTCTCGAGAGGCCCGAATGAAACCGGCGCGCGCCCGGCCGTCGGGTACGCTTAATAGCCTGAAAAAGCGGCCTCGGAAGTACAAACACACCGGACCGCCGAAACGATGACTCCTGCCTTTGCCATTCTGGTTGTGATCGCGCTTTGCGCCGCCCTCGTGCTGGCGTCATACTTCCATCTGCTCTATTCGGAATCTCTGCGCATCATGCCCCGCGAGGCGGCCCGGTCGCTCCCGTACTTTGAAGACGCTTTGCGCCCGAAACTCAAGTTGGAGGCCGAGTCCGGCATGCAGCGGTTCGCCGCGGTGAAGCAATGCATTCTCCTGCTCCTCGCGTTCGACTTGGCCTATCTGCGTGGCAGAGGCGGCTTTACCGGCGCGAGATTATTAGAAGCTCTGGTGCTCGCCGGCGTTTTATTGATCCTGTTCGCTTACATAGCGCCCCACATTCTGGTTACACGGACCACCGGCCGGTGGGCGCTGCGTTTTCTGGCCGTCGCCCGGGCGCTTTCTCTGGCTGTGCGGCCCCTCCTGCTGGTGGTCGGGTTCGGCTACTCCATTGCCGATCTCGGCGTGGAATCGAAGGCCGAGGAGGCGCCGGCCACTCCTGAGGAAAACATTGAAGCGCTAATGGACGCCGGCCAGGAAGAGGGCCTGTTGGGCGAAGATGATCGCAAATTGATCCAATCGGTGGTCGAATTCGGGGACAAGACGGTACGTGAGGTAATGACGCCGCGCCCGCGTATCGTAGCCATCGAGGCCTCTGCCTCTCTGGAGGAGTTGCGCCAGTTGCTCATCAATGAGCGATACTCGCGCATACCGGTCTACAAAGGCACCATCGACGCGATCGAGGGCCACGTGCATGTGCGGGATATGCTGGAGGTCGAGGAGAGTGAGCGGCAGTCGCGCCGCGTGGGCGAGCTGCTGCGGCCTGTGCTCTTCGTGCCCGAAACCAAGCGGGTGAACGATCTTCTGCGCGAGATGCAGGAAAAGAGCTTGCAGATGGCGATTGTGATCGACGAATACGGCAATACCGCCGGGCTGGCCACGATGGAAGATTTGGTCGAGGAAATTGTCGGCGAGATCCGCGATGAGTCGGAGCCTGTCTCCGATGTAATCGAGGAACCCGACCACAGCTTGGTTGTCTCCGGCGATCTCGACGTGGACCGTCTGAAAGACCTGACCGGGTACCGTCCGGAGCAGGATCTGGAGTCAACCACGATCGCCGGTCTGGTCACCGAGCGCATGGGCCGTGTGCCGGCGCCCGGAGAGAAGCTCCAGCTCAACGGCATCCAGATCGAAGTGCTCGCTAGCAACGGGCTGCGGGTCGAAAAACTGCGCCTCCGCCGCACCGGACAAGAGGAATCTTCCGCCGAGCTTCCCTATACGGCATGAAATCAGGATTTGTATCCATTCTGGGCCGTCCGAATGCCGGGAAATCCACGCTTCTCAACCGGCTGGTCGGCGCAAAAATCGCAATCGTCGCCGAGAAGCCTCAGACCACCCGAGAGACCATTCAGGGCGTGGTTACTCGGCCCGAAGCGCAGATTATTTTCCTCGACAGCCCGGGAATTCACGAGCCCCGCAACACCTTGAGCCGACGGATGATGCGGGAGGTTCGCGCCGCCCTGGAAGCGCGCGATCTGCTGCTGCTGGTGGTGGACGCTACGGTTGCTTTCGGACCCGGCGATGAACAAGCGCTGGAGCTGATCCGTTCCGCCGGCACGCCCGCTTTGCTGGCTTTGAACAAAATCGATCGTCTGGCGGATAAGAGTTTGCTGCTTCCTCTCATTGAGCGGTATAAACAATCCTTCGCTTTTGAGGAGTACCTTCCCCTTTCAGCTTTAACGGGCGAGGGCGTCCCGGAACTGCTGGACGCCCTGATCGCCCGTTTGCCCGAAGGCCCGCAGTACTTCCCCCCAGATCACCTGACCGACCAGCCTGTGCGCCATTTGGCCGCCGAACTTGTGCGCGAAAAGGTGATCTGGCATACCCGCCAGGAAGTTCCCCACGCCACCGCGGTGGTTGTAGAGGATTTCCAGGAAAGCGAGAAACTGCTGCGGATTGCAGCCACCATTTACGTTGAGCGGGAAGGTCAAAAAGGGATTATCATTGGCTCGAAAGGCGAACGGCTGAAACACATAGGCACCGAGGCTCGCCAGGAAATGGAAATGCTGTTTGGGCGCAAGGTCTTTTTGGAACTGCACGTCAAAGTGCGGCGCGACTGGCGCGAGAGTGAATCGTTTGTGGAAGCGCTGGATTGGCGCCGGCAGCTCGAATCGCGGGCCGGCAAGCAAATATGAGAACGATCGCCCTCCTGCTGACCTTGCCGTTATGGTGCCATGCCGTTCTGGCTGCGGCGAAGCAGCCGTTAACGGACGACGTGCTGTACGATCGAGTCATTCGCGCTCTGGTGAATGACCGCGACTTGAAAACCAATTCTATCGAGGTCTCGGTCAAAGATCGGGTGGTGACGCTTCGGGGCGTGATCGACTCGGAGAAGCTCCGGCAGCGGGCCGAGCGCGTTGCGCAAAAGGTCGATGGAGTGAAGAAGGTCATCAATGAACTGCGGGTAAGGCCTTGACCTGCTCGCGGAGATAAATGCCATGAAATTGTCCTTTTTTCCGGGCAAGCTGTTTCTGGAATCCAAGCCGGACGGGTCGTACGAAATGCGCTTCGGCGAGGAGGTGCAAACCTTCCGGTCGGAAAAAATGGCCGTCCAGGCTTTCCAGCAGATTCGTACCAAGCTGGAAAAGGATTTTCCCGCGCGGGAACCGACCATGGAGGAGCGGCGCGCGCTGTTACAGAAAGAGATTGCCGATTCCGCGCTTGGCCACAGTCCTATGCGTAACGCCGGACCGCGCAAGAAAACCGGCACGCGGACCTTTGGGTAAGTATTCCGCGCTCCGTCGGCATCCTCCGCTCGGCCCTGCACCTGCCCATGCGCCGGGCGAGGCTGGGGCGTACGGATTTTTCTCCCCGATTTGCCGCTGGTTGAACCCGCGCGGAACGAATTATCTGATTCCCGAACCGCTGTTCGCGGGCCGCCGGCTACCAGACCACGGTTTCCCGATATTCTCCGAAGGCCCGCCGCATACGGTCCGAGATTTCCCCTAAAGTCGCGTAGCTTTCGACGGCGGCGAGAATCGCCGGCAGCAGGTTGTCATTGGAGCTTGCGGTGCGCTCCACCTCGTCGAGCGCCTTATCCGCTCGGGCGTTGTCGCGGGCTGCGCGGAGCTGCCTCACACGATCCACTTGAGCCCTCTCGATCGCCGGATCGATGCGCAGAATGGGAATCGGGGTCTCCTTTTCCGGCATATACCGGTTTACGCCCACCACCACGCGTTCGCCTGATTCCACCTGTTTCTGATATTGGTAAGCGGCGTTTTGAATTTCGCGCTGCACAAAACCCTGTTCAATCGCGCTCACCATGCCGCCCATGGCATCGATACGGCGCATCAGCTCCGAAGCCCGGGCCTCGATCTCGTCCGTCAAAGCTTCGATCGCGTAGGCTCCGCCAGCGGGATCCACGGTGTTGGCCACGCCGCTCTCGTGAGCAATCACCTGCTGCGTGCGCAGCGCCAGCCGGGCGGATTCCTCAGTGGGCAACGCCAGGGCCTCATCAAACCCATTGGTGTGCAACGACTGCGCTCCGCCGAGCACGGCTGCCAGCGCCTCAATCGCCGTGCGAATGATGTTTACGTCGGGCTGTTGGGCTGTCAGCGTCGAGCCCGCCGTTTGCGCGTGAAAGCGCAGCATCCAGGAACGCGGATTCCGCGCCCTGAACCGCTCCTTCATCAGGCGCGCGTACAGCCTGCGGGCGGCGCGGAATTTGGCGATCTCTTCCAGAAAATGGCTGTGGGCGTTGAAAAAGAAGCTGAGCCGGGGAGCGAACGAGTCTATCTCCAGGCCGGCGCCCACCGCGGCCTCGATATAGGCAACAGCATTAGCCAGCGTGAAAGCCACCTCCTGCACGGCGGTTGCTCCGGCTTCCCGGAAGTGGTATCCGCTGATCGAAATTGGATTCCAATCCGGCATCTCCCGGTGGCACCACGCGAAAAGGTCCGTGACGAGCCGCATGGAGGCGCGTGCCGGGTAAATGTAGGTGCCGCGAGCGGCATATTCTTTCAAGATGTCGTTCTGCACCGTGCCGGCCAGCTTGCGCAGATCGCAGCCCTGCTGCCGCGCCACGGCCACATAGAGCGCCAGCAAAATGGCGGCTGTGGAATTGATGGTCATGGACGTCGAGACGCGCTCCAGCGGTATGTCCTGGAAGAGCTCCTGCATATCGGCGAGGGAACAGATGGATACGCCCGCTCTGCCCACCTCGCCGAGGGCCAGCGCATGATCGGCGTCGAGACCCATTTGGGTCGGCAGATCAAAGGCCACGGAGAGGCCTTTTGCGCCCTGCGCGATCAAATACCGGAAGCGGGCGTTCGATTCCCGAGCCGAGCCGTAGCCGGCGTACTGCCGCATGGTCCACAGCCGGCCGCGGTACATATCCGGCTGTACGCCCCGCGTAAAGGGGAATTCGCCAGGATTGCCCAACTGAGCGTCGTAATCAATCGCCCGAGGGTCATAACAGATGGGGATTTCAATCCCGGAAGATGTGAATCGCGCTTTTCGATGCTGCTCCATCAAACGTACTTACTTGCCGCGCCCGATGCGGCGCGCGCGCCGGAAGGAAGAAAAGCCGCAGGCGCCCATCATGAGGACAAACAGCGCCACCACGGCCATTTTGAACACCGATTCGCCATCGCCCTGAAACCGGTGATAGCTGCGAACGAGCCACAGGACGCCCCACCCGCCGAGCACGAAAAATGTGAAGCCCAGAACTTCCTGGAAAAGGATGCGCAGGGCTTTCCAGATCTGGCGCACAACCTCCGCCAGGCTGCGCGTGGTGGCTGCCGCCGCCCTTAAATCGAGCATCCACGTTCATCCTAGCACGCGCGCTACGACAAAAACCCTATGGAATGAGGCGGCGGCGACGATATGTTGCACGTGGGGCCGTTGCCTTTCCACCTGGAATCTGTTTCAATACGCTTTGGAAAGGCGGAACGGATGCAACTTCCAGCCGATGGAGCGCGTCCATCGGGTTGGGTGGCGGAGGAAGGACCGGGAGGAGCGTGAAGCCATGGATGAAAGGCTGAAGCAACTCATGCAAGAGCTGGGCAATGCCATCAACGAGTCGCTTTCCGATTCGGAAGCGATAGCCCAAGCCATCGGCGAGATTAAACAAGCCGGCTACGACGTTTTTTTGGTGCTCGAGGCCACTATCGGATTCAACAAGCGCTCCAGTGCAGAAGAGGTCCAGAGGGAAGAAGAGGAGACCTCCGCCCCCCAGACTGTGGCAATCACACTGACGCGGCAGGATCAGGAATTTTTAAAGGCGATGAAAATCGTCGCCGAATGACCTGCCGGGCATCCTACCGCCTGGCATATTTCGCTTCACCTCGCTCGAAACCGCAGGAGAGCTGCTATGCTCCGCCGTGCAGCCTGGGCCGGCCAATTTTATCCCGGTGATCCGTCGGCGCTGCGCGCAGAACTGCAACATCTGCTGGCCGGCGCGCCATCGAAAGAAATCGCCGCTCCGATCGGCTGCGTCTCCCCGCATGCCGGCTATATGTATTCCGGCGCCATAGCCGGGGCTGTTTATCGGC
>DASREK010000014.1:0-11563 GCA_035652135.1 Bryobacterales bacterium | reverse complement strand
TCGAGTCCCAGGACTCGCGCGGCTTCCGGAAAGTGGATTTTATCGACGTACTGAATTTCGAGGAAGTGGTTGCCGCTGCCCAGCGTGCCGAGTTGCGGCCCGCCACGCCGCTTCGCACGGTCAGACACCTTGCTTGGGTCGGCGCCCTCGAGAGCCCCTCCGGCTTCGGCAAATTCCGCATCGCGCTGGCAGCCGTAGCCGTTCTCCACCATCCATTTCGCCCCGCGTTCCAAAACTTCATCCAGTTGCTTTTCACTGACGTTCAGAAAGCCCGAGCCGCCCGTGCCGCACGGCACGTCACGGAAGACTTGATTTACCAGATCCCGGAGCCGCGGCCGGGCCTCCTCTGCGCTGAGCCCAGTTGACACCAGCCGGACGCCGCAATTGATGTCAAAGCCGACTCCTCCGGGCGACACCACGCCGTGCTCACAATCGAGGGCGGCCACGCCGCCGATCGGGAAACCGTATCCTTGATGAATGTCGGGCATCGCCAGACTCGGTCCTACGATGCCCGGCAGAGTCGCCACGTTTATCGCCTGCTCGAGCGAGAGGTCTTTGCGGATCTGCTCGAGCAGCGCGCGGCTGGCGTAGACAATGACGTCCGTGCGCATCCCGATCTGCGAATTGCGCGGGATGCGGTGCCGCCACTGATCCAGGGATTCGATCTCGATGTGGGTTGCCATCAGACATCCAGGTAAACTTCGGCGGTCCATCCCTCCGAAGTTTGCGTGACTTTCAACTGATGATAGGTGACTGCCTTGACTACTATTTTCCCACGATGGCGCGCCGCATCGTACGGCTCTCCAAAACCAGTTCCGGCCACGTGCAGCGGGGTGATTTCACTCACACGAAAATGGTGAAAAGCCATCCGCTCCGCATCTATGAAATACAGCACCTCGCTCAGCCAGTTCACGAGAAGCGACTCGTAATCGGCGCCGTCTGCGGAAAGCGGGCGCTCGATCCGGGAAGCTACCACTTCCCGCTCCATAACGATCGAAGTCAGAGCTTCGGCCGCCGCCTCGAACAATTCCCCCGGCGTACGCCCGTACGTCCGAAAGCCGATATCGGCGGTGTGTTCCAGAATCTCAAACATTTCTACAATAGCTAGAAGCTGTTGCCCGCCTCGGGCAAGTCCAGCGGACAATTGCTCGAGTGCTCGCGGACGTTGGATGACTTTGCATGACCGGCGCCATCTATCTGGTCGCAACGCCCATCGGCAATCTTGAAGATATCACCCTGCGAGGGCTGCGTATCCTGAAAGAAGCCGGCTTGATCGCTTGCGAGGACACCCGCCAGACACGAAAGCTCCTCGAACATTACCAGATCCACAAACCGCTGGTGAGCTGCCACGAGCACAACGAAGCGGAACGCGCCGAAGAGCTTGTGAAAAAGGCTCTGGCCGGGGAAAAAATCGCCGTAGTGAGCGACGCTGGCATGCCCGGCATCTCCGATCCCGGCTATCGCGTAGTCACCAGGGCCATTCAGGCCGGCGTCCCTGTAATTCCCGTACCCGGGCCGGTCGCCATCGAGGCCGCTATCGCCGCTTGCGGCCTGCCCGCCGAGTCGTTTCACTTCGGGGGATTCCTGCCCGCGAAGCGGGGCCAGCGCCGGAAGGTTCTTCAGTCACTTCGGGCAGAGACTGCCCCGTTGGTATTTTATGAAGCGCCGCACCGGATTGTGGATACACTGGAAGATGTAATCGAAACGCTCGGACCCAGGCCCGTCGCCGTGGCGCGGGAATTGACGAAAGTCCATGAAGAGTTCTTGCGCGGCCCGGCGCCTGTGGTGCTGGACGAGCTGCGCAGCCGCTCCGCCGTCAAAGGCGAGATTACGCTGATCATCGGCCGCGGTTCGGAGCCTTCGGCTGTGCCCGCGGGCGTTGCCGGCTCGATCGGGCGGCGCATGGAAGAGCTGATGCGGGAGCAGGCGCTCGACCATATGACAGCACTGAAGCAAGCGGCCCGCGAACGGGGCCTTTCCAAGCGTGAAGCGTACCGCCAGTGGCAAAAAGCGAAGGAGGAAGAATGAACATCGACGCCAAAGGCAAGACAGTGGCCGTCCTGGTCGAAGACTTTTACCAGGAACTAGAGGTTTGGTACCCCCTGCTCCGCCTGCGGGAAGCGGGGGTCGAAGCCTTTACCGTCGGCTTGCAGGCCGGCGTCACCTATAAAAGCAAACTGGGTTACCCGGTAAAAGCGGAGCGCGGCATCACCGCTATCGCACCCGCGGATCTGAACGCCGTGGTCATCCCGGGCGGCTGGGCTCCCGATTACATGCGGCGGCATGAGAGCTTCATCACCCTCGTGCGCGAGATGAACGCGCTGGGACGTCCGATTGCCGCTATCTGTCATGGCGGCTGGCTGCTCTGCTCCGCCGGCGTGCTGCGCGGCCGGCGGGCAACTTCATTTTTCTCCATCAAGGACGATCTGATCAACGCCGGAGCCCTGTATCAGGATCGTTCTGTGGTCGTCGATGGAAACCTCATCACTTCGCGCACCCCGGAGGATCTGCCGGATTTCTGCCGCGCCCTGCTCCATGCGCTCGGAGTAGCGGCGGAAGAGGCGGCGGTGGTCGGGCAAGGCGCGGAACGATGACTACCGGAGCGGACGTGCCTCGCCGGACGCCGCCGGGCGTCTTCCCCTGACGCGGCAGCTCGCCCTTGCTCCGTCCTGCTCGCCACGCCAGTATATATTTGGAAACTCGGCTACCATGAGTCGTTCCCGCACACGTCAGTTGGACCGGCGGCCGAAGAAGCGCCGGATTTCCGGCCAGAACTCCCGCACCACGTTCGCGCCCGCGTCGGCGCCGAGCGATACGCCGGCGGATGCGATGCCGCCCGAAGCTGTGCGAAGCCGGGCCGGCTGCCAGGTTCGAGATACAAAGCCGCTGGTGATGGCGCCAGAAAAGCGCCCGACGGCCGGAGTAGCGTTCCCGGTTCTGGTGCTGCGTCCCATCACGGCGCTTACCAGCGCATGGTTCAGCCGCGCGCGAAAACCCGATTTTTGCGATCGACAGTAGCCCAAGTTCTCATGCAGCAGCCTTGCCACGCCGAGCTGCACGCCGCTCTTGATCAGGTGCTTGCCGAATACAGAGGCGAACCGCTTACCGACGCCCGGTATCCCGCGCCCCCACTCGTCCGGGCTGTTTCTGATCTCTTGCTCCGCTGTGACGGCCGCCGCGTGCAAAAATGCCTGCTTGCCGGCAATCGTGTCCCCGGCTTGCGTACAATCCGTTTTCTCCACCTTGGCCGGCGATCCATGACACGAGCAAGCTGGATCCTCCACCGGAGTCTGCGCGCTCGCGCAGGAGATTACTGAGACCGCAACCAGGGCCGCAATACGGACCATTCGTCTACTGGTGCGTGCAATCGGTTGTCCACACACCTACTTCGCTGTACGTCTCGGATCGGTCTGGGCAACCTGTGCTTTCCAAAACCGATTTCCGCCAATGCGCGGACTGCGGCCGATGTTTCAGAACGATCCGGCGCGCCGGATGTCAGCGCAAGCCCGCCGGCAATGGCAGGCCGCGTGGAAAAAGGATGCAAGCCCGCTCAACCGGCTCCGGATCATGAACGGCCTGTTGCTATCGAACAGAAATGAACGTCATCGGACCGGCATCGGTTCGCCCTCAGGCGTCAAAGGGGAGCGGTTATGTTCGCTCGCGTGGCATGGGGTTTCGCCGGGGATTTCGCCGAGCTGCGGCCCGAGCACACGCGGCACTCATTTCCCAACTGTCAGGGAAGCCTCAGGCTATGGGATAATTCTCCGGCGGCTCAGGAGGCTGCCGCTCTGCGCCTTCCGGCTGCGGGGTGGGGCGTCCGGGCTGTTCCGCCGCATGAGAAAGGTCTTCCACGGCGGCAATCAGTTTTTGCAGCAGAGCATCGGTTTGCGAAGAAGCTTTGCGCAGCAGCTCAATTGACTGCACCTGGTTAGTGAGGCGCTCATCGAGCCCGCCGATTTTTGCCGCGACCATGTGCTCGACGGCCGCCAGCACGTGATCCACCGGGGGTACAGACGGCATTTCGCTCATCAATTGATCTACGCGCCGTTCCAGTTGCTCCACGCGCAGACTTACCGCCTGAATTTTTTCACTGGTGCTTTCGGGCGCGGCATACGGCGCGGCGCGGTCCAGACGCTCCTGAATGCCGGCGACCGCGCTGGCCAGCTCATCGATTCGTTTCAGATAGACGGCATCGAGCGCGCCGGCCCCTCCGGCCGCTGCCTTTTCCGGTTCGCCCAGCTCTCTCCGGCGAACCAGGGCCGAAGCGAATCCTAACAGCATTCCTCCGCCCAGCAAGGTAGCTCCCGCCACCGCCCAAGCGGCGCTTCGTAAAGGACTGTATGACTTCATCGCCGGATTGCCGAGCAGCGGGGGTGACTGTGGCGCAGGTAGTATATCATCCCGGCTGCCATTCGCGGTTACTTTTCCGGCTATAGTACTACAGTTTTTCGCGAGTACTATAAGTACCATATATCTCAGGGGTTTAGATTAAGATTTACGCTTGTCAGCATATGTCTTTTTCGTTATGCTTGTAGTGGCTTAGCCGCAGAGTGGTAGTGGATTTTCCTTAGGTATGTCGGCACTCGCCTTCGCCCCGGCTCCCGCCACCCGGCATCGTCCGGAAGCAGCGCAGAAGCCTGCTTTGGTGGACCAGGACCAGCCTCTGCTGATTCGCTTTGATTCGAGCGGGGAAATCCAGTGGATGAACGACGCCGCTCGCGAAGCCCTTCGAGGCAGGTCCAGCGTTCTCGCGGTACTTGCCTCCGAGAAGCCGCTGCCGCCCCTTTCCCGGCACCGGTTAGGCGCCGAATGGCTCTGGCTCGGCATCTCTCCCGGCGATTGGGGCGCCCGCTTCCGGCAGCGGCTTGGCGAGGTGGATCGGTGGCTGGCAGAGTGCCTCTGGCGCCGGAGCTCCGTCAATGTGAACCTGATTCGGGCACAGGCGGTGCTACAACGATACTCCCGGCCCGACTCCGGGAAAGGCGCTCCCAGGCAGGCGGCAGAAACTATCGCCGAACTGGAAGCCGAGCGCGGCAGAATCGCTCGCGAACTGCACGACGACGCGGGCCAATCGCTGGCCGGGGTGATCGTCAATCTTGAGTTGGCGCAGCGGCATTTGGATTCGGCCAACAGCGAAGCAATGGAGCGTCTGGCCCGGAGCAGATCCCTGGCCGCTTCGGCGTTGGATCAAATCCGGCGTATTTCGCGAAACCTGCTGCCCCCGGAGTGGGGCGACTTGGATTTCGGGGCGGCCGTCGAAAATCTTCTGGAGAACATGGGGGCGCGCGCGCGCCTGGATGTGGAGACCGGTCCCCTCGAGCTTCCGGCCGGCGTTCTACCGGCCCTCAAGACGACGCTGTACCGCACGCTGCAAGAAGGCATTACAAATGCTTTACGCCACTCCGGCGCGACCCGCTTGAGGATTCACGCTTCCGCTCCACCCGGCCGCGTGGTTCTAGTCTTGGAAGACAACGGCCGGGGATTTGATCCGCGTGCGGCGGCTGGGAACAAGGGAATCGGTCTGAGAAACATCCGCCAGCGGATCGAATCTTTCGGCGGCAGCCTGGAGATCGCCGCCGCCCCCCAACACGGAGTGCGGCTCACCATTTGTGCCCCTATTCCTCCGAAAGGGAAATGAAGGAAGAAACCCAAATGACCTCTATCGTTTTAGCCGACGACCACACCATCGTCCGCGAAGGGATTGCCGCCATTTTGAGCGCCGAGCCCGATTTCAAGATTGTCGGCCAGGCGGCCGACGGGGAACAGGCCTTCGAAATGATCAAGTCGCTACAGCCGGACGTGGCGATCGTCGATTTGCAAATGCCCAAGCTGTACGGCATCGAGGTCATCCGCCGCACGCGCAAGTGGAACACCCGGATTCGCATGGGCGTGCTCTCCATCAATCGCGATCAGAAGACGATCACCGACGCTCTGAATACCGGCGCCAATGCCTATCTGTTGAAAGACGGGCCCGCGCGGCACCTGGTGGACGCAATCCGCATCATTCTGGAGGGGGGTCTCTATATTTCTCCGCTATTGCAGCCGCAGGCGTTCCTGGCCTCGACACGCCGGCCAGCGGCCGCGGACCCGCTGGAGAGTTTGAGCTCGCGCGAATACCAGGTGTTTGGGTTCCTGGTCGAAGGCCTGCGGGCGAAAGAAATTGCGGCGCGCCTCGACATCAGCCCCAAAACGGTGGACACGTACCGCTCCAATATCATGCGCAAGCTGCACATTTACGACGTTCCCGGCTTGGTGAAATACGCATTGCAGCGCAAGCTCACTTCTCTCGAATAGCCGTTCCCCAGTTCTGCCCGACCTAGACCAAGATAAATCCTATAGCTAGATCAGGGGAATCTGAGCCATTGCCAGAGTGTGCTCCACCTCACAATGGTGGAGTAAGGAAACTGGGACCAGCGGGAGTAGTCGGACCCGCTCACATCGGCTTGGCTACTGATCGAGCGGTCATTGTAGGTGCTTGAAAGCAGAGCGGTTGCCGTGAGCCAAGGGAGTTTGAGATGAAAAAAATCGTCGTACACAGCGTGATTTGTGTTACAATTTGTACGCTGTTTGTTCTGGCGGCCTATGCCCAACAACAAGTTGGCGTGTTGGGTCCACAGACCGCCGCAGTTGCGTTGCTCACAGGAGCCACCGCGCCGCCTGAAACGCTGGACGTGGCTCTACAAAACGGTCCGTGGGATCCGCCGCCAGAAGATGACATCCCGGCCCTGCGGGCTAGCTTACAGAACGGACCTTGGGATCCACCCCCGGAAGATGATATTCCGGTTCTCAAGGTACGCGTGAAGAATGGGCCATGGGATCCGCCACCGGAAGATGATATCCCTTTCGCGCGGTTCGGTATGTAGCTGCCGGACTTCGGGCGGCATGACCCGGGTGGTTGCACAGGATACTTAACCGGGCATGTCGCCTCACGAATTGTT
The DNA here is from genome assembly GCA_035652135.1 of Bryobacterales bacterium. Taxonomy (GTDB): domain Bacteria; phylum Acidobacteriota; class Terriglobia; order Bryobacterales; family JACQDG01; genus DASREK01. The sequence goes on along the minus strand of DASREK010000014.1, from coordinate 4,625 downwards.
GTTCGCCCTCGCCTGCATGGGGATGTATGTTGTGCTGCTCTCCACCATGCTGCGCGGTTCAGCAGCGCGTTACCCTTTCTTATTTGCTTACCTGATCGTCAATCTCCTTTCCACTGTTGTTCAGGGATCCTTCAAGTACTACTTCGGGCCGCGGTCCCGAGAGTACGTGCTTGCTTATTGGGTCAGCGATTTCGTGGGAACCTTCCTGATTCTGATGATCATCATCCATTTGATCCGCGCGGCCATGGAGCGCCACAAATACCGCAACGCTGTTTATTTCGGTCTTCTTTTGGGTGCGGTTACGACGGGCGTGCTCAGCGTGGTTTTCACGCACAGCCATTCTTGGGACAAGATGTTCCGGCCGCTGATGACCAAGGTCGGCCGGGATTATTATTTTGCGGCTGTGCTGCTCAATGCGATTCTTTGGATTATGCTTACCAAAAGCTGGAATCCAAACAAGCAGCTTTATCTAATCACTTCGGGTCTGGGTTTGCAGTTGAGCGGCGCGGCCATCGCCCACGCGCTGCGCGTGACGCATCACTTCATGTCGTTGGGCGCCTACCTGCTCGCGCCCACCTATCTTCTGAATTTGTACGTTTGGTACATCGCCCTGGCCAAGCTGCCTTCCGAAGCTCCTGTAGTCGCAGGAACGGAAATGCCGCCTGCGGCGGCGCCGCAACCGAAGCCCACGTCGTTCCACTACCACTGACACTCAACAAAAAATACGCGGCCACTGGTGAGACCAACACTCGGGGTTGGCCGCCCGAATGGACCGGCTGGCGACGGTTGTGCCGCCAAGGGCGAGCTGAGCGACTCGGCCGCGACAGTTCTTTATTCCTGTTACGGTTCGCACACGCCTCTGATAGCCAACCGCCGGCCGCTTACTTGTACGCATGAAACACGGCGCGCTTCGTCGCGCGGCTGCCCACCAGGCTCAAAGCACGCCACAGCAGCAGCCGGCTTCCGGCAGGCCATTTTCTCTCCACGCGGCGGAAGCCGGCTGCGCGCAGCATCGCTTCCACGGCCGATGGCGTGGGCCCGAACCAGTTGGATTCGTCACCGTCCAGCTCATCACCGGGGTAAAACTTCAAGGCTTTTCCGGGAATACAAAGCAGGTCGATGACAGTTTCCACAATGAGCAGGCGGCCGGTGACGGAAGCCACGCGCTCCAGGGCCATCAACGGATGCTTCATGTGATAGAGGACGCCCAAAAAGAGCACCACGTCGAAGACTCCGACAGTTTCCGGCGCCAGATCAAGCACATCGATTTCCAGATCTTCCACCCGCGAGCGCAGAGCCTGCCGGGCTAGATTGAAGCCGTCTTTGGATCCCCAGCTCTTGCGCTGCCAAGTAAAGGAATCCGTCGCCAGCACGCGGAGGGCGCCCCGGCGCTCGGCTTCGAACGAATAGAAGCCGTCCCAGCACCCTATGTCGAGAACGGTCTGGCCGGTCAAGTCGGCCGGCAGATGGAGGCGCTTCAGTATTTGCGGGGTATCCCAAATTCCCGGCGTGACAATTCCCTGCCCTAGATCAATGCGGTGAGCCCAACGGATGGCGGCGACGGCTCTGGCCAGTTCCGCCCGGTCCATCATTTCAGTCCCAGTTCCGCGGCGGCTGCCCGGAGCTTACTCCAGGTGTCCTCCTCGATTTCAATGCCGTGCTGCATCCGCTGCTGCCGGGCCTCGTGCTCTGTCTCTCCGGGAATTCGGATGCGGTCGAAGCCAGGCGCCACGGGAGAGCTTTTCACGTACTCGGCGAGCGCGGCCACCTCGCGCTTAAAGCTTTCCTTCGCGCCGAAGGCGCCAGGGTCGATGGCCTGCAAAAACACGCCGTTGCCTCGAAGCTGGGGCGGATTCGCCTGGCTGCAACCGCTGCCGCCAAAGGCGCCGGACAAGATGTCGATCATAAAAGCGAGACCGAATCCCTTGTAGCCGAGTTCGCCGCCCAAAGGCAACAGGCTGCCCGGCGGCGGACCGTAAAAGTCGGCGGGGTCGGTGGAAGGCCGGCCCGCGGCATCGATGATCCAGCCCTCGGGCAATCTTTGGCCTCGCGCTTGTCTGACTCGGATTTTGCCCTCGGCGGTTGTGCTCGTGGTCATGTCGAGCACAATCGGAAAATCCTGGCCGCCGGGCGCGGCGATGGCAATCGGGCTTGGAGAGAGCCGGCGGGCAGTTCCGCCGAAGGGAGCCAGGATCTGGCCGCTGGTATGGTTGTTGGTGCAGACCAGGCCGACCATGCCCTGTTCGGCAGCCTGGTGAGCGTACTCGCCAAGGCGGCCGATGTGACCGCTCTGGTAAAGCTGCACCGCCGCCACACCGGTGCGCGCCGCCTTGGAGACGGCGAGCTCCATGGCGTACCGGGCCGTCACCTGCCCGAACTGCCAGCCGCCATCCACCAACGCGGTGCTTTCGGTCTCCCGAGCCACCCGCGGCTGAGCTTTGGGATCGATGCGGCCGTCCCCGAGCATCGTGAGATAAGACGGCACGCGAATCACCCCGTGGGAATCATGGCCGAGCAGGTTCGATTCTACCAGAGACTCCGCTACGCGCTGCGCCACATCGGGAGGCACGCCAGCGGCCACGAAAATCCTTTGCGAAAGAGAGCGCAGTTCCTGTGCGGAAACTAGTGGCATAAGCCTTATAGATTCGCACACACGGGCTTGCATCAGCTTCCCGCGACGCACTCAAAGAACGACCGGGTCGCGGCGGCTGTTTTTTGCCAGGTGAATTGCCTCGCCCGGAGCGCGCCTCGGGCAGCCAGGTTTTCCGCCAGATCCCGGTCGTCCAGAACGCGCTCGATGGCGCGGGCGATTTCCGAAGGGCTGCGGGGATCTACCAGCAGTCCGGCTTCACCTACAACTTCAGGAATGGCCGAAACATTCGAGGCGACCACCGGCGCGCCAGCGGCCATGGCTTCCAGCAGCGGCATTCCAAAGCCCTCGTAGAGCGACGGAAAAACGAAAACGGAGGCGCGGGCGTAGAGCATCGGCAGGAGGTCCGCGTCGATGTAACCTATCGCACATACGCTGGGCCGGTCTTGCAAATTCCGTTGCAGCCTTTCATTTTTCCAGCCCGAAGCTCCGGCGATCACGAGCGGGTAAGCCTGCCGCAGATCCTCGGGCAGGAGCTGATACGCTTCGAGCAATGCGGTCAGGTTTTTGCGCGGTTCCATGGCGCCGAGCGAGAGAATGTAACGTTCCGGCACTCCCTGCGGCAAGCGCGCCGGCTGCCGCGGCGTTTGAAAGAATCTCTCCTCCACCCCGTGCGGAATTACAGTGATGCGCTCCCGGCAGGCGTGGAGCTTTTCTATGAGATCCCGCTTTACGGCTTCGGAAGGCACTATAATGCCGGACAGCCGCGGCATGACTTCCTGAACAAAGCGTCGAAAATACCGGACATTGCTGGGGGTGTGAAACTCGGGCATCAGTACGCAGGTCGGATCGTGCACCAAAGAGGTCAGGCGAAGGGCGCCGCGCTCCGGAGGATGCAGAAGATGGTGGGTAAGGTGGAATAAGTCCGCCCGCCGCGCCGCCCAGGAACCTAGGGGAAGCCGGAGGTAATTATCGGAGAGCACCGCCGCCAGCCGCAGGATTGTGGCAGGCCTCGAATAATTGGAATGCTCGTTCCGAAGACGGCCCAGACCCGGGAGAAACGGGAACAACTCAATCGTGTGGGGATGAATCGCCGGCAGCAGCCGGGTCAGAAGAGCGTAATGGTAATTTTTTACTCCCGCGCTGCGCATCAGCAGCGGAGTTCCGTCGTAAACGATTCTCACTTCGAGTCCCGGCTCTCTGGCTCCGGGTTCTGTACGGCGTGCAGGAGCTTGTTGAGCCGTTCGATCTCCCATTCCAGCATGCCGACCTTCTGCGCGAGCTGGATGTTATGGTCTTTCAGACTGGAAACGACCACCGAATAGCGGAAAAACGTAAACACGAACAGCACTCCCGCCAGAATGATCAGCACCAGGGAAGCGTCGCGAACTCCGACCAGGCCGGAGAGCAGGCCCATGGCCTTATCCGAGAGGCAAAGGATGAGCAGCAGAAGAGTGGCGCCCAGCCAGGTCATGGAATATTCCACGCGGATGTGCTCGCGGCGGACCGAGCGCACAATTTGCACGATGAGCAGCGCGGTCAATACGGCAACGACAATGCGGATCCGTTCCATACCTTACGCGCCCGGCGGCCGCCGCGCGCCGGTGTGGAATCGCCGCTCATATTTGAGCACGTTGACCATCACTCCGAGCAGCACGCGAAACATATAGTAAATCGCTTGCAGGGAACCAATCGTGGAGCGCCCGGCGCGGCGCGGGAACATTCTGACCGGCACCTCGCAGAAACGCAGGGCTTTGCGTTGCAGCACCACCAGCGCCTCGATCTCGGGATATTCGAGAGGGAAGCTGCGGCTGAAAACCTCGAGCGCCCGCCGGTTCACCGCCGCAAAGCCGGAGGTGGGATCCGTAATTCGCTTGCCCAAAATCGGATAGAGGATCACCGAAAACAGCAGGCCCCCGAGGCGCCGGAGCGGTTGAATCGGGTAGCCATTGCGCTTCAGGAAGCGCGATCCGGTAACCATATCGTAGCCATCCGCGTGCAGCTTTTCTATCAATGCGGGAATATCTTCGGGATT
>DASREK010000013.1:0-14229 GCA_035652135.1 Bryobacterales bacterium | reverse complement strand
CACAGCGGAGCGATCACGCCCGAAAACAGCCAGGCCGTCAACCGGAGCCTTCTCGATCTGCACAGCTCGCTGTTTTCACTGACGGCCAGCCGCGACCGGGAAGCTTCTTTTGAAAGCGCCGACTGGGGCGGCGGCCACGGCATCTTCACCTACTACGTGGTGAAAGGACTGGAGGGAGAAGCCGACCAGAACGCCGATGGCATTGTAACGGCTGACGAACTGGCCGAGTACGTTCACCGCAACGTGCGGGAGGCGACGAACGCCCGCCAGAACCCGACTTCCGAACGAGGCAGCTTCGACCCGAATATGCCGCTGGCCTACATTCCGAAAACTTTCGCCCGCCGCGCGCCGGCAGCCCAGACGTCCGACTTCGGCGCCCTGGTGCTGGAGGCGAATATGGACGGGGTGGAAGTTTTCGTGGACGGCAAATCGTCCGGCGTGGTGAACAAAGCCGCGCCCCTGAAATTGCAAGGCCTGCGGCCCGGGCCGCACACCATCCAGGGCGTCAAGATGGGCTACGAGCCGGACGGGCCGCGCGAGGAGATGGTATATCCGGGCCAGGAAACTACGGTCAGCATCAAGATTGTTTACGTGCGCCGGCGGAACAAGAAAGCGTCTGATCTGCTCGATCGCGGGCTGGAATATTACAACAAGGGCTACGCGGAAAACTACAGGAAGGCCGCTGAATTTTTCGAGAAGGCGCTGGCGGAGGATCCCAAGTTCAGCCAGGCGGCGATGTATCTGGGGCGGTCCTACAACGCGCTTTACGAGGACGACAAGGCGCAGAAGGCCTTCCGGAGGGCGCTCGAGATCGACCCCGATTCCATCGAGGCGCGGATCAGCTTCGGCGGGATGCTGCTGGATATCGGCGATTTCGATGAAGCGATCCGGCAGCTCAATACGGTGGTGCAGCGCGAACCGAAGCAGGCTCTCGGCCTGAGCCTGCTGGCGCAGGCTTACCGCATGAAAGACATGTACCCGCAATCGATCGAATCGGCGCGCAAGGCCATCCGGCTGCTGCCGGAAAACCCCGAGGCCCATTTTTTTCTCGCCGACAGCCTGCGCCTGAGCGGATCGTATGTGGAAGCGGAGAAAGAGTATCGGGAATATCTGCGGCTGAGCGACTTTCAAAGCAAGCTGGCCGGCAAACTCAACTACTACGTCCTCGGCTTTCTGGCGGGCGCGGGCAAGAAGAAGCGCGCGGCGCAGCAAGACATCTGGAAGGACTTGCAGAGTCTGGCGTATTTCGGCCTGGGGGATTGCGAGCGGCTGTTGTCGCATCCGGACCCGGCGATCGAAAATTACACCCGGGCGCTGGCATACGACAAGGATGATCCGAAGGTTCACTGGGCCCTGGGCCTGGCGTACACGAAAAAGGCCGAATTGACGGGAAACCTCGATTCTCTGCCGCAGGCGCGCCAGCATTTTGCGGCGATGCTCCAGATCAACGATCAGCTCGCCGAGGCTGAGCAAGCCAAGAAATATATTGCTAGAATTGATGCCCTGCTGAAGTCCCGGCAGTAGCCCGCGGCGTTGCGAAAGCAAGGATGGCGGAGGGAGAAGATCTCTTATGGCAGCCAGCTTCATCAAGGTCCTGATCGACGGCCAGGAAATCAGCAAGTTCAGCGAAGGCGCGATGCTCGAAAACGTAGAGGTCCGTCAGGAACTGAACGAGCATTGGTGGTGCGACGTTGAGGCGCGGCAAAGCGGAGACCAACGATTTCCGATCGAGAGCTGCCTGGGCAAAGACCTGAGCATCGCCGCGGTGGATGAAGAGGGCGCCGAACACATTTTGTTCGACGGCTTCGTGCTGGAGGCCGAACTCGAATATGAAATTTACGGCAGTTATACCGCCCGCTTGAAGGGCGTGGACCCGACGTACAAATTGGATTTCGGGCGAAGGTTCTTTCGTTTCGACCCCACGCCATTGCGCGACATGGTGACCATGCTCTGTGCTCCGCTGAATATCAGCTCTCTGGTGGTGTGTGAAGAAAAGAGCCCGCCGGATCCCTACATCGTCTGGCAGGAGAGCTTTTGGGACTTTTTGAAGCGGCTGGCCGACGATCACGGATGCTGGATCCGGTACCATCCCGCGGAAAAGTCGCTACAAGTGGTAAACACGTTTCAGGAGGAGAACACGGTCCAGTGGCGGGCGGAAGACGGCCTGCGCAGCTTCAAAATCCGGGGAAAGGTCGCCAGAAGGACGATGAGCGGCGCGAACTATTGCCGGTACCAGGAAAGCAAGATCTACTGGCAGGTCCGGCAAGTGCCCGAGTTCATGGACGGGAGCGGGCCGATGGTGGAGGCCGTGAAGGAGGCCTCGGAAAAAACGGGAAACTTTGGAAATGGGGAAGTATTGGAGCGGGCGCGGGCCTACACGCTGGATCAATATGAGGCTCTGGTGAAAAAAGAATGTGAGCGGACGATCGGGAGCGCCATTGTCGGCTCCGGCGAGAGCCGCAACGAGGAACTGCTGGCGGGAAACCAGATCAAGATCGATGGCGTGCTGGATGCGCGGGGCACCTATGGGCTGACTAAGGTGATCCACCGCTGGAGTCCGAAAGGGTACAGGAACGAGTTCTGGTGCACACCCTGGACCCACTACACGAACCCGGAACCGCCGCCGGTGAGGAAGTGGAATGGAGTCGTCCAGGCGAGGGTGGTGGAGAATGTCGATCCGCAGGGTTTCGGCAGGGTGAAGGTTCAGTTCTACTGGGACGGAGATACGCCATTCTGGGTGCGGATGATGACGCCTCACGCGGGCTCGGACCGCGGGTTCTACTTCATCCCGGAGATCGGCGACGAAGTGGTCGTCGCGTTTCAAGACGGAGATCCGGAGCGGCCCATCGTCCTGGGATCGATCTGGAATGCCGTCGACAGGCCCCCCACGGAGGACTTCTGGGGCGGGGAATATGGCGACAATGATTGCAAGCGGATTGTCACCAAGAGCGGCCACCGCATCCAGCTCGTGGATAAGAAGGGCAAAGAAGCCATTGCCATCGCGACGCCGCAACACATCAAGATCGCCATGCTGGAAAACACGAACGAAAACGGGCGGCCGACGATGATGCTGCATTGTGACGGGGATATTTTTATCAACGCCGGCGGCCGCATCCACCTGAAGAGCGCGTTTTTTTCGCGGGAAGTCGGCTAGGCTGCGCGGAAAATTGCCGCGTAGAAAAAACCAGTTTCGGAGGAAGAACATCTTATGCCTATTTTCGAACCTGCTTTCGACGGACAAACGAAAATCGGGCGCAGGGTCGACGATCCCAAAACGGACAAAGATCTTTCCGGACCCGGCGCGTTAAACTTCGGAGCCATGACCACACCGGCGGCCCTCGCCGGATGCACGGGCATTGACGCCAAACTGGTGCACGGCGACCGCTGGCAGCAGATCGACGGGAACTTCACAGAGCAGGTTAACGCCAATGAGATGACCACGATCCTCGGAAACCAGACGCGATTGGTGATGGGCAATCGAAACCTGACAACCGTTGGAAACGTGAACAGCACGACGGTCAGCAATCTCAATCAAACGGTTGTCGGCTCGACGATCCGGACGTACGTGGGCGCTGCCGCCTACAACTACGTGTCCAACCACGTCGCGACCCATGCTTCCCCGCAAAACAGGTTTGAGCCGGGGGTTTACCTTCATTTCGTGATGAGTAAGCTCTGGGCCGGCAACAGTCTGCACAACATCGGGATGATCTATTTTCAGTTCTATGTACTTTATACGACGATCACACCCACCTATCTGAATCTCACCCCAGTGCTGAACTTTGCTGCAACCGGAATCAATATACATTTCGAAGGTTTCGACAACGGCAGCCGCGCGCTCCAGAACAAACTCGCTGCTATGCAATTTCAGATCGATGCAATGGAGACCGAAGCGGAGCTTTTGGAGCTGGGGACGCAGATGGCCATCAAGTCTCTTTCCATGGCAATCAACTCCATTGCGATGTGAATGCAATCATGCCGGACGTAAAATCTACCCCCGGCCCTTCTCGTCTTACGGAGGCTCCCGGAAAAGAGCCGGTAGAGCCTTTTCGCAAGGCCGAAAGCCTGACCCGCTGCGAGCTGTATTGGCTGCCAGCCTCTCTGCCGGCAAAAGAGCAGCAGCGCAAATGGGCGCTCCAGTTCCTGTCAGAACTGGTGAAGCGGCTGGCTGCTGACGGGCGGCTGCAAACAGAACTGTTCGTCGAGGCCGAAGCGATTTACCCGGATCGTCAGGAGCAATTCATCCAGACGGCGCTGGATTTCAACCCGGTCATGGGGTTCAGCCGGGCCCCCGGCGCTCCACTGCCTTCCATTCCGAAGACAGAGGATACCGAGGCCATCCGGCGTCAAGAAAAACCGTTTGAGCTGAAGCCTTTTCTGCGCGGGATCTGTTATTGGTTTCTCCGCAAGAACCCGCAAAAGCAGTTGGAATTATTTTGGGGGTGGGGCGGGATGACGATGTTGCTGGTGAAACCGGATCCGGCCGCGCAGGCGCCGCCTTTGGTGGTGCCCGCCGGAGTCCAGAAACATCCGGCTTACCAATCTATGGCTCAGCAATACGACATCCCGGGCATGCTCAGCATGGCGGCCTCCGCGCAAAGCGAATTTCTCAAGAAGAGTAAAAAATACTTTGGGAAAGGATGGGAGGACCGTCTCGAATACCGGGGGCTTCTGTACGTACTGCCGCGGTGGTGCAGCCAGGATTTCTTCAATCTGCCCGAGGAAGAGGTAAAGCATCTGTTCGAGGTCTGCGATCTTTTTGTGACGGAGAGTCCGTCTGATAAAGGCGTCCTTCTGGCTTCGAGCAAGCCCATTCGTCCGATCATTCACGAGGTGGTCAGCAGCATGCGCGAGGCAGGCCACGTGTTCCCCGACAGGCCATGAGACCGCCGGACCCTCCCTTAGCTCGGATAGAGATCCAAGCCCTCGGGCGGCAGCATCAGTATTTCGCGTACCTGTGGGCTTGCGGCGATTATCCTCTGGCCGGCGAAGAGCGCGACTCGTATCTCGGGACGCTCGCCAAATTGGAGAAGGCTCTGGATGCGGCGTTTGGCGAATCGCAGGAGACTTTGTTGCAGATGTGGAAACTGCATCACGACGGCGCCAGCAAGCAGCTTTCCAAGAACGGTCCGGCCTGGGCGCCTGTGGTTGGGGTGGGGGTGTGGCCTCACAAGCCGCCGCCGGCAGTCTGGACGCGCGAGGAATTCGAGACATTCGTCCCGGGCGAGATCCCCAGGCCCCCGATTTCCATGGTGTTCCGGCTGAAAGGCGAGCGCAAGCAGCGCACGAACGTGTGGCCGCTGCTGGGCGGCCGTGGCGTCGTGATCCAGGCCAGAATTCAAGGGGATCCCGAAGAATTTTACAAGCAATGCGAACAGTATTTTCGCACCTTCATCACCGAGCCCTTGCATCTGGCATATCCCTTCTTCTTTCCGCTGTTTGATTCGCAGACGCTGCCGGCGATCAAGCCGGAACTGGCGGACCGCCTCTTGGGCGCGGTGCAGTATTACCTGCGCGAGAGCGCGGAGGATGGCGGGGTGCTGATCCTTTCCCAAGAGGATCTGGCTCCCCTGTTCCAGGAACTTCGCTGGCAAGTACAGCCGCCGCCACAGCCGTGAACCCGTCGGCAGCATATCGGATTGCGGCTTCCACACCGGATCTGCTCGTGTTGCAGGAGCTGCCGTACGCCGTAGCCGGATGGCTGGCTCTGGCGAGCGGCCTATTCATGGCCGGCGTTGCCGCGTTCACGCACTGGCGGTTTGGTTCTCCCCGGACTACATTTTGGGCGCTTTTGATGGGAGGAGGCATATGCGCGCTGCTCGGGGTCTGGCTGATGGGGCTGCAATACGAATTTTTGTTCTGGCGCGGGCAGTCGGCAGTGGAAATCCGAATGTCCTGGTTCGGGCGGGCGGTCAGCGACGAGCGTTTGACCTACACGGTTCCGCCAACCGCGGATATCGTGGTCACCAAGAGGACCACGCGGCAGCTTGTGCTGCGTTTCCATGACGGGCGCACAAAAACGCTGGGTCTATCGACGGATCGGGAAGGCCACGAGGAGGCAGTTCAACTGATCAACCGCTTTTTGCGAACGGGATCAGTCCTCCAGTAGCCGGTCGAGCAGCGCCGCGGGCAAGTTGTGATCGGTGATGTATCCGGCGATGACCCCGATCTGGACGCTCAACAGAGCATCGCCGGCAGCTCCTTTCGCCAGCGAGCGGCTGCCGGGCACCACAATGGCGCCGGGGGGAACCATGAGCGGGTTGGCCTCGCTGGCCAGAAAGCGGTGCTTCCGAAGCGGATCATACAGCCGCGTCTGCCACAGGAGAATCGTGCCCGGGAAGATGACAGCGCCCGGGCCGACAATCACGCCCGCGCCAATCACGCAGTTCGCGCCGATGCTGGCGCCGTCGCCGACGATCGCGGGAAGCCCCTCGAGGGGCTGAAGCTGGCCATGGATCTTGACTCCGGGGTTGAGGTGAACCCGCGCCCCGATCTGCGCGCATACGCCGATGCTCACGCCCTCACCCACGACCGTCTGCGGCCCAACATAGGCTCCCATCTGGACCACCGTAGCCGGCATCAAGGTGCAGCCGGCCGAAACGCACGCGCCGTCGCGCACGAAACAGCCGGCATCCGTGACGCGGACTCCATCCTCGAGCGAGAACTCTCGGCGAGGAAGCGTATCGAGGTCGATGGGCGCTCCTGCGGCGCTCTGCGTCAAGCGCCCGAAGCGCACGCACAGGGAGAGCGCTTTCTTCACCCAAACGTTGGTCTTCCAGCGGCCATCGAACACTGCGGCGCGGATTTCGCCGCGGTTCAGCCCCTGGCGAAACGTGGTCAGGAGTTGGTCGATGCGGGCGTCGCGTTTCGCCTCGGAGTCGGCGTAGATCTCCTCGATCTCGGCTTCCAGACTTAGAGTCATTCCCTCGTTCATCAGCGTTGAACTCCAAACCTGCTCCGGAGGACGCGGCATTGGCAGAAACTCGCCGTCCCGCCGGGCTATCCGACGCGTCCGTTCGCTCACTTTACCTTTCTTCCCGGCCCCGCCGCAATACAGCCGGGCCGGGCGCGCGCGGCCCGGGTTGGAGTATTGCCTGCACGCGATCAGCAAACAGTCCGGATCCAATGGAAAGACAGACTGAATCAAAAGACGAACCGGAGCGCCACTTGCACGGTGCGCGCCGGCTCCGCCGAGGAGATCACTCCGAAATCGGCATTGCCGAGCGTGTGTCCGGGGATGTCGAAATTGGCGTGATTGAGGAGATTGAAAAACTCCCCGCGCAGCTCGGCGCTCCAGCGCTCGTTGAGCTTTAGGTTCCTGGAAAGAGTCAGATCTACGGTTTTCCAAGACGGGCCGCGGAGCACCGATCGCGGGGAATCGCCGAAAGTATAGGCCGGGGCGCTCTGGAACGCCGCCGTGTTGAACCAACGGGCCAGCGTGTGCGGGCCGGCGCTAGGATCTCCGATCAAATTCGGCCGTGGAGTTCCGGCCGGAAAGGCATTCGTGTTGTTGACCGAATCATAAACCGTGAAAGGCTGGCCCGACTGCAACACGCCCAGAAGGCCAGCCTGCCACCCGCCGGCAAGGGTGCTTGCCAGGGGGCGGCCGGAAAAGGCCGGCATCTGATAGAGCACAGTGATGACGGCCCGGTGCGGGATGTCGCTGCCGCTTCTGCCCTTGTCCAGTTTGCGATTGTAGGCGTTCATGTAGCTTCCCGGATCTCCCAGTTCATTTGAGGAAGCGGCATCATCGAGGAATTTCGAGAAGGTATAATGCGCCAGCAGGGCGAAGCCATGGCTGAAGCGCCGTTCCAGCTTCATAAAACCAGCCTGGTAATTCGAATCGCCGACCGGCGGGTTGATCATCGAGACGTTGCTGAACTGCGGAAACGGGCGCAAAAGCTGAGCATTGCCAGGGCCCATCCGTTGGGGCGGGACCTGATTGATAGACAGGTCGTTCGCCGTCAGGTGATGACTCACGTTGCCCATGTAACCGGCCTCGATCACGAGATTCGCGCGGATCTCATTCTGAATATCGAAGTTCACCTGGTACGAGACGGGCGTAGGCCGGCGGCGGTCGAAAAATGTGACCGCCGTCGTGGGCGCCACACCGAGAGGAACGGCTCCGAATCCGGGGGTAGTGATAGGCGGCCGCGTATAAAGCGGAAAACCATTTCTCAAGACGAGAGCTGAGGCCAAGTCGGGGTTCGCCGCGATCAGATTCAGATTGTCAGAAAAGCCCAGGGCGGCCGCGGGACCGACGCTGGCGCTCACCATGGGTCCGTAAAAGACGCCGGCTCCGCCGCGCAACACCAGATTCCTGAAGAACGGCGCGCTATAGGCAAATCCGAAGCGCGGGCCGAAATTGGCAAAGTTAGCGTCAAAGGCCGTTCGCGGCGCGCCGCCAACGCCGGCGAAGGTGACAAGGCCCGGCGTCCCGGAAACGGGATTGATCGCGAAGCGGTCAAAGGAGTTCATCCGGTTGTGATCTACGTACCGGGGCAATTCCACTTCCCACCGCAGGCCGAGATTCAGGGTGAGATTGTTCGTGATTCGATGATCGTCCTGCGCAAAAGCCGCCCAGTAAGAAGCATGGGAAGGAATGCTATCCGTGTTCTGGAGCGCGGCTTGGCTGGCCTGACCGATCAGGAAACTGGCGAAGCCGTCGCCCGTGCCCGCCATGCCGGGCTGATCTGTAATCTGGCGTGTGAAGGCAAGAGCTCCGGAGGACGATGGGTCGTTGATTTCGCGGTTGTACCCGCGCCGGTATTCAAGGCCGATTTTGACGGCGTGCCGGCCGTAGAATCCGGAAACGGCGTCGGTCCACTGGGTATCTGTAATGGGCGTCTGGATGCGCGCAATGGCGGCGTTCGCTGCGCCTTGCGCGCCCAGCCAGGCATACCCGCTGATATTGAAGGTGGGAAAACCGGCGCGGCTCACGTTCAAAAGACCTAGCGACTGCGCCAGCCCCTGACCCGCCCCGAAGCGGCGCTGGATAAAGCTCCGGCGGTCGTAACTGAACTGGAGACTATTGACCAGGGTGGAGCTGAAAGTGTGCAGGCAACTGCCCATAAAGCTTTGCACCCGGCCGTCAGTAGAGCCGGCCGCCGGATCGGAGACAGGAATGCCGTACGCGCCGCCGTCGACTTGGCCGTAGTCATTGACGTAATAGCGGGTGGTGAGCTGATCTTTGCCGCTCAGGTGATGATCGAGGCGCCCTACTACGATATCCCGCCGCAGCGAGGAATGGCTGTTGGCGCCGAAATTGTTCGAGTCGCCGTTGGCCCGGCTAGCTGCCGGCGTGCGATTCGGCAGAGGAATGTAAGGCAGGGCGGCCACAGCAACCGGATCTAGCTGGCTCCGCGGAATGACGTTTCCCGGGTACGGCTGTTTTTTGCCGCCGGCCAGGGTATCCGGATCGTAGATGGCGTTGGGGATCCGAGAGAAGTCGCCCTGGCGCTCGGCCAAGGTCGGGACGGTGTAGATAGCAGCGCTGCCAAATGTTTCCCGGGTCTGTTCCCAGGCGGCAAAGAAATGCGTTTTGTCTTTCCGGAGCGGACCGCCGAGCGAGGCGCCGAACTGGTGCAGGTTCAGAGGCGGCGTGACAGAAGCGAAGAAATTCCGCGCGTCCAACGCATTGTTGCGCGCAAACTCGAACACGCTGCCGTGAAATTGGTTCGTACCCGAGCGCGTGGACATCGCAATGACGCCGCCAGTGGAGTGGCCATACTCGGCGGAGTAGTTATTTGAGATCACGCGAAACTCCTGCATGGCGTCGAGCGGCAGGCTAGTCTGCTGCTGCGGGCGGGTAACGCCCACTGCATTCGTCACGTTACCCCCGTCCAGCGTGAAATTCTGGTTGCGCGCCCGCCCTCCAGCCACCGAGAACACCGGATAATTTTCCGCGCCTTCACCGCTGTTGATCATGACTACGCCGGGAGAAAGGTTGACCAGCGACGCGGCAGAGCGGTTGGGCAGCGGAAGGTTGTCGATCATCTTGTGATTCACTAGCTGGCCGAGGCTCGAGGACTGCGTTTCGATCGCCGGAATGTCGCCCGTGACTTCCATCGCCTGGCTCTGCTGGCCCACTTGCAGAACGAAGTCGGCAGCGACCGTCTGCGCCACCTCGAGGACGACTCCCCTGCGGACAGCGGGTTCAAAGCCCGCCGCGCGGACCTCGATCTGATAGCTTCCCGGCACAAGCGCCGGCGCCCGGTAGATGCCGTCGTTGTTGGAGCGCACCGTCCGAGCCGAACCTGACGCCAAATTCGTCACCTTGACCTCGGCATCCGGGATGGCAGATTGCGATGGGTCGATGATTCTTCCGGTCAAAATGCTGGCGCCCACTTGAGCCGCCAAGGGCGCAACATAAATCCGAAGAGAGGCCGCGCTCAGGAAAAGGAGGGGAAGAAGTTTGATCTCGCGGAATACCGTTCGCCACTGAACCTGTGCCATGCCAAATTCTCCTTTTGTGAGTATTAGATTGAAAAAAAGGCAGTTAGTTCTTTGGAGAGCCGCAATAGCGGGTGCTTCAACAGCGCGGAAATGGGGGACGCAGAGCAATCCCTATCATGTCTATAGAGATTAGTATATTTCCATCAGGAAGACAAGAACATTTTGCCGGGTGGGCCGGTTGGCGCCGGCGGCTTCGCGCGGCGGATTGGCCGGCAACCAGCGGCGCTGCTGAAAAAAAGCTCTGCGAGGCCCATTGGCGCTCTTCCAGACCTACGGCCGCCGGCAGGAATCACCGATATAGCAGAATCGGGCGCTACCGGCGTCCCGAACACAAATGGGATCAAAGTCGCATTATGCGCCTGGCAAAGACCGCCGGGGCGGAGCGGCCCCGCCTCGCTGCGAGCGCCTGCTTTTCGCGTTGGCGTTTGCCTGCTCGATCCTTCCCGGATGCCTGCCGCCGGCCGGCGCGCAGACCACCTCTGTGATTCAAGGGGTTGTCCGGGACTCGCAGGGCTTGCCGATCGCGGGGGCCGAGATCACTCTAAGCGGCCCCCTGCTCGCCCGGGAGGCGCGGTTTACCACGGATGCAGCCGGCTCGTTCCGGATTCCTGGGCTGCCGGCGGGATCGTACAATTTGCGCGCCGAAAAAGCCGATTTCGCCGCCCGGGAATACGAAGGGCTGACGGTCACGGTCAACAGCGTACAGGCGATGGACATTGAGCTTGCGCTGGGAGCGGTACAGGAGGCGGTCACCGTTCCCGCCGATGCGCCGCAGATGGAACCAAACTCTTCTTCCTCCGGAATGACGATCCAGCCGCAGCAGATCGAGCAGATGCCTATCAACGGGCGCAACTACCTTGATTTGATGCAGTTGGTTCCGGGCATCGCCATCAACCGCCAGGCGAACGCGGGAAGCGACGCCGCCGCGCCGATCCTTGGAGAGCGAAGCGGCAACGTAATCTATCTGATTGACGGCATGCCCAACAGCGATGTCGCCGACGGCGGCCCCGCTTCTCCCTTCGACCAGGACTCGATCTTGGAGTTTCAAGTGCTCACGGGCGGTTACAAGGCGGAATTCGGGCACGGATCAGGGGGTGTTGTAAACGTGGTCAGCAAGAGCGGAACGAATCGGTGGCACGGGCTGGCCTCGGTGTTCCATCGCAATTCTTTCCTCGATTCGTCCGACGTCTCGGGCCGCGCAGCGCCATTTCTGCTGCGCTGGGATCCGAGCGCGACCCTGGGAGGACCCATCCTGAAAGACCGGGCCTTCGTTTTTGCTTCCCTGGAGCGGATCCGGGAAAGCCGCGAGCTGAACTTCAGCTTCCCGCCCGGCATCCCGGACGTTCTCCAGGCGCGCGAGGAGAGTTTTGACAAACATAGCCAGACTTTTGAGACGCGGGGCCTGGCGAAGCTCGACGAGCAGACAGGCCGGCATCGCCTCACCGAGCAGTTGAGCCTCACCAATATCCATGTGACCGACTTTCTGCCGCTTTCGCTGGCCACCAGTCTGCCCTCCGCCAGGACCAACTCCGACAGCCGGATTCTTGCAGCCGGCTGGCACGATACGGCCACTCTGGGCGGCCGGAGCAATCCAGTTTTGCTGAACGCCTATTGGCAATACTTTGACGAACCGTTTCTCCAGAAACCCTCGCATCCGGAGGCCGGGCCGGCGGCTACGGCGTTCAACATGTTCAGCAGCTTGACGACGGGCAGGCTCAGCGGCGATCTGGGGCAAGTGAAGTTCGGAGCAGGGTTCACGCCGTTGCGCCTCGATCAACAACACATTTCGACAGGCGCGAACCTCGACAAGGTTCTGGGAGCGCATGAAATCAAGTTTGGATGGGATTTTCAACGAGCGCGGATGGACGGCGCGGAAGCGACGAATCTCTTCAATCAACTATTCGCGACGGTTTCGGATTTCGCCCAATTCGGTCCGGTCAATTCGGGCGTGTACACACTGACCCAGGTGGGCGGCGTGACTCCGCAGGACAACCGAATCCGGCTGCGAAACACCTATAACGGGCTTTTCCTCCAGGACGACTGGAAGGCTTTCCCGAAGCTCACGCTGAATCTGGGCGTGCGCTGGGATTATGATTCGCGCTTCCCCAATCGGGCCAACTTTTCGCCGCGCCTGGGCCTCGCCTGGTCGCCGGCTTCGAAAACGCTGCTCACCGCCGGCTGGGGAATTTTCTACGATCATTTCCGGCTGGGTCTGGCGCGGGATATCCCGGGCTTTGGCGGCGCCAATATTTTCCGGGACCAGTCGGTTTCATTCCCACGGCTGTTTTACGGCGATCCGACGACGTTTCCGCAAAACTACGGAGTGTGCCACTCGCCTGTTTTGACGGACGCCCAAATCCAGTCGGCAGGGGCGTCTTGCCCGGTGGCGGGCTTGCCGTTCTGGGGAGTGGACCACTTGAATGCGGCCGTGGCGCCGGGCCACGCGCCGATTCCACCGAACACGGTGGTCACGATGGACAACGTGCAGGCTCTGACGGGGCTTGATCCGCAGCAGTTTGCCGACGCCGCGAGCGCGGCGCTGGGGCGGCCGCCGGGATTTTTCTTCTGGGGCGCATTCGGCAATCTGACGACGAACTTTCTCACGCCCCAGACCTTCGCGGTGCCGATCACCGTGGACCCGGGATTCAAGACGCCCTATACGGCCGATTTTCATGCCGGGGCGCAGCGCGCGATCACGCAGAACCTGGTGATTCAGGCGGAATACCATCACCGGGACATACGGAATATGCTCGGCGTCCGGACGACGAATCTCGCTTTCGCAGCCAGACTTCCGGGGCACACGGGCGAACTCCAGCCGGGCACAGGCCCGAGACCGATTCTGAGCTACGGCCCGTGGTACAGAGGCACTTACGACGGCATCAGTGCCGGAATCCGCAAGCGCATGAGCCGCCGCTTCACGGCCCAAGTTTTTTACACTTGGGCGAACGCTTTCGACAACGCCCTGAATTCGAGTCTCGTTAGCGAGGTGCAAACCACCAGCCGCGGGGCAGGGTTTCTGGGGGCCAACGGGCCGACCGACAGCTTTGCCGGCATTCCGCCGATCGTTACAGATCCGGCAACCGGGCAAACAAATGCATTCGGCTCTTTCATCGCGAGCAACGGCAATCCGGTGCCGCAAGCGGGGAAGTTCTACAACGGGGCGGACCTCGATCGCGGGCCTTCCGATCTCGCGCTGAATCACACACTGCTGCTGCACGGCATGATACAGCTCCCCTGGGGCTTGGGCGCCAGCGGGATCTTTCGGGCGCAGAGCGGCTTTCATTTCACGGCGGCTTCGGCGCCGCCGGCCGATGTGGATGGAGACGGCATTTTGAACGGCGTGGATTTTCTGGCCGGCCGCAATCATTTTGAGGCGCCCGCTTTCGTGAATCTGGATATGCGCTTTTCTAAACAATTCGCGATTAAAGAAAGAGTGCGCGTGCGTGCGATTTTGGAGTTTTTCAACCTGCTCAACCGGGCGAATCCGGCCGCGGTGCAGCAGCTCGAGAACACGCCCACGCCGCTCGGCAAGCCGCTGCAATATCTGCCGGGACGCGAAGGGCAGATCGGCCTCCGCTTCGAGTTTTGAGGCAAACGAGCGCAGCGCTCGGGCGCGCGTGTGTTTTTCCGTTGACAGGCATCGCCGGCCAGCCTTAGACTAATGGTGCTTGTTATCCTCGCCGCACCCTGGGTATCGGAAGGCGACCGCCGCACAGCGGGCCATCGCGTGGCTTGTGTTTGCGCTGTTGATCGCGTTCCATGCGGCGCCGGCGGGTC
>DASREK010000012.1:0-10878 GCA_035652135.1 Bryobacterales bacterium | reverse complement strand
GTCGCCCGATCCGGAAAAAAACCGTTTCTCGCCTACCAGCTTCCGCAGCGCGAAATTGGACTCGAGAGACGCCCGCGGCGAGCCGATTCCGATCGCTTTGTTGCGGTCCACCAGCTCGCGCAGGCGCGAGAGAGCCGCCTCCGCGGAAACAGGCTGACCCTTCAGCAGCGGCCGGCGGAAGCGGCGCTCGTCGTTGACGAACTCGTACCCGAAGCGGCCGCGGTCGCAGAGAAAATATCCGTTTACCTCGTAGTTATATCTATTGACTACGCGGCGCAGCGTTCCATAACGCTCGCCGGCGTCGATATTGCATCCCAGGCCGCAGTGGACGCAGATGGAAGGGGCGAACTGCAAATCCCATTTCCGGGTGTAGTGGCGTTTCAGCGTCTTGTCGGTGAAAACGCCCGTCGGGCAGATCTCCACCAGGTTTCCGCTGAACTCATTTTCGAGCACCCCGTCTTCGTGCCGGCCGAAGAAGACGGTGTTGTGCAGCGAGAAAGAGTTCAAGTCGCGCCCGCCCGCGTAGTCACGGTAGTAGCGCACGCACCGGTAGCACTGGATGCAGCGGTTCATCTCATGGTTCACCATCGGCCCCAGATACTGATTGCGAAACGTGCGCTTCTCAAAGCGGTATTCGCGGTAATCATGCCCGGTCATGACCGTCATATCCTGCAAGTGGCACTCTCCGCCTTCGTCGCACACTGGGCAATCGTGGGGATGATTCAGCATCAAGCCTTCGATGATGGCTGCGCGGAAGGTCACGGCCTCGGGGTCATCGATCGAGATTCGCGTACCTTCCGCGGCCGGCGTCATGCAAGCCATCACGATGCGGCCCCGCTTGTCGTTCTCGTCTTTGAACTGCTTGACGGCGCACTGCCGGCAGGCCCCCACCGAACCCAGCGCCGGGTGCCAGCAGAAATACGGCAGGTTGAAGCCTGCGGAAAGGCAGCCGTGGAGCAGATTCTGCTCGGGGTTCATTTCATACGGCTTGCCGTCCACGAAGATCCTAGCCATTCCATCTCCAGGGGCAGCGCTTCTCCCGAATGTGCCGCTCGAAGTCGTCGCGGAAATATTTGAGAGCGCTTTGCAGGGGCTCGGCCGCGCCGGGCGCCAGGGCGCAGAAGGTATTGCCCCAGAACCGGGTCTGAAACTCCATCTTCTCCAGATCGCCGGGCTGGCCCTGGCCGTCTTCCATGGCCCTGAGAATGCGCTCGACCCAAGCCAGGCCGCTCCAGCACGGCGTGCACCATCCGCAGGATTCTTGAGCGAAGAATTTCTCGAGGTTCCAGACCATGCCGACCGGGCAGGTCTGATCGTCCAGCACGATCATCGTTCCGGTTCCCAGGCGGCTGCCGGCTTTGGCCACTTCGGTAAAGTCCATGGGCGTATCGAGGTGCTGCTCGGTCAGAAAATCGGTGGAGGCTCCTCCGGGCAATAAGCCCCGGAACCGCACACCGTCCCGCATGCCGCCCGCGTGCTCTTCGAGAATCTCGCGGATCGTCGTGCCCATAGGCAGTTCCCAGATTCCTGGCCGCTTGACCTTGCCGCTCGCGCCAAATAGCTTCGTGCCGCCGTCTTTGCTCCGGCTGAGCTTCTGAAACCACTGCGCGCCGTGGTTGACGATGTGGGGTACGTTGCACAGCGTCTCCACGTTATTCACCACGGTCGGCTTGCCGAATAACCCGCATACCGGAGGGAACGGCGGCTTGGCTCTCGGGTTGGCGCGCTTGCCCTCAAGGGCGTTCAGCAGGCCGGTCTCTTCGCCGCAGATGTAGCGTCCAGCGCTCAGATGCAAGTACAGTTCCAGGCTGTAATCGGAGCCCAGAATGTTTTTCCCCAAATAACCGCCCTGATAGGCTTCCGCGATCGCGCGGCCCACCCGTTCGGCCGCGAGCACGTATTCGCCGCGCAAGAAGATGTACGCGACATCGGCTTCAATGGCGAAGCCGGCGATGGTCATCCCCTCGATAAGCTGATGCGGATCTCGCTCGAGCAGGAGGCGGTCCTTGAAAGTTCCCGGCTCCATCTCATCGGCGTTGCAGACCAGATAAGTCGGGTGCGGCGCATCCTTGCCCAGCGGCACGAACGACCATTTCAGGCCGGTGGGGAATCCGGCGCCGCCCCGGCCGCGCAGGTTCGAATCCTTCACCTGCTCGGTCACCTGTTTCGGCGTCATGCCGTTCAAAACCTTGCGCAAGCCCTGATAGCCTCCGGCCTGCTCGTACGCTTTCAGGTCAACGACGGACCCGTCGGCCCGGATTCTGCCCGTGAGCGGCTTGTCGTTGGCGGCGCTCATTTATATTGTTCGAGCACGGCGTCGATTTTCTCGGGGTTCAAATCGCCGTGCAGATCGCCGTCCACCATCATGGCCGGCGCCCGGTCGCAGCAGCCCAGGCAGACAATGGGGAGCAGCGTGAACCGGCTGTCGGGAGTGGTCTGGCCCAGCCCGATGCCCAGCCGCTGCGTCAAATGCTCGCGCGCGCGGTCGTAGCCCATGATCCAGCAGCTCACGCTGTCGCAGATCATGATCACGTGGCGGCCGACGGGCTTGCGAAAGATCAGGTTGTAAAACGTGGCCACACCGTCCAGATCGGCGAAAGACATGCCGAGCAGTTCCGCGAGGTCCCGGATGCTCTCATCGGAGACCCAGCCCCGCCGCCGCTGGATGATGCGCAATGCGTCAATACACACCGCTTCGCGAGCCGGATAGCGGGCCGCTTCCGCTTCGATTTCCTCTATTTCTTGACGACTCAGCATGATCTTGCCGGTTCTTCAGCGGTCGATATCCGCCAGCACATAGTCCATGCTCCCGAGGATGGCGAGCAGATCCGGAATCATCAGCCCCCGGCACAGCAGAGGCAGCGTCTGCATGTGGCAGAACGAGGGCGTGCGTATGCGCGTGCGATAGGAAACCGTATCGCCGTCGCTCACCAGGTAATAGCCGTTGTTTCCCTTCGTCGCCTCGATGGCGCCCAGAGCTTCGCCGGGCGGAATCACCGGCCCCCAGCTCACGTTGAGAAAGTGCGTGATCAGGGTTTCGATGTCTTGCATGGTGAAATTCTTGATCGGCGGCGTGGCCAGCGGGTGGTCCGATTTGTACGGTCCTTCGGGCATGTTCTTGACGCACTGGTCGATGATGCGCAGGCTCTGCCGCATCTCTTCCACGCGAACGACGGCGCGGTCGTAACAATCGCCGTTCTGCGCCGTCGGGATGTCAAACTCGAATTGCTCGTATCCCGAGTAGGGTTGCTTTTTACGGAAATCCCACTCGAATCCGCAGGCGCGCAGGTTGGGGCCGGTAACGCCCCAATCGATGGCCTCGTCCAGGGTGATTTGCCCCACGCCTTTCGTCCGCGCTTGAAAGATGCGATTGCGCATCACCTCGCGGTCGTATTCCACCAGCCGCGGCGGCAGATACTTCACGAAATCGCGAAACAGCTTTTCCCAGCCGTTGGGCAGATCCTGAGCCACACCGCCGATCCGGAACCAACTAGGATGCATTCGCGCGCCGCAGACCGCCTCGATGATCTGAAAGGCGCGTTCGCGGTCGTTGAAGGTGTAAAAGACCGGCGACATCTGCCCAAGATCCTGCGCGAAAGTTCCATACCACACCAGGTGGCTGATGATGCGGAACAGTTCCGCCAGCATTATCCGGATGACTTTCGCGCGCGGCGGCAGCTCGATACCCGCGAGTTTCTCTAAGGCGGTGAGATAGGCGAGATTGTTCATGACGCCGCCCAGGTAATCTACGCGGTCCGTATAGGGAATGTAGGTATGCCAGGACTGCCGCTCGCCCATCTTCTCGGCGCCCCGGTGGTGAAACCCGATCTCGGGGACGGCATCGAGGATCACCTCGCCGTCGAGCTGGAGCACGATGCGCAGCACGCCGTGGGTCCCGGGGTGCTGGGGCCCGATGTTGAGAAAAATGAAATCGGCGTCGTCCCGCTCGCGCTTCATTCCCCAGGCTTCCGGGCGGAAGCGCAGCGCCTCCTGCTCGGCATCCTCCTTTTCTTCCGAGAGCTGGAACGGCCCGATTTCCGTGGCGCGCGCCGGATGTTCCTTGCGCAGAGGATGCCCCTGCCAGCTTTTGGGCATCAAAATGCGCTCGAGGTGCGGATGCCCCTCGAAAACCACGCCGAACATGTCCCAGACTTCGCGCTCGTACCAGTTGGCCGAAGGCCAGATATCAGTAATGCTCTCCAGCCTCGGCCGGCTTTCCTCGAGCGGGACCTTGACGCGCAGATACTCGTTGCGCTCATAGGAAAAGAGGTGATAGACGACGGTGAAATCGCTGGCCGGCTGGCCTTCGCGGTGGGCGCGCAGGCGCTCGTCGATGGCCGTGATGTCATACAGCATCCTATACGGCCGCTCCACCTCGTATTTCAGGTAGCGCGCCAGCGGGCGTATGTACTCCTTCGACACCCAGAAGGTCGGGATTCCGTCGCGGGTCGCCTGGGACGTTACGGCTGCGCCGCCCAATTTTTCTTGAATCTCTTCGATCCCAGGGAGCGTAACCGTCATATTTCGCTGGGCTCCCGCAATTCCTTGAGCTTCTGGCGCTGGGGCCGCATCAGGTCGCGCATCGAAGGCATGGCGGGCCGCACCGTCTCCTGGGATCCGACCACCCAGCTCAGCGGGCGCCGTTCGGTTCCCACCGCCTTTTGCAGCAGCACCAGGCCTTCAAGAAAGGCATCCGGACGCGGGGGGCAGCCGGGAACGTAGACGTCCACTGGCAGGAACTTGTCCACGCCCTGCACCACGCTGTAGATGTCATACATCCCGCCGGAGTTGGCGCAGGAGCCCATGGAAATCACCCAGCGCGGTTCCATCATCTGCTCGTAGAGCCGCTGGATCACGGGCGCCATCTTGATAAAAACCGTGCCGGCGATCACCATCAAGTCGGCTTCGCGCGGCGTACCCCGGATCACTTCGGCGCCGAATCGGGAAACGTCATATCTGCTGGTTATGCTTGTGGCCATTTCCACGTAGCAGCAGGACAGGCCGAAATTAAAAGGCCAGATGGAGTTTTTGCGGCCCCACGCCAGCAGATCCTGAAGGCGGGAAAATGCCACACTGCGCTGTACCGCCTGCTCAAAGGGCTCGCCGTCCGGCTTGGCGATCAGCCCGGCGGCGCCGGGTTTCGTTAATGACCACTGCATCCCCATTGCCTTCCGCTATCTCGACCGGCGGAGCGAACGGCGCAGCTCAGGAGCCCAGTCGAGCGCCCCCAGCCTCCACAAGTAAACCAGCCCGGCGATCAGTACTCCCACAAAAAGCACGACCTCCCAGTATCCGGCCCAGCCGAGTTCCCGCCCTGCCACCGCCCAGGCGTAGAGAAAAACCGCCTCCAGATCGAAAACCACAAAGAACATGGCCACCAGATAGAATCGGGCGGAAAGCCGCACGCGAGCCGATCCTTCCGAAACGATGCCGCCTTCGTAAGGCGAACCTGTCGCCTTTTCCCAATGCCTCTGGCCCAGCAGATGCGAGGCGATCAACATTCCCGCAACCAGGGCGATTACCAGCACAAAATAGACAACCAGCGGCCAAAGCATCACGAAGCTGCCTTCCAAATCTCTCGATTCAGGTGCATACCCAGCCGGATGATACGCCGGACTCGGTGACTTGAGATTATGGGTCCGACCCGCCCAGACCCGCTTACTGCGCGAACTTCTTCAATCGCTTTCTGCGTCTAGTTCCACCAGTCTAGCATGTTGTTCGCACAGGAGTGGGCCGCCCAACGCAAAACATGGGTCTTGTGCGATACCGCTGTGAAATGTCCGACCCCGGAGGGAAACCGCCCAAACGAAAACACGGGTCCGCGGGCCTCATCGTCTCCCTGCCATCTGACGATCCGCCCAGAAGCGGCGCAGCGAGACTCGCGGGCGCTCCGAATCCCATGCCGCACCGGCGCCGGGATGGTCTGATGGAGCCGCTGGGGCGTTCCACGATGGCAGATCGGTTCTATAATCAAGGATTCCGTAATTCTTTGTACGGCCGATCGACCCACAGGAGATAGGGATGCCCACTACATGGATGACCACAGAAAGGACCCAAACCATCGAGCAGTATCTCGGTCCTGGGGCGGAATACCTGCTTGGCTTTAACACGCCTAAAATTTCCCGGGACCGCCTGCATCTGCCGGGGCCGGACGCCGTTGACCGGATCTATGCGGCTGCCGACCGCAACGTCCGCGTGCTGATCAATCTGCAACGGCTCCTCGGCCACGGGCGCCTGGCCGGCACCGGCTATGTTTCCATTCTGCCCGTCGATCAGGGCATCGAGCACTCCGCGGGTGCGAGCTTCGCCAAGAACTCCGATTACTTCGATCCGGAGAATATCGTCAAGCTGGCGATTGAGGGCGGCTGCAATGCCGTGGCGTCCACGTTCGGTGTGCTGGGAGCAGTTGCTCGCAAGTATGCGCACAAAATTCCCTTTATCGTAAAAATCAACCATAACGAGCTGCTCACTTATCCGAACAAGTTCGACCAAATCCTCTTCGGCACGGTCAAACAAGCTCTGGATATGGGGGCTGCGGCCGTAGGCGCGACGATTTATTTCGGCTCTGAAGAAAGCGGCCGGCAAATCGTCGAAGTCAGCGAGGCTTTCGCCATGGCGCACGAGTTGGGACTGGCAACCATCCTTTGGTGCTATCTGCGTAACAGCGCTTTTAAGAAGGACAAGGATTATCACACCTCGGCGGACCTGACTGGCCAGGCCAATCACCTCGGCGCGACGATCGAGGCCGATATCATCAAGCAGAAGCTGCCCGAGAACAACGGCGGATACAAAGCAATGAACAGCGGCGGGAGCGGCTATGGCAAATTCGACGAGCGAATGTACAGCGAGCTGACGACCGAGCACCCCATCGATCTTTGCCGCTATCAGGTAGCCAATTGCTATATGGGCCGCGCCGGCTTGATCAACAGCGGCGGGGCCTCCGGCAAGAATGATTTCAGTGAAGCGGTTGCCACCGCAGTCATCAACAAGCGGGCCGGCGGCATGGGGTTGATCTCCGGGCGAAAGGCGTTTCAACGCCCCATGAAGGACGGAGTCGCCCTGCTTCACGCGATCCAGGACGTTTACCTGGATCCTGGCGTGACGATTCCTTAGCCCCGGATTGGCCGCGCCGGATCACACTTCCGGCCCGGCTTGCAAGGTGGCTGCGCACCTGAGGCTTGTTCGAGAGGCCGCGGCGCGGCGTTTGCGCGGGCGAGCGGAGATTTTTGAAGGAGCGTCCCAATGAATACGACCGACCTTGTTCATCACACTCGGTATAACGCCTGGGCTACGGCGCGGGTGCTCGAGTCTGTCCGGGGCCTGACCCCCGATCAGTACACCCGCGGCCTCGGCAACTCCTTCGGCGGGATCCAGGGCACCCTGGGCCACATTTATCAAGCCGACCGGATCTGGTTCAAGCGGCTCGCCGGCGAACCCACCGGCAGCCTGGCCGAATTTCAACCGCCTGCCGGCCGGGACGCTTTCGAGAAAGAGTGGTTGAGCGTGCTGGACGGTTATGTGAGCTGGGCCGAAAAACTTAGCGCCTCAGATTGGGACCGGGTCATCCAATATCGCAACACCAAGGGGGCGGCGCTCGAAAATCCGGTGTGGCAGATCATTCTGCACCTGATCAATCACGATTCTTACCACCGCGGGCAAGTCACTACGATGCTTCGCCAACTTGGCGCCAACCCCGTCTCTACCGATCTGATTGCGTATTATCGCAGCCTAGCTTCCAGGCAATCTGCCTGAGCATTCCTTCCAGTACGCGGGCGTCAGCGGCGGAAAGATTGAGACGGTTTATCAGACGGCGGATCTTCAGCAGGTTCGAGCGGCGTGTGCGCGCGTTGATATACCCGCTCGCATCCAGGACGCCGCTGAGTCTTGCCGCTAACCGCTGCAACTGGTCGGCGGCCGCCCGGTTTCCGGGGCCTTTCGTGATTGCGGGGAACGGCGAAGCGGTTGTGCGCGCGAGCTCATAACAGCAGACGGCGACGGCCTGGCCAAGATTCATGGAGGGGCAATCGGAGTTGGTTGGTATCCGCAGGGTCCAGTGACAGTAGCTGAGATGCTCATTGGATAAGCCGAATTTTTCCGACCCGAACAGCAGAGCCGCCGGCTCGCGCTGGAGGTGTTCCCGCAGGAGAACCGCCGCGTCCGCGAGCGGATAGCGAGGCTGCTGGAAAACGCGCCTCCCCGCGGACGCCGTTCCTGCCACAAGCGTACAGCCGGCAAGCGCCTCTTCGAGGCCGGAGAACACCCTGGCTTCCTTCAGGACTAAAGACGCGCCGGCTGCCGACCGAGCTTCCCGAAAAGCCACTTCATACGGCGATACGAGCGCCAAACGGGAAAAGCCGAAATTCCACATGGCTCGCGCTGCGGCGCCAATGTTCAGAGGATTGCGGGTTTCGATCAATACAATGGCCAGATTCTCCTGCCAGTTCACGGGAGCATGCGGCTGTGAATGATTCGCGTGCATCGTGCGCCGGCTAACATGATGGCACAGGGCCGCCGCACAGCGGTTTCTGCCTCTTTCCGCCCGGACGGGAATTCAAACTCCATGGACAGAGCAGCGGGGAAGGATTCGGGACGCCGAAGCCGCAGCGGCGCGCGGACGCCGGTCCGCTGCTTGCATTTACTCGCGGCGCGCCGCCTCGGCGGCCCACTCGCGCGGAGTTTAACATTTCGGCTGATCCGGCAGCGGAAACCGTTTGCTAGCATCGAATCAAATGCGGCGTCGAGTGGTGATTACGGGCATTGGCGCTGTGAGCCCGAACGGCATGGGGCGAGAGGCGTTCTGGGCGGCCACCCAGTGCGGGGTGAGCGGCGTCAAGCCGATCCGCCTGTTCGATGCTTCCTCGCTCGCCGTGCAAGTCGCCGGTGAGGTCTCGGGGTTCGACCCCGACCGGTATGTGTCTCCTAAAGACCGGCCGCATGTTTCGCGTGTTGTGCCGTTGGCTCGCGCGGCTGCGGAAGAAGCCCTGGCGGACGCCGGTATAGATCCGCGGCGGCTCCAGCGGGACGACGTGCGCCGTATCTCGGTGATCCTCGGCTCCGGCGGCGGAAGCCAGGAATTTACCGAGGAGCAATACCGCCTCTATTACACCGGACAGTTGAAACAAGTCAGCGTCTACACCATCCCCTCGTCGACCATGGGGACTCTGGCCAGTGAAGTTTCCATGCACTTCGGCTTTCGAGGGGCGAGCCACGTAATCTCCACGGGCTGCACCTCCTCCAGCGACGCCCTGGGCTACGCCTTTCGCCAGATCCGATATGGCGATGCGGAAAGAATTTTAGTCGGCGGCGCCGATGCGCCGATCTCCTACTTGATCGTCCGCGGCTTTATTTTGATGCGCATTTTGACGCCGAGTTGGAATCACGCTCCCGCCCGGGCTTCCCGGCCTTTTTCACGAGACCGGGACGGCTTCGTGCTGGGGGAGGGCGCCTGGTTCTTCTTGCTCGAGCCCCTGGAGGCCGCGCGCGCCCGCGGCGCTCATATTTACGGCGAAGTGGCCGGCTATGGGTCCACCTGCGAAGCCTACCATCGCGTCCGTCTGGAGGAGTGCGGGGAAGAGCCGGCGCGCGCCATGTCGCTGGCGATCGAGGACGCCGGTATTCCAAAAGATGCCATCCAATACATCAATCTGCACGGCACCGCAACCGAACTGAACGACCGGATCGAGACCCGCGCCGTCCGGTTGTGTTTTGATGGCCATGCGGAAAAGCTGGCCGGCTCATCGCTCAAGTCCCTGATCGGCCATCCGCAGGGCGCCTGCGGATCGGCGAGCGTGGCGGCGACGCTCCTCGCCATGCGCGATGGCGTTTTGCCGCCGACGATCAACCTCGAAGTGCCCGACCCGGAATGCGATCTGGATTATGTGCCGGACATCGGACGGCGAGCGGAAATCGAGTGCGCTCTCATCAATTGCATCGGCTTCGGCAGCAAAAATTCGGCGCTTGTTCTAAAGCGGATCGAATGAAATGACGGCGCGCCCTCACTTCACCGAGCTGCTCGACGCCCCGGATGCTCCGCCCCGCGAGGTGGAGCGCAGCCTGGGCGACTTGCGCCGCATGAACCGGTGGCTGGGAGGGCGCAGCGTTCTGCTGGGGATTGTAGAACGCGAGGCGCGCCGCGACGGGCTTACGCGTTTTTCCCTGCTGGATGTGGGCGCCGGCTCGGGCGACCAGGGAGCGGCCGTGGCGTCGCGTTTTCCGGACGCCCGGATCGTCCTCTGCGATCGAAATTGCAATCATCTGCCGGATGCTCGATCGGGAATGCTTCGCCTCGCCGCCGAAGCCGGCCGCCTGCCTTTTTCCGATGGAGCGTTCGACTTTGTGTGTGCGTCGTTAGTGCTCCACCATTTCCGCGATCCGGATGTGGTGATCCTGCTACGGCTCTTCGGCCGCGTGGCGCGCCGGGCGGTTCTGATTAATGACCTCGAACGCCATTGGTTCCCGCTCGCTTTCATCCATGTGGCGAGGCCGATTTTTGCGCGCAGCGTTCTGACTCGTCACGATGCGCCAGCCTCTGTCCGGCAGGCCTTCCGGCCGCAGGAGCTGAAAAATCTCGCCCTTCAGGCGGGTTTTCAAAATGTGGAAGTCCGCCGGCACCTGCCTTGGTTTCGCTTGTCCCTGGTCGCTCGCAACCATGCTTGATGTCGGCGTCCCGGAGATAGACAGCCATGGTTAAGGCCATTCCCATCACGGGCGGCGGCCCCGCCGGCGCGGCGGCAGGGCTGGCTGTGACTCGTGCCGGCGCCAAGGCGGTTATTTTTGAGCAGTCGGCGCTCCCGCGGCACAAGCTCTGCGGTGAATTTTTTTCCCCGGAGATCGCAGTCCTGTTCGAGCAGCTCGGCGTCATGGATGGTTTCCGGGCGC
>DASREK010000011.1:0-17752 GCA_035652135.1 Bryobacterales bacterium | reverse complement strand
CAGGCGGATTATATGAATTTCGCGCCCCGGCTTGGCATCGCCTGGAGCCCGACCCCCCAATGGACTGTACGGGCCGGCGCCGGCATTTTCTACGTCCAGGATACGGGCAATCCGCGGTTTGATATGAGCCGCAACATTCAGGGCCGCATCACCAGCACGGCCAATATCCAAACCCACAACCTTACCTTCGAAAATCCTTTCACCGGCGGCAGCGCCAATGTGTGCGGAGTGCCCGTGCCTCCGTTCGTGTGCGTCACCGCGCCCCAGGGGCTCGCCAACGATTCCCACCGGCGCACCCCTTATACTGAGCAATACGAGTTGAACTTCCAGCGGCAATTGGCTGCCAATACCGTCCTCGAATTCGGCTACCTGGGGACCCAAGGCCACCGGTTGGAGAGGCTCATCAGCTACAATCTCCCAGCCCCTGCCCCCACCGGGTCCGTGACGGCCCGCTCGCCGGCGCCAGAGTTCGGCAATATTCAGTTTTTGGCCGGGGTCGTGAATTCCAATTACCATTCCTTTTCAGCCAAGCTGACGCGGCGCATGTCCGCGGGCCTCACTTTCCTGGGCGGCTACACATGGGCGAAGTCGATCGACGATGGCAGCGGCATCCGTGTCCTCGGCAGCGATCCTCTGAAGCCCCAGGACGGCACTTGCGTGAGCTGCGAGCGCGGTTTGTCGATCTTCGATACCCGCCATCGCCTGGTGACGTCCGTGCTGTACGACCTGCCCGTCGGCAAGGGCCGCAAATACCTGACGCACGGCCTCGCCGGGAGCCTCATCGGGGGCTGGGAGT
The DNA here is from genome assembly GCA_035652135.1 of Bryobacterales bacterium. Taxonomy (GTDB): domain Bacteria; phylum Acidobacteriota; class Terriglobia; order Bryobacterales; family JACQDG01; genus DASREK01. The sequence goes on along the minus strand of DASREK010000011.1, from coordinate 16,956 downwards.
TCAGCAATATCTGGACCGTCTCAACCGGTTTTCCCTTGAGCGTTCTCGACGGCAAAGACCAGTCCAACACCGGTCATGGCTACGATAAGCCGAATGCCGTGCCGGGGCAAAGCATCAACCTCGAGTCCAGCCAGCGCAGCACGGCGCGCTGGTTCAACACATCGGCTGTCGCGCTGCAACCTCTTGGAACCTATGGCAACCTCGGCCGCAATGTGGTAACTGGGCCTGGAATCTTTACGATGGATTTCTCCACTTTGAAAAACTTCGCGTTCGCTGAGCGGCGATACGTGCAGTTCCGATTTGAGGCGTTCAATGTGCTGAATCACCCCAATTTTGGCGACCCGAACACCAGTCTGGCCGCCGGGGCCTTCGGCTCAATCAACAGTACGCGCAGCGGCATCGACATGCGGGAATTGCAGTTCAGCCTCAAGGTGGTGTTTTAAAAACGCGGGATCGGGGAGCCGGGGCTTCTGGCCAAACCGGTCAGTCCTGGCGGAATGAGGTTGCTGACTTCAGGGGACAAGAGTGCTGGATTATGCAAGTTCATCGGGAATCAGCTTCTCGCCGATGCTATAGGCCTCTACGAATCGCCCGAGGCCGTTGGAGCCGCCGTTCACGAACTGGCGGGCCTTGGCGAGTTCGCCCGAGCCCAGCGCTCCCCGGATCCTTGCTTCCCGCTTTTTCAAGAAGCTCGCCAGCAGGCGAGCTGCGATTTCCGGATCATTTGCCAACTCCGGTTCGAGGGTGAGCCTGTCTCCGAGCCCGATTGCAGCGCCATGCTGCTGGTAGTTGATTCGGCCTGTTAACTGGACAAAACCCCGGCCGCGGTACCTCGCGCCGTCTCCCGGCGCGACGTTGCCTAGATCCGGGCGGTTCTCGTAGAGATCAAAGGGCCGCCCACCTGGCGAGGTGTTGCAGGCGGATTCGGTTTCGCTGACCGGCTCGAAGGCTTCCGTTTCGGCGCGAATTGTGGAAAGAGCCATCAGGATCATGCTCTTATCGGTCAATCCCGGCTTAACGAGAGCAGAAAGCACGGGTGGCAGGTTGGCTTCTATGTTCGCCGCCGGCGCGAAGGGAAACATCCGCAGAACAACGGCGAAGGTCACGCCAGGAATGGCAAGCGGCTGGCGGCCCCCCGTCAGTCCCAAAGCTAAAACCGTTCGCGGACCGGCCACGCCGTCCACGGCGAGTCCCAGATTTTTCTGGAAGTTTCGTACCGCATCGCAGGTGGCCGGTCCAAAACTCCCATCCACGGGCCCCGAATATAATCCGAGCTTCTGAAGCTGCAATTGAAGAAGGGAAACGTCGGCGCCAACGGCGCCAGGGGCGAGCGTGCGCATCTTTGGCCGGATGCAATTTCAGCAGTCAAGGAAGACTTTTCACCCTCCCCTTCATCCTATCCGGCAAAAATTACCCTCTCCCCAGCCATGAAGCCAAGTAGTTACATCTGCGTGGCAAAAAAATTGGACGAGCCGGTGACCACCCTGGCTGCTCCGGCAGCGACACTTCGCCGAACCGGCGGACTCGCTATTGTTGCTCTGAGCCTCGGGGCCGGTAGAAGCTCAAACTGCTGTCTCCTTGCTTGAGAACCCGCGTGCGCTGGAGTTTCCCGTAGACGGGAGCCAAGTCGATCCGGCTGGAATGCTCGGCGATCACCAGGCCCGGAACTCTCGCGCGATGTCCGGTTCCGCTAGCTTTCGCTGCTTTTTGGCGGCTGGCATCCTCCCGGAATGAATCGGCGCCGCCCCCTCCATGAGCTGACTGGCCGGCTAGACTGAGGCAGGCCTGGTATTCGTGAATGTTGGCGTAAGGCGGATCAACAAATAGAATATCGGCCTCAATATTGGCCAGGGCTCTGCTCGCGGGCCGCTCGATAACCCGGCTGCGGGTTTCGAGACCCAACTCCCGCAAATTCTGGCGAAGGACGGCGGCGGCCTTGCGGTTGCTCTCAATAAATATGGCTCGCGCCGCGCCGCGACTCAAGGCTTCGATGCCGACGGCTCCTGACCCGGCATACGCATCGACGAAAACCTTTCCTTCGACTTCGGCGCCGAGCACATCGAAGAGCGTTTCGCGCAGCCGATCGCTGGTGGGACGTAATGAATCGCGGGGGACGGTCTTCAGATGCCGCGAACGAAATGTTCCGCCGATCACGCGCATAGGTCAGGCTCCAAGCCGCGGTGAGGAGCTTGTCATTGAGCCAGCAGGCCTCGGAGCAATCCGGCCTTTCATTTGGCCACTTCCGACGACCCGTCGGGGTCTTCCGGGGTCGCGCACGTTCCCGCCTGGCAAGCCCTCAGTTTGATTGTGCCAGATGGCCAGAAAACATGCCCCGTACACCCTGCTTCGAGGGGGGAATTCCTAGAGCGGGCCAGTATCGAGGTCTTTCTCCGATATGTTCGGGTCAATCAAGCCTGGACGGCCCGCCGAACCTCTGCGGCTTGCTACCTCGCGGAAGGTCGCGCCGAAGTTGGGTGCGAGCTCCCCGCCGAGCGCATTCCAACCGGTTGCTGCAAGATAGCTTATATCACATGAAGCTATGATTATTTATTTATTATATCTGGAGTTAAACAATCTTTTTATATAAATATAAAGTCGTAACTGGGGCGGCGTTTCGACGTGACAGAAGCTTTTCCTTGCCCGCTGATGTCAACTGTGCTGGAGAGCTCGGGTTTCGTCGTTGACATTCTGGAAGAAGCGGGTATATTGGACCCATTCTCGTTAGAAATACGGGGACAGAAGGGGGATTCAATGAACCCGAGTCGAGGGTTACTCTTTGCGCTAAGCCGGCTGGTTTTACTTTTCCTTCTAGCCATAGCCGTACCCTTTGGGTCTCATGCGCAATTACTGCAAGGGACGATCGACGGCAATGTCGCGGATTCCACTCAGGCCGCGATTGTCGGCGCCAGAGTCGTCGCAACAAATCAAGAAACCAATTTCACCCGGGAGACCGTAACCAACTCGGCGGGCGGCTACGATCTGCCCGGGTTGCCGCCGGGAACCTACACGATTTCGGTGAGCTCTCCCGGATTTCAGAACTATACGCAAACAGGAATCGCCGTCACGCCCAATAACATCCGGCGCGTGGATGTGACACTTACCGTCGGCCAGGTGAATGAAACCGTCACTGTCGCGGCTTCTGCGGCCGCTTTACAAACGGATCGCGCCGAGATTCGCTCGGACGTCACAGGAAGCACCCTGGCGAACATACCAGTGCCGATCGGGCGTAACTATCAGATGGTGGTGGTGACGCTGCCGGGCGTTTCGCCGGCCCAGAATGCCAACTCCTTTGCAGCCAATCCCAGCCGCTCAGTCAATTTCTCCGTCAACGGTACTCCTACCAATATCAACAGCACTCGGATCGATGGCGTTTCGAGCGGCGGCATCATTGATAGTACATTGACCTACCTGCCGGCGCTGGAAGCGATCCAAGAGGTTAACGTAGTCACCAATTCCTTTGATGCCGAGCAGGGCCTTGCGGGTGGCGCCGCGATCAGCCTCCAGATCAAAAGCGGATCCAACGCGATCCATGGTTCGCTCTTCGGATTCCATACGGACCAGCATCTGAAGGCGTATCAGTGGGCTGCTGATCGCACCCAGCCCAAACCGAAATACATCAATAACCAGTACGGCGCGACTCTGGGAGGACCCATCAAGAAAGACAAGCTCTTCTATTTCGCAAGCTTTGAGGGTACCGGTTATTCGGAGAACGTAACTCAGGTAGGGCAGGTCCCCACTCCGGCCATGAAGGCGGGTAATCTTTCCGGTTCCCCCACGCCGATCTACGACCCGTCTACTGGGAATACCAACGGCACGGGCCGAACAGCGTTTCCGAATAATATGATTCCGGCGAATCGGATCGACCCGGGAGTGCAGAATTTCCTGAATCTCGCAGGAACCTGGGCGCCCAATCAGCCGGGTTCCGGCGCCCTCGGGCTGAGCCGCAATTTTGTCACGTCGGCCGGTAATTACCAGTGGCGGCGCCAGTATGACGACAAACTTACCTGGAACCCGACGAATAAGTTGAGCACGTTTTTCCGATTCGGGTTGCTCGATCACAACGCCAATACGAATGGCGTTTTCGGCCAGCTTGGCGGCCTTCCGATCAGCCGGGCCAACACAGGCGCGGGATTTGTGCAGGGCCACCTGTTCCAAGGCACCATTTCCGCGACTTACGTGGCGACGCCGAATTTGGTTATCGACGCCGCTTACGGTTACTTCCGGGAAGATTTCAACGACGTGCCGCCGCGATCGACGGAAAATCTCGGCTGGACGGTCTTCCAGGTTCCGGGCCTCCAGACGTCCGACCCCAGAGAACTCGCTTGGCCGCTGATTCTCATCGACGGCTTTGCCCAGATTGGCGCCCCCAATAATTTTGAGCCGCATGGGTATCGTGATCCGGTCCGCGACTACATGGCCAATCTCAGTTGGAACAAAGGCAGCCACAATCTCCGGGTCGGAACTGACATCAATTTGCAAGACATCAATGAGAGCCAGCCGCAGGGCGCCAACTCCTACACGGCCGGCCCGGGGGGCTTTCAATTTTCCCAGGGCGCCACCCAACTCAATGGAGGGCCGGCGGGCAACGACTACAACGCGTTCGCTTCGTTTCTGCTTGGGTTGCCGGCCAATGCGGGCAAGCTTCGCTTGTTTCCCGAGGAGATCCAGACTCGCATGAAGGCGTTAAGCTTTTATGCCCGCGATCGCTGGCAGGTGACCCCCAAACTCACGGTGAATTACGGCGTCCGGTGGGAATACTTCCCCTTCCCCACGCGCGTCGGGCGCGGTCTGGAGGTTTACGATTTTCAGAACAACACCATGCTGCTTTGCGGCCTCGGCCCCAATCCAATCGACTGCGGTATCACGAATGGAAAGGGGCGCCCAACGCCGCGGGCCGGCATCGCCTATCGTCTTACCGATTCCACCGTTATTCGCGCCGGCTACGGCATGACGAATGACCCCATCAATTTCGCCAACTTCCAGCGTCTGAACTATCCGGACCTCAGCCAAGTGGTGTTAAATGCTCCCAATGCCTTCTCCTGGGCGACCACTTTGCGTCAGGGGTTTCCGGCGATCGTAAAGCCGGACCTGAGCAGCGGCATCCTGCCGGTGCAAGGCAATCTCAGTCTGATCACGTTCGAGAACAACAATCTCGTCCGGGGCTACATACAGTCCTGGAACTTCACCGTGGAGAAGCGGATACGGGGATGGATCGGCTCCGCCGGTTACGTGGCGACGCGTTCGGTGGATCAGTTGGCCGAGCTCGATCAGAACTGGTCGCCCATCGGCGGAGGCGCGGCAGGCCAGCAGCTCAACAAGAAGTTTGGCCGCACCGCTTCCACTTTCATGATGGGCACCCTCGGCACCGCGAAATACGACTCTCTGCAAATGCGGGCCGAGCACCGGTTCTCCGGGGGCTTTCACGTCAGCGCCGGTTACACGTGGGCTCACGGCCGGGGCTATACAGGGGAGAGCTCCGGCGCCACGCCGAGCATCGGCATCCCTTACTATTACGGCTTGAACTACGGCAATTTGAGCCGCGACATCCGGCACAACCTGAATGCCAGCTGGATCGCCGAGGCCCCTTTCGGCAAAGGGAAACCCTGGCTGGCCGAAGGTTCCGCAGCGCGGATCCTGGGCGGATGGCAGCTCAGCGGCGTTTTCAGCGCTTACACGGGGCAGCCATTCACCGCAACCGCCTCCAATACTTCTTTGAACGCCCCCGGGTCCAGCCAGCGCGCGGATTGTATCTCCACGCCCCAGAAGATCGGCAGCATCTTTCAGTGGTACAGCAAATCGTCTTTTGCCGTTCCGGCCGCCGGGCACATCGGGACTTGCGGCTACGACAGTCTCACGGGACCGGGTGTAGTAAACCTCGATCTCGGTCTGGACCGCAAGTTTCAGATTACCGAGCGATTCGAATTGCGATTCCGGGCTGAGGCGTTCAACGCCGCCAACACGCCGCATCATGCGAATCCGAATTCCACCCAGGCCTCTGTCAGCAACAGTTCTTTCATGCAGGCTACGGATATCCGGAACACAGGCCGGGATGGTCTTGACGAGCGGACTTTCCGCCTCGGCCTGAAGGTAAGCTGGTAGCGGCTGGCGGCGAAAACGCCGCCAGTGGATGGAGATCACCCGCGGGAAGCGGCGCCCACCTGCCGGTGGGTTCTCCAAAGTGGCGTTTGCACAGCAGTCCCACGTGCAAATAAGAAGCGTGCCACCGCATTGCTTCCGGCGAAACCGGGGCGGAGCAAGCTCTCTGCCCTCTCCGCAGGCTCGCATGCCCCTGTTTGACCATACGGCTTAGGTGTCAATATAATAGTGGGACTGGGCCCCGGGCAGAATGTTTCCTTCCCTATCCTGAGGGCCATCCGCTAAAAACCCTATGTTGCAGGCTACCCAATTACGACCGGGAATGGTCATCAAGTTCAACAACGAGCTATTTTCCATTTTCAGCGTGAACCACCGGACTCCGGGTAATCTCCGCGGCTTTGTCCAGGTCAAAATGCGAAACCTTCGAAGCGGCTCGATGATCGAGCATCGCTTCGCCTCCGAAGACCGGGTGGAAAAAGCGCAGCTCGACGAGCAAGAGATGGAGTATCTGTACGATGACGGCGAGTATTACTACTTCATGAACACCGCCACCTATGAACAGATCCATCTCACAAAGGATCTTCTGGGCGAAGCCGTGCAATACCTGACGCCAAATTTAAAAGTCAACGTGGAATTTTACGAGGGCAAGCCGCTCAGCGTCGAATTGCCTCCGACCGTTGATCTCAAAGTGCTCGAAACCGAGCCGGCGCTGAAAGGCGCCAGCGTTTCGAATGTAACCAAGCCGGCGAAGCTCGAGACCGGGCTGGTCGTGCAGGTGCCCCCGTTTATCACCGAGGGCGAAATCATTCGGGTCAACACCGCGGAAGGCACCTACCAGGAGCGCGCCGGCTGAGAGGGGCGGGAGGCTCGCTGTTGAAAGCGCGGCCAGGCTGTTGCCGCGGAGTCTTTGGGACCCGGGCCGGCCGCTTGCGGTCCTTTGGGGTTGCGAAGCGATCCGGCCTTGTGCGCTGAAATTTGCCAGCAGCCGGCATCTTGTTGAGCAAACATTCCGATGCTAAGACGAAACCAGATTTTTCGCCGGGAGTTCCTCAGTCTTGCCAGCGCCGCTCTGGCTGCCAGGCGGGCCGGAAGGGCGCAGGAGAAGGCCGCACTGCCGCGCGTTCTCATCATCGGGGACTCGATCTCGATCGGCTATACCGATTTCGTGCGCAACTTGCTCCAGGGCAAGGCGGAAGTGGTCCGGATACCCGTCAATGGCGGACCCACCACTTATGGCCTAGAGAACATTCAAAGTTGGTTGGGCGGCGGCCACTGGGATGTCATCCATTTCAACTGGGGGCTTCACGATATCAAGCTGGACCCGGCCGGCAGAACGCGGCAAGTGCCTATTGCCAAGTACGAAGAAAATCTCCGGCTGCTGGTCAAGACTCTCAAAGCGACCGGCGCCAGGCTCATCTGGGCGAGCACAACGCCTGTGCCGCCTGTGCCCTGGACAAAACTCGATCCGCCGCGCAGTACGAGCGACGTGCCATTCTATAACGCCGTGGCAAAGAAAGTTATGGATGAGAACAGCATCGCCATCGATGACCTTTACTCTTTTGCCTTCCCCAGGCTCGAGACCATCCAGCAGCCATCGAATGTACACTTCACCGAGGAAGGCTATCGGGAGCTGGCTCAGCAAGTGGCGGCTTCCATCACGGCCGCTCTGGACAAGATAAAGTGATCCGCGAGGGCCGATATCTTCCGGGCGCGTTCCCAGCCAGCCGGCAATTTGCGCTCGCACCGCCCGGCATGAGTCCGGCGAAGTATCGTTCCTAAGGTCCAAAAGCCGCAAAAAGCTTTGTGATGCAATGCGCGGACTTCCGTTGGAAACAGCGGCGGGCGCTGGCGCGGCAGGCTGCCGCGAGGCAGTAAAGAGAAAATGCCATCTCCTGCGAGCCTGAGCGTCACACTTGCATTCCGGCAATTGTAGTGGTCAGGGGTGATGCGCGCGCCCCGGCTCTCGATTCTGGCGGGGCGGACTGGCCGTGGAGTAGATCCGGCAGTCCGCCCAAAGCGCCCGCGGCGGGCGCTTATTTGGCTGGCGGCGCTGTCTGGCTGTCGTGCTTCTGCCTGTAGATTTCCCGGCTAAGCCTGTTCTGCTGCCGATTGATCTGGCGGCGCTCTTTCGGCGAGAGGCCGCCTCCCGTTTTGCGGTCGCGCCGGATTTCCTGATTCAGATTGGATTCCTGCTTTTCAATGCGCGCCGTCTCCCGGGGCGTGAGTTGGCCGTTCTCGATGCCTTCGGCGATTCGCTTCTGCTGATTCACCTCCCGCTGCCGGATGGTTGGGGAACGGTCCGCCGTGCCCTGCGCCTGCATCCGGCCGGCAGCGCCGGTCAGCCCCGCCATCAGGACTCCACAAATAATGAGATAACTCGCTCGATGCCGCATTTTTTCCTCCGCTGCTTTTCCTGTACCGCTCGTTGAGTACAAACTCGAAAGGCTGCGAAAAGTTGCGCCGAGATCGTGCGAAAATAGCGTATCGATTGCGGGAGAGCATGAATTTTTTCTAATGAAGCGCGGCGCGCACAGTGTAGTAATACTACTATCTCTGTTCGCCCTGTTCTGGCGGCTTGACGGCACGGTGCTGTGGCGCGACGAGGCGACCACCGCCTGCTGGGCGCGCTCCATGGTCGAGCACCGGTGGCTCGTTCCGCGGGTCTTCGACGGCCGGCGGCTGATCGCGCAGGCCGCCGATGGCCATGACTTCAACGACCATCTATTGCCGGTAATGCAAGGCTGGCTGCAATTTTACGTAGCCGCGCTCGGTTTCCTCGCGGCGGGCGCAAGCACTGTGACTGCGCGGTTGCCGTTTGCGGTCGCGGGCGCCCTCTCGCTTTGGATTTTGTACCGCGCCGGCCGCGAGCTGCTCGGCGATTCGCTGGCGGCGCTGGCGGCGCCTCTGGCCGGATCGGCGTCGATCTATTTTCTGACCGCCGCCCGCCAGTGCCGTTACTATATCTTAGTAGTACTTTTTACTTGCTGCATTTTGAGAGAGTTCGGCCGCTATTTTCGCGAGCCGGAACGGGCGCAGGAGTGGAGTTTTTATGCTCGCCTTGGCGCTTGCGGCGTCCTGGTGTATCTGGCCAACTACGTCAGTTTTGGCGGGCTGTGGCTGTCGCTGGCGGTTTTTGTCTGGCTCGTCCGCGATTGCGCTTTGCGGCGGGGCTTCGTTCTGCTTTCCGCCGCCCTGGCAGGTCCGATGGCAGCCGAGTTTTTCTTTGTTCACGCAGGGTTCGTGGCAGGCACGGCCGCCGCTCACATAGGCCGTTGGAGCGACTACGCCGGAGCCGTTCGCGAGCAGGGCGCCGAGGTTTTCCGGATGATTCCCCTGTTGGGCATCCTGCCCGCTGCGTGGTATGTGTTTTTCAGGAGAAAGCAGCGCGGCCCGGCGGCGCAAATGGCTTTGCTGGCGGGCTGCGTGATTGTGATCTCAGTGGCGGTGACGGCGCTCGGAGCGAAGGGCGACGCCATCGCGCGCTATTATTTTCAGATTCTGCCGGCCGCTTTGCTTCTGATCGGTATTCTGGCGGAAAGGATTCGAGCCCTGCTGGGAGGCGTGCGAGGAATGCTGGGCAGCGGAGTTTTTTTCGCCTTTGCCCTGGTGTGGCCCAACCTGAATATCTATCACGGCTGGAGCGGGCATGTCGTGGAGCGCCAATTCTTGAAAGAGACAACCGTCAACGAGCCGATCGTCCGCTTTCTGCAAACCCATGTAGGCCGGGGCGAGACAGTCGCCTTCTACCGGAATGTGCAGGGGATGATGGCCTACTTCAATCTGCCGTGGCTGCAATGGGTAGACCTGCTCGATAGCAACGAACCGCGCAACCAGCGCCGCCGCGGCATCCTGCCGGCCTACGTTTTCGACGATTACCCCGGCGTCGATTGGTATGTTGTTTGGGACAACGACGGTAAGATGCCCAGGGAACTGACTTCGGAGTACCGCCTGGTTTGGGAGTACACCTACACCGAGCACCAAAGCTGGTGGGATCGCCGCGAGCCGGCCCGGGTGCTGACCTACAGAGTCTACCGCCGCATGCTCTATTCCGCCTCTGCGCCGGCCGTTCCGACTGACCGGCGGCCGCGTGCGCAACAGTTGCGCCATGCGCTCTCCGAAAAATCCGCCGCCGCTCGGGGGCTTGGCGCACAGAATGTTACAGAATGATGAAAGTCGGATTGAGATTCGATTACAATAGGCCGTTTGAGAGAGTCCTCTGGCCGCGCCGGCGTCGCGTTTGGTTTCCCTCAGGGCGGGAAGCCGCGCGCTTATAGGTTGTTGTTGGCGTAGTCAGGAGGCTTGGTATTTCCATTCCGGGCATGCAAGCCGGGCTCTCAGTCACTACTCCCCACTTAAGGAGAAGAGCCACTGAATCGTGTACTCGCCGTATTTCTACTGCTGACCAGCTTCGCTCGCCCGGCATTGCCTTCAGCCGCGACATTTGTTACGGCGCTGCCGGTCGCCAGGGATCAACTTTTGATCCGTTTTAATGCCCAGCCTACGTTTGCAACCCATGAATTCTCGGGCATTCAATGCCCGGTGAACATGGGCTATGGGCTGACTTCTCGTTGGGCATTGTTTTTGAATCTCAACCAGGGGTTTGGATCTTTAACTCAAGCGACGTCTCAGGGCCGGGCCGAATTGAGTTCTGGCGGGTTCGGCGACATGGCATCGTACGCGCGATACACCCTTTTTAAAATCGACAAGCCGAGCTCCACGTTCCGGATCGCTCCTCTGGCCGGCGCCTTCATTCCGACCGGCAGCAACTCGCTCACCGGGCCCCAGGGTCTGCTCCCGCGGACGCTACAGACGGGATCGGGCACGCTGGATTCTTATTTCGGTGTTGCGATGGGCTACAACAATGTTCGTTTCGGCATGGCCTGGGATACCACGTACCGCCACAATCCAGTGGCCACAACCGGAGTCAGTCCTGGCGACCAGTTCCGGACCGACGCGCAATTCGAGGTAAAGTTGTACCCGATCCACATGCCGGAAGAGGGCTTGCCGAAGCTGCTTGTGCTTTCGATCGAGTCGAACTTCGCTCGAGACGGCAAGGATCATGTCGCGGGAGCATTGGCTCCGAACTCGGGGGGCCGCGTCTTCAAGCAGGACGCGATTCTGGAGATCTCCACACTGCACTGGCAGGTCGGGGCCGGCGCTCAATTCCCAGTGCTTCAGGATCTGGCTGGAACGGGACGTATCGAGCAGCGAAGCGCATTCTTTCTGTTCTTCGAATATTATCTGGCCGCGCCCAACTGGCGGCGTTCGAGGGGACGATGATCGTGCGCTCCATTCTGATTATCGGGGCGGCCCTGCTGCTCTCCAAGCCGGCAGCGCCAGCGGATGACGCGTTTTCCCGGCCTGAAGTCACTCGCGCCGTCGCTACTCTGAACGGCGTTTTCTCTCCCCGGGGGTTCTTCAATATTACCGTGCGCCTTTATCAACTTTCCGGCGTCGAGTGGGCCAAATTTGATCTAAAGAAATCCCAAATCACCCTCGACTTTGCCCCAGGAGTAGCCGTCCACCCCGATGAGATCCAGAAAGTAATGGTAGATGCCGGTTACAAACCGGGGCCTGTCCGGATACAAACGCTTCTGCCCGAGGACGCATCGAAGACAGGCCCCGGATGGGTAAAGATCAAGCATCCGAGTGCGAAGAATCCACTTCTGCGGTGGCTTCAGCTTAATTTCTGATGTAGACTCGCTGGCCGCTTTGACGCCGGCGGCGTTTCATTTTTCGCATCGGGCGCGCGTAACGGAGACCGAAGACCCGCCGATGCAACGCTGGTCAGAAAACCAGCTTCAGGCTGAATTGCAACTGGCGCATAGCCGTCCGGGTGCCGCTGATCACTCCGAAGTTGCCTGTGCCGGAGATCGCATGGCCCGTGCCATCGAGCCGGTTGCTATTGAGGCTCGTGTTCGGGTCGCTCCAGTTCGGATGATTGGGAAAATTGAACGCTTCAAACCGGAACTGGAGATATTTGCTCTCGGTGAAATTGAAGTCCTTGAGAGTCGAAAAGTCCCAGGTAACCAGACCCGGTCCGATCAGAGTGTTGCGCCCGACGTTGCCCCAAGTGCCGAGAGGCTCCAACGTGAAGGCTCCGATGTTGAACCACTGAGCGGGCCCCCGCTGCCCCTTATCCAAGGCCACCTGCTGCCCAGTGGCGTTCGGGCGATCAGTGCCGGCGCCAGTGTTCGAACGGTCTATCCCGGTGGTGATGGTGAGCGGGAAACCCGTCGAGATCGTGAAGATGCTGCTGACCTCCCAGCCGCCGAGCAGAGTGCTCTGGATTCCGTGGTTCAAAAACCGCCGGCCCTTGCCGAAGGGCAGGTCGTACAGCAGGGAAGTCACAAACCGGTGGCGCGTATCGAAAATCGATAATCCGCGCTCGCAACTGATGCAATAGCTGTTCTGGGGAAACAACGGATCGCTTCCCAAGGTGCGGATTCCGCTCCCGTCGTCGATCGAGCGGGAAAAGGTGTAGCCCGCCAGGTACGTAAGCCCGGCGGCCATGCGGCGCGTAGCCTTGACCGAGAGCGAATGGTAATTGGAATCTCCCGCATTCCCGATCTCTTGAATGCGGCCAAATTCCTGGAATGGCGTGCGGTCCACGACGGATCCCGTCTCCCCGGGGATGGCCTCGTTGAAGGCGAACATACGGATCAGCCGGTGCCCTTGGGACCCAAGGTATCCTGCCTCGAGCACCGTCGAGTTGGTGAGCTGGCGCTGAAGGTTGATCTCATACTGGATGACGTAGGGCGTGGTGCGATCATACTTGTTGCCGAGGACGTATGGCTGAGAGATACACACAAACGGCGGCGTAGGCACATTGCAGGGGTTGGCCCCGCCGCCGGCTCCAAAGGGACGGTCAAATGTCAGGTCATGCGTCTGCGTATTGGCCTCCACGCGCAGGCGCCCGCCCAGGTTGCGTCCCATGTCGAAGACCGGGTTGCTGGTGTCCTGGGTATAAAAGAAGCCGGCGCCGGTACGCATCGTCCACTTGGGAGTCGGGCTCCACGCGATGCCGAGGCGCGGCGCGAAATCGCGCTTGTCGTCGTTTACCAGGCGGTCGCCCATCCGGCCGTCACGCACGACTTTGATTGCGGGGTTGAAACGGATCACTGTGCCTTCATAAATATCACCGCGGCCGATTCGCACGAAGACCGGATGCAGGTTCGGATCGGCGACGGCGGGCGCCCGCAGGCTATAGGGCACCCAGATGTTCATCAGGCTATTGCCGCGGTCCGCCCACGGTGGGACGTACTCATACCGCAGACCCCAATCGATCGTCAGATTGGAACGCGCTTTCCACGTGTCGGTGAAGTAGTAGGCCTGGCTGGTGGCCCGGAACTGGGTGATGGCCAGCGCGGCCGAATCCTCGTCGCGCCGGGTGTAGCCCAGCATGAAATCCGCAAAGGCGTAACCTGTGGCCTGGTTCTCAATAATGAAAGAGCCGCGGGCGAACTGATTGCCGAGCTGGTTGTAGCGGTCCCGCCGGATATCCGCACCGAACTTGAAAGAGTGGGCTCCGCGGATCCAGGAAAGGCTGTCCGTCCACTGGAACGTGTGGTTGTAGTTGACGTAGGGGCCTTCAGAATCATCTCCGAATCCGCTGAAGCCGGTGATGCTGATAGCGGGGATGCCCCACGCCACCGGGGGCGGGTCGTTCAAGCCCACAGCGGTAAGGCCTAACTCTTTTACTACATCGCGCTGGAAAGCGAGCTCGCGGCCGAAGCTGTTGAAGAAATGGCTGTAACCGAACCGAAATTCATTGACGATGTTCGGCCGCAGGACTCGCGTATTGTCGATCATCCACTGATTCACGTGCGTTTGCAGGTTCGTGCCGTTCAGTTTCAGAGCCGGGGCGATCGCTTGTTCATCGCCCCAACTGTAGCGGCCAAACCAGCTTGACTTCGCGCTCTCGACGAAATCGATGCGCTGCGTGAACTGATCCTTGTCGGTCCGGTTGTTCTGCAAAGCGAGATAGTTGCGCTGCAATCCGGCCCCGGGCACATTGGGCGGGGGATAAAACTCAAGAAGCTTCAGCGCGATGGGATGCAGGCGGGCGCTGGGTATCTTGTTGTTGGGGAAAGGCTGATTCGTCAGCGGATCATTGATCGGCGTAGGAAGAATTTCGGAGAAGTCGCCGTTGCGCATGGCTGCCGAGGGAACGCTGTAGATGCCCTGGCGCTGCTCCCGCAAGCGGAAGCCTTCGAAATTAGACATGAAGAAAAGCCGGTCCTTGCCGTTAAACAGCTTTGGTATCTGCACCGGGCCGCCCAGCGTGAAGCCGTATTGATTCCAGCGGAATGGGGCTTTGGTGGGTACTGCGCTGGTGAAGGCAAACGGGCGGGCATCCAGGGAACTGTTGCGAAGGAACTCGAACAGTGCTCCGTGGTACTGGTTGGTGCCGCCTTTGGTTGAGACATTAACTTGCCCGGTTTCGCGGCCAAACTCGGCTGAATAGATGCCGGTCTGCACCTTGAACTCTTGCAACGCATCGATAGACGGCAGGAACGTATAAGTATTGAAATTAACATCCGTGTTGTCGACGCCGTCCAGAGTGAAATAGTTCCACTCCCGGCGGTTTCCGGAGATCGAAAGCTGCTGGTTGGCGCGGTCACCTCCTTGCCGGGAGCCGGACTGGCCCGCCGAAGCGAAACTGGCGTTGACGTTGGGGCTCAACGCGACCAACTGGAGAAAATTCCGGCCGTTGAGCGGCAACTCGACGATGCGCTGGTTCTCAATCACAGTCCCCACCGTGGCGTTCTCGGTATTGAGCAGGGGAGCCCCTCCGGTGACTTCAACCGTTTCCGCCACGGCGCCCACGCGCAGCGCAAAGTCAATGCGCGCCACTTGCTGAACCTGCAACTCGACGCCCGAACGGATTTCGGTCTGGAAACCCTGCATCTCGACTTTTACGTCGTAGAGGCCCGGCAGCAGAGCCGGGAAGTTGTAATTGCCCGCTGTATTCGTTCGTACCTGGCGGGTGAAACCGGTTTGCGGATTGACGACGGTGACGGTGGCGCCGGATACCAGCGCGCCGCTCGGATCCGTTACTACTCCTGTAATTTGTCCTTGTGTCTGTGCCCGGGCGGTCGTGGCCCAAACCAAAATCAGACTCAGCGACAACACGCGCCAGGGACACCAGAAGGGGTAACCCATAAACCCTCCTTTGATGCCAAGAAAGTTGGCAACATTCTGCCAAGCCATGGCGCTTATGTCAACATCTTTTTTACACGCCAGAGACAAATAATTGACAAAAGAGGGTCGTACCAGTACCTTGCAGATGCCCCGCACGGGCCGCCATGGCGATGGCGAGCGCTTTCTGACAAGTGGCTAAGCCGCGGTTTCGAATGCTCGCGCGTTCTTGCAAGGCTTTCGCCGGCCGAACACTGTGAATGGGGGCGCCGGCGGCCAATGTTCGGTCAGGGATAATCACGGATGCCAGCCGTTGCGGCATGTTCCGGCTCTGGGCGGATTGCAACGGGCGATCCGGATTTCCGCTTGCGCCGGGCTTTGCGCTTGCGGCCCCGTTCGGATTGGCCGGCTTCGAGGAGAGCGGCGGACAGCGGCTAGCGAGGCCCTAAGATTCTCAGAAGTCGGAATAGCGAGGCGTGTTTCTACAAAAAGAGCGCTGTCGTCACGCTGAAAGCGCCGCCACCTCGTAGTCTTCGACCTTGGGGATCGTGAACTCGAGCCGGCGGCCGCTCTGGCGGTAAGGCAGGTTGATTTCCGCCCGCAGAGCCTGAACGCGAGAGACATGGAAGCCGGCGGGCAACTCCATCCGCACCCGCTGCGGGCCGAGCGGATAGTTCCGCCGCATCCAGCCGCGCATCATATTCGGATTGTTGTAATTGATGACGTGTACCGCAAGCCCCGGCTCGGTCTCCCACGCAAACAGCTCGGCCATTCCTTCTCCGGCAACTTCCACCGGAGAGCCCCGAAGCAGCCAGCGCACGCAATTGCCCAGGAGCAGGCTCAGGTCCGGATTGCCCGACCGCCAGCAACTCCGGTCCGCATCCCCCGACAAGTAGATCAGCCGGCTCGCTGCCTTTTCTCGAATCACGATGGCCGGCTCATCGGTGTGAGGCGTATTGGCGTACACCATCTCGGGTGGGAATGCCGGGAAAGGCGGCACGACGGTCAGCACTGCCCCGCCGGCCGCCTCCACAGGCTGCCGGTATTCTGCGCCCGGCAGCAGCTTCGTGTTTTCGAAGCCGTTCAAGATTTCGTGCGACTGCTCGATACGGGCGTAAAATGCATTGCCGTTTGGCCCTTGCACGCGGCCCTTCGGCCGCATCTCAAAGATCTCCTCGACGCCTAGTCCGCTGCGCGCTTGCCCCCGATCGTCATACCGCCCCGTCTCAAAGGTGGCCAACAGCGAGCCGCCGCTTTGGACGTAATCGCGCAATTGCCGGCACTGTTCATCGCTCAGCACTGCGACGTTCGCAAGCAGCAGCGCCTTATATTTCTTGAGAGTTTCGGGAACGAGATCGTCTTCATGAACGAAGTCGAAAAAGAAACGGCCTTCCAGCAGCGCGTAATACAGGCCCTGGAGAAACTCCGTCGGATCGTCACCTCCCGGCGGGTGATAGAAAGCATTGGTCCGTTCGGAGAAAACTACGCCCAGGTTGGCGATGGAGCGCCGGTTGACGAAGTGCTTTTCGTGCCGGGCGTGCCACTGATAAAATCTGCGGCCGGTTTCGCGCCAGCGCAGGTCCTCGGGCGCTCCGCCCAGCCAGTGATACCAGGGCGCCATGCCGCTGGCGGTGGTCTGGGCCATCCAGAGCGTTGCTTCCGAGGGCGATTTGGACGTATGGCGCCAGAGCGGCCGGGTGTTCGCATATGCTCCGGTCA
>DASREK010000010.1:0-5197 GCA_035652135.1 Bryobacterales bacterium | reverse complement strand
CGGTGAAGGGCGGCAGCCTCTCGTACTGGTCGGATACAATCAGCTCAAAGTAGATCAGGCCGATTTGATCCTCATTCATCAGCCTTTCCGCGCCCTTCAGAACTTCGAAATCGAAACCCTGCGTGTCCGATTTCAGGACGTGAATGAATCCGAGGCTCTGCGCCTGGGCGAAAGCGTCCAGGGTCACCACCTCGACATTTGTCGTCCTTGTCACCTCGCCCCAGCAGTAAGACCCCGGAGCCAGAAATGAGCTCAGGTCCGACTCGCTATTTTCCAGGAGCGGCAGCGCGCCGGCGCTCGAGCCGACGCCGTAATTCCATGTCTTTACTCCCCCGATCCGGTTGCAATGCTGTTCCAAAATCGTGTAGGTCGCCGGGCTCGGCTCGAAGGAGTGGATGAATGAGTCGGGAAACACGTGCTTAAACCGGTCCACGGATTGTCCGACATTCGCGCCTACATCGAGGATAAGCGGCGACGGCACGCCCCTGAGGAAGTGCTGCATGTCGTAAAACGGATCGATGCCCCGGTCGCTCGGGGCGCAGCGGCGGACATCGAAGCCAACGCTCCGAAGCATTCCACGAACCGATTGCTTCATGTTTTTCATGACCACCAAACGATGCCGTGATCCCGCGGGGCAGCTTGGTTGCGCGGAGACGGGAATTGTTCCGCCCTGTTACGAAATTCAGGCGACGACCGGATATTCTTTTTCGGGGGTCGCCGGGTGAGCAGGCTCACGACCGGTGGTTTTCAGTTTTCGCGGGACTTTTGTGCTTCAGCCAGATGCCGGGCTGAGGCCGAATTCCGGCCAGCTTGGCAGGGTTGCCATCGGAAAAACCGGGTTGGCGCGGACGGTCTGGCGCCCCAATACTCCGCCCATGCTTCGACCCGAATCGGACCCCTTGGCTGAACGGTCAGTCATGCCTGCGTCGCGACTTGTCTGGGCCCTGGCGGGCATGCTCCTGCTGCTGCACCTGCTGACGGCGGGACGATATGGCATTTTCCGCGATGAAATGTATGGGCTCGCCTGCGCCCGGCATCTCGACTGGGGTTACGTCGACCACCCGCCGGGCGGAATTGTGATCACCTGGATCGCGCACCATCTGTTCGGCGATTCCCTGCAGGGGTTGCGCCTGTTGCCCGCGCTGGCGGGAGCCGTGCTCGTGCTGCTGACCGGCCGGCTCGTCCGGGAACTGGGCGGGGGCGGGTTTGCCCAGGTCATGGCGGCGTTGGCGGTGTGTTTCGCGCCCTATTACCTGATCCTGGACCATCTGCTGATGATGAACGCATTTGAGCCGTTGATCTGGATGGGCTGCCTGTACTGCGTGATCCGCGCCACCCGGCCGGGCGGCACAAACCACTGGTTCGGCTTTGGCGTGCTGGCAGGAATCGGGTTCGAGACGAAGTATTCGATCGCGTTTCTGGTCGTCGGTGTGCTCGTCGGCCTGGCGCTCAGTCCGCAGCGCCGGCAGATGGCCGATTGGCGGCTTTGGGCCGGGCTGGCAATTTGTGGCGCGATTGCGCTGCCGAATTTTCTCTGGCAGTGGCGGCACGGCTTTCCGTTCCTTGAATTCCGCCACAATGTCGCGCGCAACCACCGTGACATCGTGCGCGGGCCGGTGGCGTTCATCCTCGATCAAATGGTCGTGATGGGGCCGCTGTCGGCGCCACTTTGGATCATCGGAGCAATCTGGCTTCTGGCCGGCCGCCGGCGGGCGCAATACGCCGTGTTGGGCTGGACATTCCTCGTCGTGCTCGGGTTGTTTATCGCGCTCAAAGGGAAAAATTATTACGTTTCGCCGGTCTATCCGATCGTTTTCGCCGGCGGCGCGGTGGCGCTCGAGCAGTTTACCGAAGGTGAGAGGCGGCGCTGGCTGCGCGTGGTGTATCCGGCGATTCTTGCCGCCGTGGGATTGGTTTTATTGCCGCTCGCCGTCCCCATTCTTCCGCCGGAGGCGTTGGTGCGGTACGAGCAGCGGCTGGGAATAAAACCGCCGGAGTTCGAGCATCAAAAGACCGGACTGCTGCCGCAATATTTCGCCGACGAGTTCGGCTGGGAGGAGATGGTCCGTGAAGTGGCGCGGATCTACCACACGCTGCCGCCGGAAGAGCAGGGGCGGACGCTGATTTTTTCCAACAGTTGGGGCGCGGCCTCGGCGGTCGATTTTTTTGGGCCGAAGTACGGGCTGCCGCACGCCGTCAGCAAAAACAACAGCTACTGGTTGTGGGGGCCGGGCGATCATCCCGGCGACATTGTGATCGTGCTGCACACCGATGGTACCGGCGATCGGAAATTTTTTGCGTCGGTAGAAAAAGCCGGTCATGTCGAACACCCCTGGTCCCGCCGCGACGAATGGTATGACATCTATGTCTGCCGCGGTCCGAAGTTCGATTTTCGGACGGCGTGGTCGAAGATGAAGACGTTCGACTGATATGGTGGCAAAGAGGGGGGCCGGAACTCAAACGGCGTTGCGCCGGCGGCCGACCTCCGTGCCGCGAATAGAAAGAGTCCGTCCGCCAGCGCGAGTGGGCGCTTATTTCACTGATGGGGAACGCCTGGGATGTTCCATTGGAACGCCGATTTTGACGTCAGGTCATCATCGTTTAGACAAATTTCGGGTCCGATGACGCTTAGAGGGAAAACAACTCCGCTCGCCCGCATGGACGACGCTCCCAATGATGACTCCTGGAAGAACTGGTTTCAGCGTTATGGCCCGAGACTGCTGCTCTGCGCCCGGCAATGGACGCGGTCCCTGGCCGACGCCGAGGACGTGGTCCAGGATGCATTTATCCGTTTCTGGCGGCGGCAGCGCGGGTTGGGCGGCGAGCCACTGCCGCTTCTGCTCACGTCCATCCGCCGCGCCGCATTCGACCGGGCCCGGCGGGAACAGCGGCGTGCCGCGCGCGAGCAAGAGACCGAGGCGGGCGAGTCTGCTCCATTGTTTGAGCCTTTGGCGGTGGGCGACGAGCGGCGCATGGCGGTCGAGGCGGCGCTGCGGCGCCTGCCGGCCGAGCAGCGCGAGGTCCTCGCGCTCAAGATTTGGAGCAATCTCACCTTTGAGGAAATCGGCGGGCAGCTGGAAATTTCGCCCAACACCGCGGCGTCGCGCTACCGCTATGCCCTGGCGGCGCTGCGCAAGGAACTGACGCCGGACTTCTGCCATGGATGACGACCTGCAAAAGTTTGAAGCGGAATTGAAGGCCCTGCGCCCCGCCGTTCCCTCGCGCGAACTGATGGGCGCGCTTGAGCGCCGGCTCGCGCCGCGGCGGATGGGCGGGCTTTTCTGGCTCGGTCTGCCGGCAGCGGCCGCGGCGTGCCTGCTTCTCGTGCTCCATTTTCGGCCGGAACCGGCCGCAAACAGGCAACCGCCGGCGACGGCCTCGATGACCGAGACCGCGCCGGCGTTAAAGCCGGTGGCGGCCGACGACGTGCTTGTCGATACGCAGGACGAAGGCTTCGTGACGCTGGCGGACGGCACCCAGGCCCGGCGTACGCGCCAATCCTTTGTCGACACCATTACCTGGGAAGATCCGGCGACTCACGCTTCGTTGCGCTGGAGCGTGCCGCGCGAGGAGGTGAACGTCCTGCCGGTTAACTTCCAATGAATTTTTTCCAACAACATTCCCAACCATGAAATTCACCCTCTCTTGTTTCTTTTCCGCGGCCGTTTTTGCGGCGAGTCTTCCGCTCGCTCGCGCGGCCGGCGGGGCCAATGTTTATTATGCCAATACGGGCCAATTCTCCGCCATGTTCGTCGCCGACACGGACGAAGCTGGCGCCGCACAGGCCGACACTGCGAAAGAAAGGGCCGTCAACGAGAACGAGGCCCTCAGACAGCAAAACGAGAACCTCAGACGGCAATCGGAGTTGCTGAAGGAACAAGCCGCCAGGATAGACGGCCCGATCTCACTAGTTGCCCGCGGGTCATTGGAAAATGTCGCCTTTATCGGCGTGGAAACATCGCCGGTCACGCCCGCGCTTACGGCGCAGCTGGCGCTGCCGGAGGGCACGGGCCTGGTGGTGGAACAGGTGGTGCCGGACAGCCCGGCGGCAGCATCGATCAAGCCGAATGATATTCTGCTCAAGCTCGACGACCAATGGCTGATCGATCCATGGCAGTTCGCGGTGTTGGTGCGCCAGCACAAAGCCGGCGACGACGTGGTGCTGACCTACGTGCGCGGCGGCAAGCAGGCCACGGTCTCGATCAAGC
The DNA here is from genome assembly GCA_035652135.1 of Bryobacterales bacterium. GTDB lineage: Bacteria > Acidobacteriota > Terriglobia > Bryobacterales > JACQDG01 > DASREK01. Next base: position 989 of record DASREK010000010.1, on the reverse strand, counting down.
TGGCAGAACATCAGGCGCCCAAGCTGTCCGATCTGCAGTCGAGCCGCGGATCGCGCGCGCTGATGCTGGGCATCGCCCCCGGAATGCCGGGACCCGATCCCGACCGTATGCTCGGACTGGTCGAGCAAATGCGCCGCAAAAGCGACGGAGAAAATTTCCTGGTCAACCGTGTTCCCGGCACCGAGCGGAGCAGGCTGAGAACGGTCCAGGTCGATGCGGCCAACAGCAACTTCGCTTATTCGGATGACGACGGCACCCTCACTCTCACGGTCAAGGACGGCAAGAAGACGCTCGTGGCCAAGGACGCCCAGGGGAAGGAGCTATTTTCCGGACCGGTGGATACGCCGGAGCAGCGGCAGGCGATGCCTGAGGCGGTGCGCGCACGGCTGGAGAAAGTGGAGAAAATGCACGGCGTAAGCTTCAAGACCGGGCCGGATTTCAAGGTGCAGACGCGGGAGAATCATCCGGATGGCGAGGATATCGTCTTCCCGCTGCCTTCACCCCGGGCGGCACCGCTCCCGTCCGAGGCGTTTTAACAGCCAATTTTCGGTTAGCATAGTGTTTAGGGTTAATCAAAGGCCGCGTGGCTGTCAGGCTACGCGGCTTTTGAATTATTTTTGGAAACGCAGCCGCAGCCGGTCCGAACCGCGTGAGAATATTCCTCGCCGGCCAAGCTGTTCGATGGAACGGGCTGTGAAATCATCCGGATCAGCCGACGGTTCCCTGATCTTTCCGCGCGGACTGGCACCCGCCGCGCTTAATCGTTATTCCACGTGACGACCTGGCCGTTCGAAAAAACAACGACGACATTGCAGAGGCGGCCGGCCTCATCGCGGCCCTTGTTGATGTAGGTCCACTGCAGGTAGTCATTCGAGGAGCGCCAACGGGCGGGGGGACCCCAGAGGGCGCGGACCTGGTCCTGGGTCATGCCGATCGAAAGTTCAAAACCTCCGCCGCCCTTAAGTTTAGCCTGAAATTGAGCCTGGCTC
>DASREK010000009.1:0-15203 GCA_035652135.1 Bryobacterales bacterium | reverse complement strand
CTGCGCGCGGGGGCAAAGGTTTACAATCCATATAGGAGAAAACACATGGCGCGTGGAGACGGCGGCGAAAAGGTGATGTGGTTTTTGGCTGGAGTGGCGATCGGCGCGGCCGTGGGTCTGTTGTTCGCTCCCAAGACAGGCCGCGAGCTTCGGCAATTGCTGGGGGAGAAAACAGCAGAAGGGAAAGACCGCCTGGTGGACGCCGGGCGCGAAATCTACGATCGGGGCCGGGAGATTTTCGAAAAGGGCAAGGACCTCGCCGATGACGCCGCCGAGCTTTTTGAGCGCGGCCGCAAGGCAGTCAGACTGTAAACACTCCGGGCAGGCCAGCCGGGCAACGGGAATGGTTCTCGAAGTGGGCGCCGCGCCTGGAATGCGCAATATGCGCCGGCTGCCTGCTCGTCCGCGGCGCCGGGCAGGGAGTATGCAGCTCTCGGAATTCCAGAACGAACCGCTGACCGACTTTTCGGCGACAGAAAACCGCGCTGCGATGGAAACGGCGCTGGAGAAGGTGCGGGCGCAGTTGGGCCGCGAATACCCGTTGCTCATCGGCGGACAGCGGGTCTCGACAGAAAACAAGATTCGCTCTATCAACCCGGCCCACCCCGAGCAGATCGTGGGTGTGCACGCGGCGGCCGACGTCGAGCTGGCGCGGCGCAGCATTGCGGCGGCGAACGACTATTTTCGTTGCTGGAGCGCCCAGCCCGTTGAGCAGCGCGCCCGCGTGCTGCTGGAAACGGCGCGCATCTTTCGGCGCCGCCGCCATGAATTTTCCGCCTGGATGATTTATGAAGTCGGTAAGCCGTGGGCGGAAGCCGACGCCGATGTCGCCGAGGCGATCGATTTCTGCGAGTTTTATGCGCGGGAGGCCCTGCGCCTGAGCGGGCCGCAGCCGCTCACGCCCGTCCCCGGAGAACGCAATGAGCTTCGGTACCTGCCGCTCGGGGCGGGCGTGGTGATTCCACCTTGGAATTTCCCGCTGGCCATCGCCACGGGGATGACAACGGCGGCCCTGGTGAGCGGCAACACGGTGGTGCTGAAACCTTCGAGCGATTCCCCCACCATTGCAGCGCATCTGGTGGAAGCTCTGCTGGAAGCGGGTTGCCCCCCGGAAGCAATTTCGCTGGTTACCGGGAGCGGTTCGAGCATCGGCGACGCGCTGGTCGAGCACCCGCTCACGCGTTTCGTCGCTTTTACCGGCTCGAAACAGGTCGGGCTGCACATCAATGAACTCGCCGCAAAAACCCAGCCCGGCCAGCGGTGGATCAAGCGCGTGGTGGCCGAAATGGGCGGCAAGGATGCAATTGTCGTGGATGCCGACTGCGACCTCGACAAAGCGGTTGCCGGCGTGCTCGTTTCCGCCTTCGGCTATCAGGGACAGAAGTGCTCGGCCTGCTCGCGGGCGATTGTCGTCGATGCCGTGTACGACAAGTTTCTGGAGCGGCTCGTCGAAAGAACTCGACAGATTACCGTTGGGCCGCCCGAAGACCCACGGAATTATATGGGGCCGGTCATCAACGAGCGGGCGCTGCGCTCGATTCTCGATTACATTGAGACAGGCCGGCGGGAAGGCCAACTGCTCACCGGCGGCCGCCGGGCGCCCGGCCACGGCTATTTCCTCGAGCCCACGCTCATCGCCGATGTCGAGCCGCGGGCCCGTATCTTCCGCGAGGAGATCTTCGGCCCCGTGCTGGCGGTTACGCGGGCCCGCGATTTCGACCAGGCTCTCGAAATGGCCAATGACAGCGAATATGGCCTGACCGGCGCCGTCTATACGAGGGATCGCGAAAAGCTAAAGAAAGCCGCCGAGAGCTTTTATGTCGGCAACCTGTATCTCAACCGGAAGTGCACGGGCGCGCTGGTGGGAGGGCACCCGTTCGGTGGATTCAACATGTCCGGCACGGACTCCAAAGCAGGCGGCAGGGATTATCTCCTGTTGTTCATGCAGGCCAAAGTGATCTCCGAAAAAATCGAGGACGGGGGATGAATGCTGGCGAGTTTGGATCGCGCACAATAGCAGGCCCGCTCGCACTCTATACTTCCCGCTGGACGCGGCTGGCGCGCTCTCTCTGGCTGCTGTGCGGCTTCTTCGGTTTCTTTCTGGCCGAGTCCAAAGCCCAGACGTACGATATCATTATCCGCAACGGCCATGTCATCGACGGCTCCGGCTCACCCTGGTATGCCGCCGACGTTGGCATCCGCGACGGCCGAATCGCCTCCATTGGAAATCTGGCGGAGGCGCAAGCTAAACGCGTCATTGACGCCCAGCGCATGGTGGTCGCGCCGGGCTTTATCGATATGCTCGGGCAGTCGGAGCTGACTGTTTTGGTGGACCCGCGGCTGCCATCGAAGATTTACCAGGGCATTACTACGGAGATCACCGGGGAGGGGAACTCAGTCGCCCCCCTCAATGACGCCATCGTGCGCGCTGACCGCCTCAGCTTCGAGCACCTGAAAATCGTCCCGGACTGGCGGAATTTCCAGCAGTATTTTGCGCGGCTGGAAAGGCAAGGCATCGGGATCAACCTGGCCAGTTATGTCGGCGCTACCACGGTGCGGCGCATGGTCATCGGCGAGGATGACCGGCCGCCGTCTCCGGCGGAACTGGAACGTATGAAGTCGCTGGTTCGCGACGCCATGCAGCAGGGGGCAATCGGTCTTTCTACCTCGCTGCAATACGCTCCCGCTCCTTATGCAACCACCGAAGAACTGATTGCGCTGGCGGCGGAAGCGGCAAAATTCGGCGGTGTGTACGCCACACACATGCGCAGCGAGGGCAACGCCGTCATTGCCGCCCTGGACGAAGCCATCCGGATCGGGCGGGAAGCAAAAATTCCGGTCCAGATCTGGCACTTGAAGGCGGCCGGCAAATCGAACTGGGGGCGGATGCCGGAGATCATCGAGCATATCGAGAAAGCCCGCCGGTCCGGCGTCGAGATCGGCGCCAACACGTACGCATATACCGCGTGGTTCAACTCTTTCTCGGCGTTCATCCCTCCCTGGGCGCATGATGGGGGCGACGCGAAGCTGATCGCGCGGCTGAAAGACCCTGCCGCGCGGGCGCGCATCCGTAAGGATCTGGAGACGCCGAGCGATGCCTGGGATAACGAGTGGCAGGCCATTCCAGGTCCCGAGGCAATCCAGGTTTGCGTCGTACAGAACCCGAAGCTGCTCCCTCTTCAAGGAAAAACAATCGCCGAGATCGCCGGGCAATGGGGTAAAGACCCCATTGAGACGATCTTTGACTTGCTGGTCGAAGACAACGCTTATACCTATGTCGCAGTATTCGGCATGTCTGAGCCGGATGTGACGCTGGCGCTGCAGCAACCGTGGGTCTCGATCGACAATGACTCCCAGGGCACGTCGCCCGAGGGCATACTGGGCAAGAAACATCCCCACCCGCGCGCCTACGGGACCTTTCCCCGCATTCTGCGTAAATACGTGCGCGAGGAGAAAAAGCTCACGCTGGAGGACGCGATTCGGAAGTTCAGCGCGCTGCCGGCGGGGCAAATGCGGCTTGCCGACCGCGGCCTCCTGAAGTCCGGCCTCTGGGCCGATATCGTGGTTTTTGACCCAGACAAGATCCGGGATCTGGCGACGTTTGAAAATCCCAATCGGTTATCCGAGGGCATGCAGTACGTGCTGGTGAACGGCACACCGGTGATCGACGGGGGCAAGATGACCGGGGCCCGGCCGGGCAAAGTGCTGCGCGGCCCCGGCTATCGCCCGTAAACCCTCAAACACAACCGGGGGCAGCTTTGCGCGCCGCTTCTTTGTTGCCTGTAGCGCGCTGGCAGCGCGCCCGCGTCTGCGAAAATTCGATCAACCCGGCAAGATCAGGCAGTCTTCCGGATTCCACCACAACTCGAGGCTCGCATCGGCCGGGAGGGGCGTAGCTGCTGGACACAGCACGGTCAGTTCGATTTCCGGGTCCACTTGCACGACGATCTGGCGATAAGGGCCGAGGAACATCGATTGCACTACTTTTCCGGTGAGCCTTTGTGCTTGAGAAGGAGCAGACCCGTTGGCGATCTGAATGGCCTCCGAACGCACCAGGAGTCCGGCGAGCGAGCCCACCGGAGGCGGCGACGGCGGGCAGGGAACAGAGAAGCAGCGCCCGGCGGGCGTGGTGAGAATCAGGCGCCCCTGCTCGACGCGGGTGACTCTCCCTTCGATCAGATTCGAGCTGCCGACGAAGCTCGCGACGAAGCGGGAGCGTGGCGAGCGATAGATCTCCTCAGGCGTCCCCACCTGTTCCAATTTTCCGCTGTTCATCACCGCGATGCCGTCAGAGAGCGTGAGAGCTTCCTCCTGGTCATGCGTGACGAAAAGGAACGTAATGCCGACGGCCCTCTGTAAGCGTTTGAGCTCCACGCGCATCTCGCGCCGCAGCCGTTGATCCAGCGCCGCGAGAGGCTCGTCGAGCAACAGCACATCCGGCTCGAGGACGATCGACCGCGCCAGCGCAACCCGCTGCGCCTCTCCGCCGGAGAGGAAACGCGGCAGGCTGTGAGCGAATTTGGAGAGCTGAACCAGCTCCAGCGCCTCCTGGACGCGGGCGCGGATTTTATCTTTCGGCAGGCCGGCCTGTTTCAGCCCGAAGGCAACATTGCCCGCCACCGTGAGGTGCGGGAAAAGGGCATAGCTTTGAAAAACCGTACTCACTTTCCGCCGGTAGGGAGGGAGGTCGTTGACCCGGACGCCGTGAATGAGCACGTCTCCCGAGTCGGGCCGGTCAAAGCCCGCGATCAGCCGCAGCGTCGTTGTCTTGCCGCAGCCGGAAGGACCCAGCAGGGAATAAAACCGCCCGCGCGGAATGGCAAGGGAAACGTGATTGACCGCAACGCGAGCGCCGAAGGATTTTACGACTTCCCGCAGCTCGACGATAGGCTCCACGGCCCGATTTTAGCGTAGCAAGGGCCGGCGGAGGCGCAGGCCACAAAACGCGCCAGGGCCGCAATCTTGGGGCGCTTTTTTGCCCAGCCCAGGGAAGCGCCCGCAGGAGCCGCCGGTACCCGCAACTCACGGCCAAGAGCCGGATCTTCCCCTCGGCCCGGCGCCTTCAGACCGCCGGGGCATTCTTTTCGCGGTGTCACGAATTTTTGAATCGTGCTACCGTAGGAGGCTTGGGATCCCATGCACATTCCAGACGGGTTTTTGTCCACGCCGGTTTGGGTAAGCCTGGATGCCGCCGCGGCGCCCGTGATCGGCTACTTCGTCCGCCGCACGCAGGCGCGTTTTGATGAGACCCGAGTGCCGTTGCTCGGGGTCATGGGTGCGTTTGTTTTCGCCGCCCAGATGATCAACTTTCCGGTGGGCGCAGGGACTTCCGGGCATCTGGTGGGTGGAGCGCTGCTGGCGCTTACACTGGGGCCATGGGCGGCTACTGTGGTGATGACGGCGATTTTGGTTGTGCAAGCGCTCGTATTTCAGGACGGAGGAATCACCGCTTTAGGCGCCAACATCTTAAACATGGCCTTGGCGGGGGTGTGGCTCGGCCACTGGGCAGTTAAGCTGATCGGCGGCGGCGCTGCGCGGCAGAGGGCCGCGGTTTTTCTCGGCGGCTGGCTTTCTGTATTCGGCGCCGCGCTGCTGGCCACGGTCGAACTCAGCCTTTCGCACGTCGCCCCGAACCGGCCGCTGTTCGCCTCGATGCTGGGGATCCACGCGGTGACCGGATTCATCGAGGGCGTGATCACGGTGGCTGTGCTGGAGGCGATTGCGCGGCTGAGCCCGAGGTTTATTTTTCGCGGCGAGCAGATGGAGAGTTGAACGATGAGGCGGCTGGTCCTGGCCTTCGGCTTTGCCACCCTAGGCCTGGTGGCGGCCGGGGTCCTTATCTCCTCCACTTTCCCCGATGGTCTTGAGCGGGTGGCCGCCACCCTGGGATTCGCCTCGCGCACCAGAAATGCCGGTCTGGCATCTCCTTTCGCGAACTACGAGGCGCGGTTTTTCCACTCCCGATGGCCGGCGCAGGCATCGGCCGGGCTGCTGGGGGCGGCATTGCTCTACGGGTTCGGCGTGCTTTTTGGCCGGACTCTGAAACGCAAGAGACGAAATGCACCACGTAACACTCGATAGTTGGAGCCGCATCGGAAGCCCCATTCACCGGTTGGACGCCCGAGTGAAGATTCTCGCGGTCCTCGCCGTCCTGCTGTCTCTAGTGCTTACCGAACACGCCTATCTTTGGCTTTTCGCCTCGTACTTCTCGCTGATCTTCACCTTAGCATGGCTGGCACGGCTGCCCCTGGCGGCGCTGCTGCTGCGGGCGGCCCTGGTGCTGCCTTTCGCGGCCACCGTCGCCGCTTTGAATGTGTTCGGAGGAACGGCCGTTCGCGCCGCGGCCGTGCTCGGGAAAAGCTATCTTTCCGCACTGGCCGTGCTGGTGCTGCTGGCGTCCACGCCGCTGCACGTCCTGCTCCGCGGCTTGGAGTCGCTGGGGGCGCCTCGGTTCTTCCTGATGGTCGCGCAGTTCGTATATCGCTACCTGTTTGTCCTGTCAGAACAGGCGCAGCATATGAAGCAGGCGCGGCGCTGCCGTGCAGGCCAGGGCGGGCGAGGGGGCCGGAGCCTGGGGGCGTCGGCAGCCGGCGCGCTGGCAGTGCTCTTCGCCCGCAGCTATTGCCGCGCCGAAAGAATCCATCACGCGATGCTGGCGAGAGGGTTCCAGGGGCAGTTCGCAGCCGCACGGCCACCCTCCTTGCGAGCGGCTGACCTAGTGTTCTTGTCAGTTACGGGCGCCGTGATCGCCGCGCTCCAGGTTCTCTTATGGAACCGCTGATCCGGGTGGAAAATCTCAGCCATCGATACGATGACGGCACACAGGCGCTGCGAGGTGTTGACTTTGTCCTTTATCCCGGGGAAACAGTCGCCGTATTCGGGCCGAACGGCTCGGGCAAAACCACGTTCTTGCTATGCCTGTCAGGGCTTCTGGAAAGCGAGGGCCGGATCGAAATTTGCGGGCTGCCCGCGGAGCGCAAGAACTTCCCCGCCATACGCCAGAAGGCCGGCATTTTATTTCAGGATTCCGACGATCAGCTCTTCATGCCTACTGTTTATGACGATGTCGCGTTCGGGCCTCTGAACCTGGGGCTGGAAGCGGCCGAAGTAGACCGCCGGGTGCGGGAATGCCTGCGGCTCGTAGACATGGAAGCTGCGGCCGGCAAAGCGCCATACCATTTGAGCGCCGGCGAGAAACGCCGCGCCGCGCTGGCGGGCGTGCTGGCCATGCAACCGGAAATCTTGTTCCTGGATGAGCCGGTGACGTTTCTCGATCCGCCGGGGCGCGCCGCGTTGGTGGACATTCTGGGGCGGCTGCCGCAAGCTAAACTTATCATCAGTCATGATGTCGATCTGGCCCGCGAACTTGCCACGCGCGCCATTTTTTTTCAGAACGGCCAAATCGCCGCGTCAGGGCCGGTGGAAGAGATTATTGAACGCTTTCGCTGGGATACGACGCCCCGCTTTACTCACTGACCAGCGGCCCTTCGCCGCGGCTCAGGTCCTGGAGCAGCTTTTCCCGCCGGAGAAACGCTAACCGGGCGGCCAGGGGCAGAGTCGCCAGGTAGAGGGCGAGACCACCGGCGGCTGCCGCAGCGAGAAGCAGGAGGAAGCCGTTTCTGCTGTGCCAGTAGTATCGCGCGAAGTAGGCTGCGAGAACGGGAAAAATCAGTAGCGGGTACAAAAACACGATCAAGCCCTGAACGCCGCGGCCGGAGCCAGCTCGGGAGACCCGCTCCGGGCTGAGCGCCGCTGGGAACAGGATCGAGGTTAGATTCCCCACTGAAAGAAGGTAGAAGCTGGAGATCAATGTCACTGCCAGAGCTTCGGCAAACTGCCAAAAGCCGTTAAGCATCCGAAGCAAAAGGCATATGGAGGAGAGAGCAAAAATCTCGAGCACCAAAAAAGCCACTGCCGCCAGGTTTTTCGCTGCCAGCACGGCCGCCGGCGAAACCGGGCTCCAGAAGAAATAGCGGGTCGCGGCGCGGTCGAAACCGAAGGAGTTGAAAAACGTAACCTGCCCGAGCAGCAGCAGAGCATAAAGGCTGAGGACAGTGAGAAAGCTTGCCTGCAAAACACCGGTTGCGAGTGGGCCGCGGCTCATCCCGAAAGGCAGCCAAGCTACTACTCCGAAAGAACATCCCATCAGAAAAAGAAACCGGAAGCGGGGGCTGCGGGAAAGATAGCAAACCTCTTTTTCCACCAGAGCGGCCCAGGGGTCCGGCAGAAGGCGGGCAACCAAGCCAGGCCAACGGTTCAGCGGCCTTTCCCGGTCGTCGGAGCGCGAGAAAGGCGGCGCATGGTTCGCCCCGCCAGAGCCAAAATCGGGGTAAAAGCTTCGACGGAACTGCCAAAAACCAAAGCTGGCCGCCGCCGTGCACCAGCCGATCATGAGAATCCAGTTCGAAAACGTGCTGCGCCCTAAATACGCCTCCGCCAAGAAAGTCGATGGAAGCATGAATTGGGGCAGGGAATGGAAAATCCGGTAAACGCGGCGTCCAACTTTCTCCCCAGAGCCGGTCCACAGGATGAATTGCGGAGTCGCGCTGGCCATCACGATCAGGAAGAGAAACATTTCGCGGAACCCCCGCCGCTGCAAGAGCCGTTCCAACAGGTTTCTGAGGCCGGCGGAGAGGAGCACGCTAAATAAGACGAACAGCGCCGCCGCAGGAAGAAATATCGGAATTTGCTGGGGCGCTCGCATCGCCATCCCAACCGTGAGCCCCGATAGCACCAGGATCATTTCGGCCGATGTCATCAAGCGCAGCAGGCACTCCATAAGGAAAAGCGTTTTCACATCGAGCGGATACAGCGCCATTTTGCGCAGATCGATGGATACGCCCATCGAGGCCGTGAGTAGAGGACTGGCTTGCCAGTAAACCAGCAACAGCAGGAGCAGGGCAGGCAGGGTCCGCGAGAGCCGCCCGGTGGATGCCCAAAGCGAAAACAGGCACAGCCCAGCGGCGGCTGCTAGCCAAATCGCATACCAGATCGTAGTGACAAAAATCGAAAAGAGCAGCCCGATGCGCTCGGAACGGCGGCGCAGGCCGTTCCTGAAAGACAACCATTGGATGTGAAGCACCGCCTGGATTTGCCGGGTTGCTTCCGCCGCCATCATTGGTAATTTCCAGCCTGACTGCCCTGCCGGAGAGCGCGCCATGAGGACGCGAAACGGCCAGTGGACCAGCGCGGACAATCTCACGGCGGGGTCACAGCCAATCGAGGCTCTGGGCTGCGCGTTCGCCGCCCACGACGCGCACAAATGTGTCCTCCAGTGTGTCTTCCGCCGACCGCAGCTCGCGCATGGACCCTTCGATTACAATTCTGCCTTCATTGATAATGGCCACGCGATCGCAGAGCCGCTCAACCACCTCCAGAACGTGCGAGGTGAGGAAGATCGTGGCCCCTTGCCGGACCTGGCCGAGTAGAATTTCCTTCATCAGCCGCGCCCCCATTGGGTCAACGCCCTCGAAAGGCTCGTCGAGCAAAAACAACTGCGGCCGGTGAATCAGGGCCCCGGCCAAGGCGATGCGCTTCTTCATCCCCTTGGAGTACTCGGCAATCAGCTTGCGAGGTTCCTGATCGAGCTCGAAAAGTTCCAGCAGCTCGCGAGCGCGCGCGCGGGCCACATTCCGTTCCAGGCCGTACATGCGGCCGGCAAATTGGAGAAACTCAAATCCCGTCAAGCGGTCAAACAGCACGTTTTCGTCGGGAACCACACCGATGCGCCGCTTAATCTCCTGCAAGTGGGAGGCGAGCGGCAGGCCGAGGACCTGGACCTCGCCCGAGGTGGGCGGAATCAAACCGATGAGGATATGAATCGTGGTGGTCTTGCCCGCGCCATTCGGCCCCAGAAAACCAAAAAAGGAGCCTTGCGGGACCTCCAGATCGAGACCGTCCACGGCGGCTTTGTTCCCATACAGCTTTCGCAGGCCTCGTGTGAGAATGGCCGGAACCACGCAGATCAGTGTAGCATTGCCTCGACATGCCCCTTTTCGGCCGGCAGGATGCTGCGTTCTTAAGGCTGGGTGTTGCCCTGGCGGGACCAGGTTCAGGCCGGCGCGACCGGAGAAACGCGCGATAGGCGCCCCCGCAGACTGGGAGATATGCCTGAGCTGAAAGGCGCGGCAAGCGGGCCGCGGGCGCTGCCGAAAGATGCTCCCACATACGTTTTTCTTGACTTTGCCGGGGGCCGCTCTTAGGATGAAGTTATCACTGAGGAAGGAGGTGGTCCAGACAATATGTGTAGTCATAGACCCTGTGAGGTGGCCGACTCCTGAGTCGGTTGCTCTAACGTTCGGTTCCCCGATGTCAGTGGTCGGGGCCAGTTCCTGCTGAACGGCCATTTCACAGGTGGCAGTTCGGTATAAAACACGAAAGCCTCAGGATAAAGAATCCTGGGCTACCTTGTGAGCCCCTGGAAAGTTGACGGCTTTCCGGGGGCTTGCTTTCTGGAGAAAAAAAGCCGTCAGCAGCCGGCAGGGAGCCAGAAAAGCTGAACGCTGAGAGCCTGGCGGTGCGGCACGGATGTTCCTTCTTGGCATCGAAAGCTCGTGCGATGAAACTGCCGCGGCGGTAGTTGAGTCCGGCGAGCGCCTGCTTTCCAACATCATTGCTTCGCAATTCGACACGCACCGGCGGTACGGCGGCGTTGTGCCCGAATTGGCGTCCCGAGAACATCTCCGGGCGATTGTGCCGGTGGTTCGCCAGGCCGTTGAGGATGCCGGCCTCTCGTACCGCGATTTAGGCGCGATCGCCGTGACGCGTGGTCCGGGCCTGGTTGGGTCTCTTCTCGTGGGGCTGGTGTACGGAAAGGCGCTGAGCCTCTCCTTCGACATCCCGCTGATAGGCGTGAATCACATAGAGGGCCACATTCACGCCGTCCTTCTGGAACTTAGGGAAAAGCAGCAAGAAATCGAGTTTCCGGCGCTCGCTCTGGTGGTGAGCGGCGGTCACACCCATATGTACTATGTCAGGCGGGACGGCTCGGAATATGACTACCGCCTTATCGGCCGCACGCGCGACGACGCGGCCGGGGAGGCTTTCGACAAAGTCGCCAAGCTGCTGGGCCTGGGCTATCCCGGCGGACCTGTAATCGACCGTTTGGCGCCATACGGCGATCCCGAGGCAATCCACTTCACCCGCGCGAAAATGAAGGGCAACGATCTGGATTTCAGTTTCAGCGGACTCAAGACGGCCGTGCTGCGCCATGTGCAGGCCGCCGGGATGGCAGAGGAAATCCAGCGCCGCCGGGCGCTGCTGCGCGAGAATCCGCGGCCGAGCGTCGAGCAGTGGCTGGAGATTACGCCAAAGTCGACGCTGGACTTGATCGCCTCTTTTCAGCAAACGGTGACAGAAGAGTTGCTGCGCCACGCGCTCCGCGCCGCCGAACAGCGAGATGTGCGCTCGTTGATTGTCTCCGGCGGAGTCGCCTGCAACCGCAGGCTGCGGGAGCGCTTCTCAACGCTCGCCGGTCCGTATCCGGTCTATTTCCCGAGCCCCAAACTTTCCACAGACAACGCCGCTATGATCGCCGCCGCCGCCTATCCCAAGTTCTTGAAAGGCGAGTTTGAAGATCTCTCGCTGGCTGCCGACGCATCACTCAGCCTATAATAGACAGGCTTTCAGCGGCAAAGCAGTGGGAACACGCAACGGCCGCGCTGCTGATTTCGCTGGAAAGCAGGGCTCATGAAGACCGCTCTCATTACCGGCGTTACCGGGCAGGATGGTTCTTACCTCGCGGAGTTTTTGCTCCACAAGGGCTATGTCGTGCACGGGATCAAGCGCCGGTCGAGCAGCTTCAACACAGAGCGCGTGGAGGGCATCTATCGCGACTTTCATGAACCGGAGACCAGGTTTTTCCTGCACTTCGCCGATTTGGGCGATTCCAGCAGCCTCTCGCGTCTGCTCCACGACCTGCGGCCCGACGAGATTTACAACCTGGGCGCGCAGAGCCATGTGCGCGTGAGTTTCGATATTCCGGAGTATACGGCCGATATCACCGGCTGCGGGACCGTTCGGCTGCTCGAGGCGATTCGGCAGACAGGTCTGAAGACCCGTTTCTACCAGGCTTCTTCCAGCGAGATTTTCGGCTCGAGCCCGCCTCCGCAGAACGAAAGCACCCCGCTGCATCCGCGCAGCCCCTATGGCTGCGCCAAAGCTTTTTCGCACTACATTACCGTTAACTACCGGGAAAGCTACGGCCTGTTCGCCTGCAACGGCATTCTCTTCAATCATGAATCGCCGCGGCGGGGCGAGACTTTTGTGAGCCGGAAAATCAGCCGCGCCGTTGCTCATATCAAGTTTGGATTGCAAGAGAAACTGTATCTGGGCAATCTGGACGCCCGGCGAGATTGGGGCTACGCGCCCGAATACGTCCAGGCCATGTGGCTCATGTTGCAGCAGGAGGAGCCGGACGACTACGTCATCGGGACGGGCGTCTCTCACTCCGTGCGGGAATTCGTTGAACTGGCTTTTGACTGCGCCGGCCTCGATTGGCGGCGGTACGTCGAGATCGATCCCCGCTACCGGCGCCCGGCCGAGGTCGACGACCTGTTGGCTGACCCCGGCAAGGCCCGGCGCAAGCTCGGATGGCGCCACAGCGTCAGCTTCGAAGACTTGGTCCGATTAATGGTGGACGCTGATATCGCCGCGCTGGCCGCGCGTAAAGCCGGCGTGCTGGCGCCCGCATCGCTCGCACCGTGAGCGCCCGGCGTGATACCTCTCGAAATCGAGATGCCGCGGCAAGGCCCTGGCGGCCGGTGTATGATTCAGTAAAAGCCCGAAATTTCTCATGGATCTTGCCGGGAAACGAATTTGTCTGACCGGAGGCGGCGGATTTCTCGGCTCTTTCCTAGCCGAAGCTTTGCAGGAAAGAGGGTGCCGTCAAATCTTTATTCCCAGACGCCGCGAGTATGACCTGACTACCGTACAGGGCATCGAGCGAATGTTCGAAACAGCACGCCCGCAAGTGGTGTTTCACCTGGCAGCGGTCGTCGGCGGCATTGGCGCGAATCGCGCGAATCCGGGCCGTTTCTTTTATGAAAACGCGGTGATGGGCATTCAGCTCCTCGAGTACGCGCGGAGATACAATGTCGAAAAAACGATCGTGGTGGGGACGGTATGCTCCTACCCTAAATTCACGCCTCTCCCGTTCCGCGAAGATGACCTGTGGAACGGGTACCCGGAGGAGACCAATGCCCCGTACGGAATCGCCAAAAAGGCGCTGCTTGTGCAGTGCCAGGCCTACCGCCAGCAATACGGAATGAATGCGATTTATCTGCTTCCCGTCAACCTCTACGGGCCGCGCGATAATTTCGATTTGGAATCATCCCATGTGATTCCGGCTTTGATCAGGAAGTTTCTGGAAGCGAAGCAGGCCGGCGCCGAAGAGGTGGCTTGCTGGGGCGACGGCTCACCCACGCGCGAGTTTTTGTTTGTGCGGGACGCCGCGGAAGGGTTGCTGCTGGCGGCGGAGCGCTACGATCGGCCTGAGCCGGTAAACCTGGGCAGCGGTTGCGAGATTTCAATCCGGGAGCTCTCGGAGATGGTGGCGCGCGAGTGCGGCTATCAGGGAAAAATCATCTGGGATACCTCCAAGCCAAATGGCCAGCCGCGGCGCTGCCTGGATACCTCGCGGGCGCGGAATTCCTTTGGCTTTCAGGCCCGCACAGGGCTGGCGGAAGGGCTCCAGGCGACGATCCATTGGTATCGGAGCGCGGCTAAGGCGGCCACCGAGCCTGGAGAGAGAAAGACTTGAAAATTCGGGAAGCCGGGCAAAAGCCCCCCTTTTCCAATTCGTCGGTCTCCAGATCCTCGTACTGGCTCCTGCTCGCGCCCGCCTGGGTGTGGATGACGGCGTTTTTTCTTCTGCCGCTCGTCATCGTACTTGTCTACAGCTTCCTCAGCAAGGGGGATTACGGCGGTGTTGCGCTCCCTGTGACATGCAGCAACTATGGCCGCTTTTTCGACCCCCTGTATTTGCGCATCCTCGCGCGGAGTTTCCTGATCGCCGCGGCGGCCACGGCGCTGTGTCTGGCGATCGGCTACCCGCTGGCTTACTGCATCGCCCGCTACGGGGGGCAGTGGAAAAACGCGCTGCTGTTTCTTGTGGTGCTCCCCTTCTGGACCAGCTTTCTGGTGCGCACCTACGCGTGGATCTTCTTGCTGCGGGATACAGGTCTGATAAATACACTCTTAATCCGGCTGGGATGGGTTCGCGTACCCTTGCCGTTGCTTTACAATGAAGGCGCGGTGCTGGTGGGGCTGGTGCATGGGTTTCTGCCCTTGATGGTGCTTCCGCTTTACGCCTCGCTCGAGCGCCTGAATCCGGCGCTTTTAGAGGCGGCGGCGGATTTGGGAGCTCGCCCTTTCACGAGCTTTTTCCGGGTGACTCTGCCGCTGACTCGCTCCGGCGTTTACGCAGGCTCGGTGCTTGTATTCGTTTCCGCGCTGGGGGCATACATCACGCCCGACCTGTTGGGCGGCGGCAAGAGTATCATGATCGGCAATCTGGTGCAAAACCAGTTCACCACGGCCCGCGACTGGCCCTTCGGCTCGGCGGCTTCGCTTCTGCTAATGGCGGTGGTAGCCGTGGCTTTGCAGCTTTACCGCACGGAAGGGGATTTCCGATGAGACCCGGGGGCTCGAAACCGCGTGCCCTGGCTTTGTTCACCGCCGGAGTTTATGCGTTTCTCCATCTGCCGGTGCTGATTCTCATTGCTTTCAGCTTCAACGAGTCGCGTTTCACCGTGTGGACGGGAACTTCCTGGAAGTGGTACTGCGAACTGGCTCACAGTCAGCGGATTCTCGAGGCGTTGCAGAACAGCCTGCTGGTGGCTGCGGCTGCGACCGCCCTTTCTACCGTAATGGGAACCCTGTGCGCTATTGCCATGTCCCGCAGGCGCCGGCCGAGCGACCGCGCTCTTGATGCGGTCATGCAGCTCTCCATCGTGACGCCGGAAATTGTCACCGGAATTTCGTTGCTCGCTTTCTTTCAATGGATCTTCCGCTTCCTCGATCTGGGGCTGGGCCTAGGCACGATCATCATTGCACACGTGGCGTTCTCCATCGCTTTCGTTCTGCTTGTGGTGCGGGCCCGGCTGGCGGCGCTCGACCCTGCGTTGGAGGAAGCGGCAATGGATCTCGGCGCCGGCCCGGCGGCGACGTTTTTTCGGGTCACGTTGCCGCTCTTGCAGCCGGGC
>DASREK010000008.1:0-40845 GCA_035652135.1 Bryobacterales bacterium | reverse complement strand
CGATCAGCGTGGCCGCTCCCAGCGACTGAAAAAAAGCGCGATCCAGCCGGAAAGCCCCCGGGGGGAACGAAAACACGCGCGCGGCGTTGAAGTGCGTGAGGCCCGCGCCGATGATCCAAAGCGTAGTGAGGACCACGACCCACAGCATCACGACCGAAAGCCAGCCCACAGATTCGATGTTGCGGTAAAGCAGGGCGGTGACGGCTCCGCAGACCGCTACCGCCACCAGAACCGCCTGCGTGTGCGTCATGCCCGGCCACAAATACTTCAGATAATTGCTGAAGCCGACGGCGGCCGAAGCCGCGGAAAGCGGCGCGATGAAAACGATCATCCAAATGAACAGAAACGACATCAGCCCGCCCCAGGTGCGCGGCCCGAACGCTTCGCGCAGGTAGATGTAGCTGCCCCCCGCGCCCGGCATGGCCGCCCCCAACTCGGCCCAAACCAGCCCGTCGCAGATTGCCAGCAACAGGCCCAGGACCCAGCCCAGCATGGCCTGCGGCCCGCCCATCGTGGAAAGGATGAGGGGAATGGTGATGAAGGGCCCGATGCCGATCATGTTCAGCATGTTTGCCGCCGTGGCTTGCGGCAAACCCATGCCCCGGATCAGGCCCGGCTGGCCAGCCGGCGCCCCTTTTCGCTCGCCGGGATTTTGCACCTCAGCGCCCGGCCGTTCGGGACGGCGCGGCGCTTGCGGCGCGCAACTGCGGATGGCGCGGCAGGCTCACCAAGTTGGCAAAGATGCGGTAGGCGCCGGGCACGCCTTCGGGCAACTGTCGGTAGAAGGCATAGGCATTGTAAATGTATACGCCCTGGCCGTAGCGCGCATACAGCAGTCCCCCTTTCTGCGGCGCCTGGCCGGGATCGTTGGTGGAAAGCAGCGCCTCGTAATGTGGGTCCCACGAACTCATGAATTTCGATCCGCGTTCCTCCACCCAACCCTTGAAGTCGTCCTCCGTGATGAGGTTCGGCCAGGTGAATACGGGATTGCTCGGGTCGAGAATCTCGACCTTCGATTGCTCGTCGGTCACCTCCTCCGGATCGTTTGTCATCGTGTAGGGATATGGGCCGTAGTTATGGTCGAATTCCGGCGTGTTGTACTGCACCACAACGACGCCGCCGTTCTTCACGTAATCGAGCAAGCGGCCGTTGTAGGTCCTCAGGTCTTCGCGGACGGCGTACGTGCGAACGCCTAACAGGATAACGTCGTATTTATGCAAGTCGCCGGTCGCGATTTCGAGCGGCGTCAGGTAATGGACCTGAACGCCAAGGTTCTCGAGCGACTGGGGAACTTCATCGCCGCTCCCTTCGACATAACCCACATTCAGTCCCTTGGCTATCTTGACGTCCACGCCGGTCGTCTTGTAGACGGCGGGATGGTACAGGTTATAGGGAAGCAAGCCCTGGTAGCCCGCCATATGGTAGCCCTCGCGGTATTCGTTCCCTGCCAGTATAGCGAGGGCGGCGATTTTGTAAGGCTGCGGCCGCAGGTTCGCCGGAGTCACCTCGAAGCTCACGGATTGATCCTCTCCGTCCTTGCTGGTGGCGAACGGCGCGCGCTCAGGCGAGCAGCGCCAGCCGGCCGGCAGATCGAGCCGCACAACCCCCTGCGCCGGCCCTTTCACGTTGCTGTGGACGGTCGCCGAGACCTGGAACGACTTGGCGTCCAACGGTACGACGCCGGCGCTCGGCGAAATAGAGACAGAAACCGCAGGACCCACCACCAGCGGTTGCAGGACGTCGCCAGCGCCAGTGACCCGCTTTACAGTCTGCACGACCTGCGACACCTCGATGGGCTGGCCTTCATAGTTCAGTTCCACGCGAGCGGCGAGCGGATACGGCGGGAGAGGCTGGCCCAGATACTTCGGGTCCTGTATGTCGTAATACGGCTGTTCGATATTGGGACGGGTGAAATACGGCCGCGTGAAGTGCGCGTTCCCTGGCACATGAACCCGGAAGCGAATGTCCGAGGGCTGATTGTTGGCCAGCGCGCCGCCGGCCGCTCCCTGCCGCTCGATGGCCCAATCCTCGCCTTCCGGCCCCCTCAGCGAGACATCCTTCAGCTCGACCGGATTCTTGCTCTGGTTCACTACGTGCACCTTCACGTAGAACTGCTGGCCCGGAATCGCCACCTGGAAGCTTTCCGGCGTCATGCCGAACATGGCAGCCATGCCGGCCGGTTCCTTTTCCGGGGCGACCGTAGCCAACAGAGAGATTCCCAAAGCCTGCGCGATTGCCTCGTTGAACTGGGTCCGCTTTACTTCCAGCTCGTAGACGATATCCTGCTTCGCGTCGGCCGGCAGGCTGCTGGCCTTGACCTGATCGATCAATGCGGCGGTCGTCTTCAGCCCGGCGGCCAGGCGCGGGGCGATGCTCTCCGGATGCGCGGCGTTGAACTCCGCCATGGCCTGCTCGACGATTCGGTTGATCTCGCCGAGCCCGCGCTTCAAAAAGGCCGTGTCGCCGCTCGGGGCAAGGCCGGCGATACCCGTCAGTGATGTATCGATGCCGTCGAAAAAGGATGTTTCCTTCTCGCTTGCCGGCACGATCGAGCCGAACCGGTGGTACGCCCGCGTTGCCGCGCCGGCCGGCGGCATGCCGGTGCCGCCGTTCTGCGATTTCTGGTGGCCGAGACCCTCGCGGGAAATCTGGCTGTAGTTCAGCCCGAGCACGGGATCGTAATCGCCGACCGGAACTTCTACATTGGCCGGCAGCGGCACCGGCAGCCACTGTTGCCGGACATAGTCAAAGAGGCGCGCCGGATGCCAGGTATGAGTGGCGTAATCATAAAGCCCTTTTTCTGACATGCGGCCCACGAACGGGACTCGGGCGTACACCTTCAGAGGCTTCCAGGGCCGAAGGCCGGCCTGAATCTGGTCGGGAAATTTGCTGGGGTCGCCGGCGGCGAGGAAGACTTCCTGAGCCATCTGGCCCGCCACCTGGTGGTTGCCATGCCCATCCGTGATGCCGCCTACGAATACCGAGGTAATCACCAGCGGGCGCGTCATGCGGACGATGCGCACGACGTCGGCCAGGACGCGGTCGTGGGACCACTGCTCCAGCGCCTCCTCCTTGGTCTTCGAAAAGCCGTAGTCGATGACGCGGGTAAAATATTGCTGCGCCCCATAGTAACGGTCCGCCGCCAGCAGTTCTTGCGTCCGGACCAGGCCGAGGGCGTCGAAGTAATCGGGAGACATCACGTTGGCTCCGGTTTCTCCCCGGGTCAGCGTGAGCAGCACGACGCGCGTGCCGACGCCGCGCGATTCGTAGGCCAGCACCGCGCCGTCCTCGTCATCCGGGTGCGCCGTCACCATCATCAGGCTGGCGCGCGTGTGCAGTTTCTTGAGGCTTTGCCATACCGACGCCGCGCCTCGGTCTATCGGCAGCGGCAACGCGTATTGCTCGGGAGCAGCCTCCTGCGCCTGCGTGTGCATTCGCACGAGGAACCCTCCCAAAATAGCCACAACCAGTATTTGAATAAGTCGGCCGGCTGTCTTGCTCACGTGTACCTCCCTGCTTCCATCGGATAAGACAAGCGTATGAATCCAGGCTGGGAGCGCCTTACACGATACGGCGCCCGAACAACTCTTATATTACATGGGAACCGAACGCCCAGGCGCAGACCGCGGGCGCCGCCATAGAATTTTCGATTGCGGCCGCCCGGTTACCTCGGCGTGGCGGCGAAACATTCGGGCTTGCCCGGAGGCCACCGATCGGCACGGGTCCTGACGATTCCAAATGCAGCTTGCGATCACGAGCACCACGAGTGAGAGATGCCAATGATACGGCCTGGTGAAGCGACGGTTTATCTATGCCCGTGGCGCCGCGCCACGCCGCCGCCCGGCGCTCACAGGGAAAAAACGAAAAAAGACGAGCCGTCGCTCTTCAGTTGAGCAGAAGTCTGCGCAGCTCGACAGTCGCTCTGGCTGCCAAAGCTTCGGGAGCCTAAGTAGAGCTTTCAGCCGCTCGCCCACAGTTGGCCGCGGTCACGCCTCCAATCCGTGCTAAGCTGACTCACCAGCCCTCTCCCGCCTACTTCCCTGCGGGGTGGCCCTTGCCTTCGACGAGCAGAACCTCTTTGTTGGCGGGGCTGCCGGGGAAGACCTCCTCCAAGCCGCTGGGCCACCGGACGCGGATGTTGTCAGACTGCTTGGAATTCCCCAGGCCGTAGTGCAGGCGCAGATCATTGTGCGAGAGAAAGCTTGAGCCGCTGCCCACCTCCGCGCTCATTTGCAGGGAACCAGCGGTTACTGTCACACGGGCTCCGATGCCGTCCCGGTTCGACTTGGTTCCCTGCGTCCTTACCAGAAGCCAGTTCTTCTTCTCTCCCCGGTTTACGAGCAGGCTCGGCGCATCATCAATATTGTTGATGACTACTTCGAGCGCGCCGTCATTGTTGAGGTCGCCGAAGGCGGCGCCGCGGGCAGCGCGGCGGTCGAGGATCGCGGGTCCCGCCCGCGCCGAGATATCCAGAAACGCGCCGTTCCGCAGGTTCCAATAGACGTTCTTTTCCTCACGGTATGGGCTGGTCAGCTTCAAGCTGTCGATGCTCGGATATACATGGCCATTGACCATAATGATGTCCTTCCAGCCATCGTTATCAATATCCACGAAGCCAACTCCCCAACCCAGAAAACGATTGTTCACCCCCAAACCGGCAGCGTAGGTAACGTCCGTAAAAGTGCCGTCTTTATTATTCAGGTAGAGCGTCGGGGTGTCGTCGCTGAAGTTGGTCTTTACGATATCGAGCCATCCGTCGTTGTTGTAATCGCCGGCCGCTGCGCCCATGCCAGCCTGCTCCTGGCCGTCTTCATTGAAGGCCGCGCCGGAAAGGACGCCGATGTCGGTAAAGGTTCCGTCGTGATTGTTGTGCAACAGGATGCTCGGCGTCGAATCGCAGGCTATATAGACGTCCGGCCAGCCGTCGTTGTCGAAATCGGCCGCAAGCACGGCGAAACTGTAGCGGCCCTCCGGCTTGCTGAAGCCGCTCTGCTCAGAGACGTCGCGAAATTTCCCGCCGCCCTCGTTGTGATAAAGAATGTTGACGCCCGCCGGCAACCCTCGCGGTCCGCACATCACCGGGAGGCCCTTGTAAACGCAGAATGGAGTCTCGCCCGGTTTGGGAACCTGCGAGGGATCAAATTGCAAATAGTTGGCCACGGCGATGTCCAGCCGGCCGTCGCGATCATAGTCGAAAAACGAGCAGCCCGTGGACCAGCGGGTGCCAGAAGTGGGAAGCCCGGCCGCCGCGGTCACATCCCGAAACGTGCCATCACCGTTGTTGTGGTAGAGAACGTTGGCGCCGTAGTAGGTGACGAAGAGATCTTCAAAGCCATCGTTGTCGTAGTCTCCCACGCAGGCGCCCTGCCCCCAGCCGGATCGCGAAAGGCCCGCTTTTTCAGTGACGTCCTCAAAGCGGAGGCCGGGAGGGTCGGCGTGTGCGCCGAGATTGCGGAACAAGCGGCTGACGGGGCGCTCCTCGTCCGCTGCAAAGTTGAACTTGGATCCATTGACCAGGAAAATGTCGGGCCAGCCGTCGTTATCGTAATCGAAGATAGCCACCCCGCCGCCGGTGGCTTCCAGTATGTATAGCTTCTCGGTCCGGTCCCCTGCCACGTTGCGGAAATTCAGGCCCGCCGCCGCGGCAACATCTTCAAAATTCACTCTGGGAATCGGAAGATTGGTACGGGCCTTCGGGGAGGAACGTGGCGCGCGCTGCGTGTTCACAACCCCTTGCCCGGCCAGGATGCCGATACAGCACGCGGCCCACCAACAACGGCGAAGGAACCTCATCGATCCTCGTACGGCATCCGGGATCCGAACGAAACGCAGAAAAAAAACAGCAGCGAATCCGTGACTTTCGGGCCCGCTGTCCGAAACGCCTGATCAAGCCTCGCGCAAGCTGGAAGGGAGCGGGCGCCTTCCCAGACCGGCGAAACAGCAGGCCCGCTGCCACGCCAGAGCCGCCGCTTCACACCGGAGGAGTATAGCATCCTCCTCGGACGCCGCGCCGATTCAGGAGAACGCCGGCTTCTTGGGCGTATCGACAATCAACCCGCAGCGCCTCGTCCCGGAAGCTGGCGACCTTGAGGCTTGCTGAGAAGAGCCCTCCTGAAATTCAGTGAAAGAACATACATCCCAAGGCCTGGCAACTTCGAAAAAATTGGACAATATAGGCGACAGATCCGCCTGGGAAATTTGCTTGATCTCAGCCTGGAGTCATGGCCTCTCCTCAAATATCGCGAGCGCACAGAAACTTCTGCGGTTGACGAGCGGAGATCTCAGGAGACGCTGCCCAGTCCCGCTTACCATGCTGCTCGTCATGGGCCTCGACGTTTTTTGGGAGCATTTAGTTCCGGTACGGGCCGGCCATTGGTTTAGTTTGCGTTCTGCGTGTAAAACGCTTCTTCCGGCAATTGCAGCCGCAGGAAATGAAGAACGCAAGCGTCTTCGGAACGCACGTCCGAAGCCTCTTGGTCCTGTTCGCGACAGCCGCAGGAACCCTGGGCGCCGCGCCCTCCAACTCGATCACGATCACCGACCTCAGTGGTCTGCCGAAAACCAGGCAGCCGTTCACTATTTCGCGCATCTTCGCCCAGGGAGAGATTCCTGATTTTGCACAGGCAGAGGTGGACGGCGCGCTGGTAGTCACCCAATGCGACGTCAAGACCCGCTGGCCGGATGGAAGCTTGCAGCACGCAATGCTGTCGTTTGTGACGGAAATCGGCGAAAGGAAAACCGCCACCGTGGCGTTCGTTAATCAGTCCGATGGAAACAATAAGCCGTTTCTCGCGAAAGATGACCTCTTCGATCCGGCCGCTCCCTGGGCGTCCTATCTGGGTGCAGTGGTTACGGCCACTCAAAGCTCCTCTCACACGGCGGACCTCCGGACCATGCTGGCCAACTGGGATGGGCGCGAAGACGATCTCGGCGTCCGCTACTGGCTGAAAGGCCCCGTCGTCTCCCAGTTGATCGTGGAGGATAAAAATCCGGCGACAGTTGCTTACGACTTCGGATGGGACTGTACAAGCGGCGATTCTCCTTGCAGCGGCGGATGGTCCGATTCGGCGGATGCCGGCGGTAAATCACTTCATCCTATTTTTGTCGTGAGCGTCTACAGGGGATTCCCTTCGGTCAGGATCGAAGCCATCTTGGAAAACGCCTGGTCCACCAAACTGAAGGACCAGACTTATTCGCTGGAGATTCGTCTGGGCAATCCTCCGGCAGCCGCTGCGGCATACTCCAATCCCGCCGTGAATCACATCGCCAAGACGCGGTGGCGAAAGGTATTTTGGAGCGGCCCGCAGCCCTACCCGGTTCGAATCGACTACAATCTTCCGTACCTGATTCACTCCCAGGCGATCCCGTCCTACGATCTGACCAAGGTCGTGGGGCCCGCGGATGTCCTGAGCGAGACCGTATCATTCCGCTCCGGGGACCAGGGAAACATCGGCGGCCACGGCCAATGGATGCAGGCCTTCCCTACAACAGGCGGGCGCGGGGATATCGGCCTGTTCCCGCGATGGTATGTCCGATATCTATATACGTTCGACCCAGACCTGTATGAGGTTGTTTTGGGGGATGCTGCTGTCAGCGGCTACGTGCCGATCCACTACCGGGAGTCGGACCTGGGGCGGCGGTTTCTGAAGTCACAGCCGGAAGACGCGGGGGGCCGCGTGCTTTCCATTGACGCCCGGCCCACATTCCGAAGTACGGCGCAGACACAAGATACCCGAGCGGAAGATTTGGTGGTTCCCATCGGCCCCACAAGCAACGGCAAATGGATCGTGGACCTCGCGCACCAGCCGAGCTTTGCTTACATTCCCTATCTGATCACGGGCGATTGGTACTTCCTGGAGGAAATATATTTTTGGGCTTCTTTTGATGTGGCTCACGGAAATCCGCAAGTCTCCCTCTCTTACGACCGGCACGCCGACTGGGGTTTCATCAATGACAGCGAAGAAATCCGCGGCGTCGCCTGGGGAATGCGCAATCTGGCCCACGCGGCCTTTGCCGCCCCCGATGGCGCGCTGGAAAAAGCCTACTTTACGGAAAAACTGTATAGCAATATCGCCATCCGGGAAGGCAAATACAATATCACCGATGGCTCCTTCTATGAGCCTTGCCACACTTCTCCCTATAACGCGTTGAAAGAGACGTCAAAGTGGTGCTGGGGCCGGAATACGGTCGCAGGAAATACAGACAACCCGCTGCACTTTCTGGAAGAAGGAAGCAGCGGCCTTACTACGGGCCTGGATACGAAGCAGGTGTACGCCGGGAGCTCGCCCTGGATGTTGAATTACAATCACATCGTCCTGGGGCACCTGAAAGAGCTTGGATTTCCCGTAGCAAAGTTGCAGGAAACTGTGGCTAAGAACCTCTTGAACCAGATCTTGAATCCGGACTACGATCCTTTTCTCGTGGCGAGTTACCGGATTCCGGTTTTGCGGCAGCCGGACCGGCGCTTTCTTCCGGACTGGGGGTCAGTCAAAGCGGGCTTCCTCGACCCTTCGCCGGCCGGGTTCTCCGAAACCGACATGGCGGATGCGGAGCACGGGTACACTCACATCGCCCAAGCAGCGGCGAGCTTTCTGCCCGGAATTAACGACGGCCCACTCCGCGGCCAGGACGCCTGGGACTGGATGACCAGCCACGTAGGACGCCAGTCTCTCCTGAACAGCAACCCGAAATGGGCGCTTGTGCCTAGAAGCGGCCCGGCGGCAGCGTGCCGTCCAGAGGTGTTGGGGCGACGGAACTTTGCGCTTCAGCCAAAGCTCACTGCGGGACCACAACCGTATCGCCGGGTTGCAGCACAATCTCCGGCTTCCCAGGCTTGCCCTTGAGCTGGGCGTTGTAGTCGAAGTGCAATCGCACCTGCTTGTCGCCGTTCTTCCTCAAAACGAAAATGCCGCCCTTTTTGGCGTATTCAGTGAGACCACCCGCTTCAGCCAGCACTTGCAACACGGTTAGCTGCGAATAGAGATCCACGGAACCCGGCTTCTTAACGCCGCCGATCACGTAAACTTTCTCGCTGTGCACCTCCTTAACAATGACAGTCACCTCCGGGACTTCCAGGAACTGGGAAAACTTCTCGCTCAAAATTCGCTCGAGTTCGCCCGGTGTGAGGCCGAGTGCGTCCACCTCTTTCACCAGAGGCAACGAAATCCTCCCGTCGGATCGCACCACAGCGGCGCCGGTGGATAGCTGGGGCTCCTTCCAGACGTTGATTTCCAGCACGTCGCCGGGGCCGATCCGGTATCCGGCGCGCAAACCCAGCTTCGACGGCTCCGGCGTAACGGTTACCGGCCGGTTCTCCACCTTCGCGGCGGCGCCCGGCGCGCCCCGCGCTTCCACTATCATCTTGGCGGATTTGCCGGCTGGCTGGACCACATGCCCGGGGGTTTGGGCTCCGGCAACAGCCAAAAACACCAGGGTAATAAGACACCTCACCACACACCGCAATCCGGTATTTTCTCGAATCCGCGGAGAAATGCTGCTCGCCGTCCAAGGTTTCATAATTGCCCCACGGGTTTGTTCTACTGCACGATTGGTTCCATAATTGCGAATAATCTGGCGGGCCCTGGGAATGATTCAGATATTTAACCAGTACACGTCATTAAAATTACTCGCGCTGATGATGATCGAGGCCTTGTTGATCTTCATCTCGATTTTGTTTAGCGGCCGATTTCTGGACGTATGGAACCAGGGTGAGCCTCCGGTTCGTTTCTGTTTGGAAGCGCTGGGGCTGCTCATATTGGTTCAAACAGCCTTCTACTGTAATAACCTCTATGATTTTTCCCAGCGGCGGCCCCGCAGACTCGAGTTGCTGTATATTCTGCAATCGATTGCGGCGGCCGTGGTCATAGTGGGTTTGGCCTCGCCGCTGATACCTGGAAGAATTCTCGGAGACCGCGTGCTGGCGGGCGCTTTTCTTCTTACCGTCGGCTCGGTCTGCCTGGTTCGAATCAGCGTCAACAAGGTTTGGCCCAATGTGCTTGTATCGCAGAACGTCGCCATACTGGGGTCGGGCGAACTGGCGGAAGCAGTTGCGCGTGAGCTGCTTGCGCGAAGAGATTTGAACGCCCGGCTGGTTGGCTTTGTCGGCAATGTTACCCGGCCAATGCTCGGGCGGCCGGTCCTGGGCGGTTACGAGGATCTGAGCGCAATCGCATCGAGGCACCAGATTTCCCGGATTATCGTGGCGATGGAGGACTGGCGCGGCGCACTGCCCACATCGGAGCTGATGAAGGTCAGGGTCAGCGGTGTAGCCGTGGAAGACGCTCATAGCGCGCTGGCGGCGCTTACCGGGAGGGTTTGGTTGGTGGCTGTCCGGCCAAGCTGGCTAAGCCTTTTCGTCATGTCCGGCGGTTTCCGCCGCTCCCGCCTTCGCGGCGGCATCAAGCGGGCCACCGACATTTGCTTCGGTGTGCTGGGGCTTATCGTCACTCTCCCGCTCCAACTGGCGGTGGCGCTCGCGGTTCTTATCCAATCCGGCCGTCCGGTGATCTACCGGCAAGTGCGCGTAGGCCTGCGCGGAAAATGCTTCGAGCTCTTGAAATTCCGATCCATGCGGGTGGACGCCGAGATGGACGGCCGCGCCCAGTGGGCCCAGCGCGATGATCCGCGCATCACGCGCGTGGGCCGTTTCATCCGCAAGTACCGCCTGGATGAATTGCCGCAGTTTATCAATGTGATTCGCGGCGACATGAGCTTCGTAGGGCCTCGCCCGGAGCGGCCGTACTTCGTCGAGCAACTGAAGAGCAAACTTTCCTACTATGAACTGCGGCACATGGTTCGTCCCGGCATCACCGGCTGGGCCCAGGTCCGGCATAACTATACCGCCAGCCTTGAAGATTCCTTGCGCAAGCTCGAATACGATTTGTTTTACTTGAAGAACATGTCATTTCTGTTCGATTGCTCGATCGTTTTTCAAAGCATTCGGACTGTGCTGCTGGGCCTCGGCGGGCCATAAGAACTCCCAGTTCCCAGTTTTTTTCCATTCCCAATTATTGGGAATTCACGTCCTACGGCTGTTCGCCGGCGCCGGAAGGGGCGCGGGCGGCATATCAGCTAAAGGGAATAGCACCAAAATATGGGTTCCGCCGTACCGGAAAACAAAAATCCGTCTGTTTGGCGATTGACTTGCCATAGCATCCCAGCGGAGTAGTATTGCTATCGAAGTGCCGTTTTGTGTTTGCTGAAATAAACGGGAGAAGCCGTGACTGATCGCCCGGATTTTTCACCAGTCTCGTTGTTGCACACGCTCTGGACACGGAAGTTCTCCATCCTCGCTATCTGGGCCCTGGTTACGGCGGGCGTAATTGCCGCCGTCCGGCGGCTCCCTGCGGTTTACAAAGCGGAAGCGGTGGTTCTGGTGGAGTCGCAGCGGATTCCCGAGAAATATGTTCCTTCCACGGTGAACGCCGACTTGCAGGAGCGCTTGAACACGATCTCCCAGCAGATTCTCAGCTCCAGCCAGTTGTGGCAGATCATCGAAAAGTTCAATCTCTATCCGGAGGCGCGTAAGACCCTTTCGCAGGACGAGATCGTCCAGCGCATGCGGAGCGATATCGGTATCAGCATCGACAGCCGGTGGCGCAAGGACCGCCCGGGCGCTTTCCGCATTTCCTATATCGGATCCGTTCCCACCGTCGTTTCGCAAGTCGCGAACTATATCAGCGGCCTGTTTATTGACGAGAACATCCGGACGCGGGAAAGCCAGGCGGAAGGGACCTCGCAATTTTTAGAGGATCAACTGGCGCAGGCCAAGGCCCGGCTCGAGGAGCAAGAATCCAAGCTAAGCGAGTATAAGATGAAGTACAACGGAGAGCTGCCGCAGCAGGAAAACACTTTGGCGGCGGCTTTGGGCCAGTTCCAGATGCAGTTGCAGGGGCTTCAGGAATCAATCAGCCGCACGGAACAGCAGAAGCTGATGCTCGAAAATGCGATCGAGAGCGCCAGGACTTCTCTGGACGCTCTCTCGCAGACCAGCGCTGCTGCCGCTCCGGAAAGCCTCGGCCCCAATTCGGCTTCGCCCGCGGCGCCCGCTGAGAAACGGTCTGATCGCCTTCGGGCGGAGCTCGACGCTCTCAGAATGCGCTATACGGAGGATCATCCCGATATCAAGCTCGCCAAGGCGGAGCTGGCTCGCGAGCTGCGGCAGGAAGCAGCTCGCGCGGCGGCCGCTTCTCCTCCAGCAGCCGCATCTCCGCAGGAAAAGACCTCATCCGCCGCAGATCTTTCGGCAAAGCTTCAGATGGAGCAGACCCTCAATCGCGAGCGCGAGCGGGTTGAAAACCTGGAAGTGCAACTGAAAGCCACGGCCAAAGACTTGGATTCGCTGGAAGCGGAGCGCCGCCGGGTAGTCCAATCTATCTCTGCCTACCAGGCGCGTATCGAACGGCTGCCCATTCGCGAACAGCAACTGGCGGCTGTTTCCCGCGATTACGAGATTTCAAAGGCCACGTATCGTTCGCTGCTCGACAAGAAACTCGCCGCCAACGTCGCCGCCGATATGGAGCGGCGGCAGCAGCCGGAGCGGTTCACAATGCTCGAGGCCGCGAAGGCGCCGGAACGTCCGTTGAAGCCCGACCGGCTGCTGTTGAGCGCTCTGGGATCCGTGCTCGGGCTGTTTCTGGGGGTGACTTTTGCCGTGGGAGCGCAGGTCAGGAAAAACGTTCTGCTGGGCGAATGGGAATTGCCCGCGGGCGTGTGGGTTCTGGGCCGCGTGCCTACGATCGACCCCAACATTGCCGACCGGCCGCGCACGAATCGTCAGAGAGCCGAAGATGGCCGCGGGCGACAGCCGAAAACAAGGTGGGTGCTGGCTTTCTCGACGATTCTGCTCATGCTGGGAGCGATGGCAGCCGCCGGAATTTACTTTGGGTGGGTCTGAAGGACGCCATGGAAAGTATTTTTGGAAACCTGACCCCGCTCCCGGATCCGCCCACGGATCTCGGGCCTGGGTTGCATGGTTTGCATTCCGCTCCGGCGAGGGGAGACCACTCCTCGCCGTATCGAACCGTCAGCCTTCAGATCAAATCGCGACTTCCGCTGCTGCGCTTCGGCGACGATCACTGGAGGTCGGCGGAACAGTACAGAATCATTCGCACAAAGCTGACGCAGCATCCGCGGCAGCCGAAGCTGATAGGGATCAGCAGCGCCGCTCCGGGCGACGGCAAGACCGTAAACGCGGCCAATATAGCTGCTGCAATTTCGCTGAAGCAGCAGGCGAAAGTGTTGCTGGCGGACGCTGATTTTCGCCGGGCCAATTTGGCATGGGCGCTCGGAGTGCGTTCGGGCCCGGGCCTGGCGGAAGTGCTGGCCGGCGACTGCTCTGTGGGGACAGCGATTGTGCGCCTTGAGAACCTCCCCAACCTGCATTTCTTGCCCGCGGGAGAAAACCGGAACGCTCCTGCGGAACTGCTCGATTCGCCCGCGTGGCGGGAGGTTTGTCAACGGGTCCGCCAGGATTTTCAATTCGTGATCTTTGATGCGCCGCCGATCGGGCTGGTCGCCGACTACGATCTTTTGCAGGCCGCGCTCGATGGAATAGTGCTTATCGTGCGGCCCGGACATACGAATCGGACACAGCTTTCGACAGCGCTCCAGACGGTTTCTCCGGACAAGTTGCTCGGCGTGGTGGTCAACTGCGTTCAGGAATCCCTGTTCTGGAAGCGGCACGACTACTATTACTACTGAGCGCCTGGATCGACCAGGCAGCGTCGCGGAGCTCGGATCGGCAGTTCCGGCGTAGTCTTCTGGATCTTTGTCTTCAAGCGCTCGCATCACCGATGTGAGTGAAAGGGCGAAGCTACACCTTCCTCGGCAAACCTGACATGTGTGGAATAACCGGCTACTTGGCTTGCAATTCGGCCGCGCCCGACCGCAGCATCGTGGAGCGGATGTGCGAGCGTCTGTCCCACCGCGGACCGGATTCCTCGGGCTTTTTCTGCGACCAGCACGCCGCCCTCGGCCATCGCCGCCTGAGCATTATTGACCGGCGGGGAGGGAACCAGCCGCTGAGCAACGAGGATGGATCTATCCAGGTCGTCTTCAACGGGGAGATCTACAATTTCCAGGCCCTGCGGCGCAAACTGATCGAGAAGGGGCACAAATTCGCCACCAATAGCGACACGGAGGTGCTCGTCCACCTTTATGAAGACGCCGGAGAGCGAATGCCCGAGTTGCTCAACGGCATGTTCGCATTTGCGATCTGGGACCAAAAAAATCAGCAAATGTTCCTCGCCCGGGACCGGCTGGGCGAGAAGCCTTTGTACTACTCGTTCTCCGTACCAGGCGTCCGATTCTGCTTCGCCTCCGAATTGAAGGCCTTGACCGCCGTGCCCGGTTTTGACGCTCCCGTGAGCGGTCGCAGCGTTTGCGATTTTCTCGCGTTTTCTTATATTCCCGACCCCCAGACGATTTATCGGAACGTATTTAAGCTGGAGCCGGGCAGCAGCCTCACCGTGAATTGCGCCAGCTATCACATAAGAAGGTATTGGGAACCGGCCTTTCTTGCGGACCGGCGGCTGCGGTTTGACGATGCCGTCGAGGCGCTTCGAGATCTCGCCGTGGACTCGGTAAAATGCCGGCTCATCAGCGAGGCGCCGCTCGGCGCATTTCTCAGTGGAGGCGTTGATTCGAGCGCCGTCGCAGGAATACTGGCTCGGGAAACGGGCCAGCGTCCCAAAACCTTTTCCATCGGTTTCACCAGCCCGAAATTCGATGAACGCGCTTTCGCGCGGTTAATGGCGGGCCGCTGTCACACCGAGCACCATGAATATGTTGTCTCGCCCGAGGCTCACGACGCAATTGAAGCGGTCACTCGCCATTTCGACGAGCCTTTCGGCGATCCATCGGCGATTCCCACGCTGCATCTGGCTCGGGTTACGCGGCAGGACGTGACAGTCGCCTTGGGAGGCGACGGCGCAGACGAGCTTTTCGGCGGTTACCGCCGCTACCTGTTTGGCGTGATCGAGGACCGGCTGCGCGCCGCATGGCCCGGCTGGTTCCGGAGGTCTGTGATCGGTTTGGGCGCGCAATATTATCCCAAATTCGATTACCTGCCTCGAATTTTCCGGGCCAAGACCCTGCTGGCGAACCTTTCTCAAGAGATCGGCCACGCGTACTTCACCTCGATGTCGGTTTTTCGGGACCGGGAACTGGACTGCGTGCTGTCGAGCGGCTTGCGCCGGGAGCTTCGGAGCTATTCGCCGCGTGACAGCTTTTCTGCCCGTTTTGCGGCAGTTCGCCACCTATCCCCGCTCGAGCAGATGCAAGCGGTCGATCTGGAGACCTATTTGCCTGGCGATATTCTGGTAAAGCTGGACCGGGCGACAATGGCCCATTCGCTCGAAGCCAGATCGCCGTGGCTGGACTACCGCTTAGCCGAACTCGCGTTCCGCCTTCCGTCGCACTTCAAGATCCGGGGGACCCGGGGAAAGGTCGTCTTCAAGGAAGCTGTGGCTCCTTTTGTGCCGCGAGAAATCCTGACGCGCCGCAAAATGGGGTTCTCGCCGCCGCTTGCCGCCTGGTTCCGCTCCAGCCTGGCCCCGGCATTTCGCGCGCTCGTGTTTCGGCCCGAAATGGAGGAATACGTGAACTTGCCGGAAGTGCGGCGCCTTTGGGACGAGCACCAATCGCGCACTTGGAACCATGACCGCAAACTCTGGAACCTGCTGATGCTCGCCGGTTGGGATGTGCACCGGCAGAAATCACCGGTCGCCGAATTGGTGGAGGCCGCGGTTTGAAGCAAGCGCTCATCTCGCGGAGCTTGGGCTGCCGCCGTACGCCGCAGCTCGAGGCTGCGCCGCTGCAAATCCCAGCGGGCCGCGAAGCTGTGGTAATACTTGCCTACTATTTCCCTCCAGAGAACGCAATCGGAGCCGACCGGCCTTTTCGGTTCGCGAAGTACCTGCCGCGGTTTGGGTTTGTCCCTCGCGTGATTGCAAATAACGCGGAGGAGTGCAGGGAAATGGATTCTGTCACTCGCGTCCCGCGCAGAGAGAGACACAAACCCGGCCTGGCGCTTGCCGCCGGCGCGGCGCGCGCCGTGCAAAAGCTTCTGCCCTACAACGAGCAGTTGGCATGGGCGCCGCACGCTGTTGCCGCAGGCTCCCGTGCGATCCACAAGGAGTCCGCGAAGCTGGTGCTTTCCACTTCCCCTCCTTTGGCCACGCACCTGGCGGCGTTGCGGCTCAAGCAGCGCTTCGGCGTGAGGTGGATCGCGGATTTCCGCGACCCGCTGGTTGGGAACCCCTGCCGCACACGGAGGTTCGGCAAAATTTATGATAGCGCCCTCGAGCGCTGCATCTTCAGCCATGCGGACCTGTTGATTGCTAACACAGAAAGCGCGGCCGAAGCCTGGCGCAAGCGGTATCCGCAATGGGCCGGCAAAATACGGACGATCTGGAACGGCTTCGATCCTGAGGACGCGGTTCGGCCGTCGGTCATACCCCGCCGCCCACAAGCGCTGCTGGCGCACGTGGGAAGCATCTATGGCCTCAGAGACCCCCGCCCTGTTCTTTGGACCATCGAGCGCTCCACAGCGCTGGGCTTGCTAAATCCGGGCGCCTTGCAGGTGCTGTTCGCCGGCCCGCTGGAGGAACGCATCTTTTCCCTCACTGATCCTCCCTTTTCGACGCTTGCGGCCAAGGGATGCCTTCGGTGCGACAATCGCCTTTTGAGCCGAAGCGACGCGAGGCGCCTCATTGCCACCGCAGATTATTTACTGCTGATAGATCACGCCTCGGCAGAAACAATCCACGTTCCCGCAAAGTTGTTTGAATATATCCAGGTCGGCCGGCCGATTCTTGCTCTTACATCGAGAAATTCTCCTTGCGACCAGATTCTGGCGAAGGCCGGCGTGCCTTACAAATGCATGTATATGGATGCGAGCCCGGAGCAGGCCTGCGCGCGTCTTCAAGAGTTTCTGTCGCTTCCCAACAGAGCTGTGCCTGCCAGCCGGTGGTTCTGGGAGCAGTTTGATGGAAGCCGGCAAACGGAGACGCTGGCTTCGCTGTTGCGCTGTTTGCTGGCTTCGTGATGCATTTTGATCTCGCGGAATATCGCGCGGGGCGGCGGGAACAGACGCGGGTGCGCGACTTGATGGCCATCCTGCCGCAGGGGAGGCATTCCGTGCTCGATATCGGCGCGCGAGATGGGTATATCTCCCGCCTGCTGGCCTCCCGCTTCCAGCGGGTAACGGCCCTGGACCTCGAGAAGCCAGCCTTTACTCTGGAAAACGTCAAGACCGTGAAAGGCGACGTTACGAAGCTCGACTTCCCGGACAATTCCTTCGACGTGATTGTATGCACCGAAGTCCTGGAACATATTGCTCCCAGGCTGCTCCGCCAGGCTTGCCGCGAAATTGTCCGCGTCGTCCGTCACGAGGCGGTGATCGGCGTTCCCTACAAGCAAGATCTACGGGCAGGCAGGACCACATGCCAGACCTGCAAGAAAAAAAATCCGCCTTGGGGGCATGTCAATTCCTTCGATGAACGCGTGCTTGTGAAATTGTTTTATCCGCTCCGAGTCGCCCGCCTCAGCATTTTGGGCCCTCCAGCGCGCGTAACGAACTTCGTGTCCGCATTTCTTATGGACCTGGCAGGGAACCCCTGGGGAACTTACAACCAGCACGAGCCTTGCGTGTACTGCGGAGCGCCGCTGGCCGGCCCGGTCCCGCGATCTCCGGCCCAGAGATTGTGTTCGGCGGCCGCCGTGTTGCTGGAGGAAATCCAAAATACGTTTCATCGCTCCTCGCCCACGTGGATCCACATGGTGTTTCAAAAAAACGGCACGCGGCCTTGAAGCCCGTGCTCATCGTTTTGCTCCCCATGATGCTCGCCGTGGCTGCGCCGGCGGCCGGCCCATCGAATGCGATCACGATCAGCGACCTGGGCGGAAACAGCGGAAAACGCCGGCCCTTCACGATTTCGCGGTTCTTCGCTCGCGGTGACATCCGGCACTTCGCGGCCGCCCGGATTGATGGAACCGTCGCCATGACGCAGTGCGATGTAAAGACTCGCTGGCCGGACGGCAGCGTACAACACGCATTGGTTTCTTTTTTCGCCCCTGTCGGCCGAGATGAGACCCTGACAGTGGATTTCGTGGATCAGCCGGCGGGAAACAACGATCATCCCCTTGGTTCAGCCGAGATGCTTCGCCTGGATTATTGGGGAGCCGAGATGGAAGCCGCTGCGGCGGGCGTCGCGAAATCGGCTGACGCAAGAGCCATGCTGCGCGCCGGGTCCTGGCGCTACTGGCTGCGCGGACCGCTTTGCACACAGGTGATCGTCGAAGGACGCCGGGATGGGCCATCCTCGGCGTTTGCCTATGATTTCGGCTGGAGGTGGGACGGCAAGAATATGGCCCTCTCGGATGATCCGAAATTCCGGTCGCTCCACCCCATCTTTGTACTGACGTTTTATCGAAACTGGCCCGGCGCGAAAATCGAATGCATCCTGGAAAACGACTGGACCACTAAACTCCAGGACCAGCGGTATTCCCTCAAGATTTACGAGGGAAACCCCGCCCCAAGAGTCGTATACCGGAATCCCGCGGTCATCCATCTGGCGAAAACCCGATGGAGGAAGGTGTTTTGGAGCGGCGAGCAGCCGCCCCCGGTGAGCGTGGATTACAACCTGCCGTACCTGATTTACTCCCGTGTGTTGCCGAACTATGACTTGACCAGGGTCGTGCCTGCTTCGGCGATTGCCGAGGAAGCGGCCGCGTTCCAACGCACGGACCGGGGAGATATTTGCGGAAGAGGCCAATGGGAGCCCGTTTTTCCCAGACCGGGCGGGCGTCCCGATATCGGCCTGTTTCCGCGCTGGTATGTTCGCTACCTCTTTACCTTCGATCCGCAGCTCTATGAGGTCATGCTGGGCGATGCCGCTGTGAGCGGACACGTCCCCATCCATTACCGTGAGGCCGCCGCCGGCCGCCCGTTCCGGCGCGGCAGCCAGACCGGCGCATTTGGCCGGGTGCTTTCCATTGATGCGCGGCCGACTGTCCGAACCACGTACCAGACCCAGGACACGCGGCCCGAGGACGCGATCACGCCGGCCGGTCCGGCGACGGCTGGGCCGTGGGTGGTAGATCTGGCGCATCAGGCCAGCTTTGCTTTTATACCGTATCTCATCACGGGCGACTGGTATTACCTGGAAGAGCTGCATTTCTGGGCAGCTTACGATCTTGCGCGCGGCAATCCGGGAGTGAACGTCTCGTATGGGCGCCACGCCGCGTGGGGATTCATCAACGACGGCGAGGAGATCAGGGGCGTTGCCTGGGGCTTACGAAATCTCGCGCACGCCGCTCTGGCTGCCCCGGACGGCTCACCGGAAAAGGCCTATTTCACAGAAAAGCTCCGCAACAACATAGCGATCCGGGAAGGCAAGTACAACATCACCGGCGGGGAATTCTACCGGCCTTGTCAGACGTATCCTTATGATGGCCGACGCGAGACTTCCATGTGGTGCTGGGGCAGGCAAACCGCGGAGGAGAACCGCAACAATCCGCTGCATTTCTTGGATGGAGGGAGTCCGGGGCTGCGCCAAGGCCTTGACGAATCGAAAGTCTACGCCGGAAGCTCGCCCTGGATGTGGAACTATAACCAGATCGTTCTTGGATATCTCAACGAACTCGGTTTTCCTGTGCGCAAATTGCACGAAACCCTGGCCAAAAATCTCATCAATCAGCTTCAAAACCCCGATTACAACCCATACCTGGCGGCGGCGTACCGGATTCCGGTTCGAAAACAGCAGGGCGCCTACATCGGCACCTGGGCCGAAGTTCGACGCGGTTACGCCAATCCCGGCATCACCGGCTTTCGGGCAAGTGATTCTCGCGATGTCGAGCATGGTTATGGCCGGATCGTCCAGGCCGCAGCCAGCTTTTTGCCCGGTATTGTAGATGGGCGTTTGACGGGAAAAGGCGCCTGGGAATGGATCAATACCAATCTGGGGGAGGCGGATCTGCTGAACAATAATCCCAAATGGGCTTTGGTCCCGCGCAGGACTGGTCCCGAACTGGCTGTGCAAGCCGCCGAAAGAAGCTTCCGGGCGGCAGAGATCCGCAGACAGCGCCAGATACGGCTGGCCGGCCCCGCTGCGCTGAAGCCCTCACCGCTCTGTAGTAATTGATTCCCAGCGCGTCCTGCAACTCCATACGGTCCCGAAAACCAGATAGCGGCAAGCAGTTCTTCAAACCCGTATCGGTTTCCTAAA
This sequence comes from Bryobacterales bacterium, assembly GCA_035652135.1. Lineage (GTDB taxonomy): Bacteria > Acidobacteriota > Terriglobia > Bryobacterales > JACQDG01 > DASREK01. The sequence continues at coordinate 20,617 of DASREK010000008.1, read as the reverse complement.
TACCGCGATGCGCGAAATCCTGCTGATTTTTTTTGTGGCGGCGTTGAGCGCCGCCGCTCTGATTAAGCCGCAGGTCGGCCTTTGCGGTTACATTTGGTTTTCGATCATGCGGCCCGACGCTTGGGCGTGGTCGTCCGGTCTCCCCTACTCGATGGCTCTGGCGGTCGCGACGCTTGCCGGCAGTTTGCGCTATCTTCCCGCAGTTACAGCGCTATTTAAAAGTCCGATCTCGGTTCTCCTTTTGGTTTTGCAGATCCCGGTGCTTTTGTCTGCGGTTTTTGCGCAAGACCCGTCCCTCTGCTGGGAACCGCTGAATCTTTATGCCCGGGTGATCGTGATGGCGTTGCTTGTGGCAGTGCTGGTCAGGACAAAGCAGCAATTGCATAACACGCTATTGCTGATCAGCGTGTTTTTGGGTGCGCTGGGCGCAAGGTTCGGACTCTACGGCATCCTGAATGGCGGAGTCCAGTTCTCCTCGGGCAATGCCGGTTTCATGTCGGACAACAACGACCTGGCCCTCGGCCTGGCTATGGGAGTTCCGCTGTGCTGGTATTCCCGGGCATTGGTGCGGCCGGTGTGGGCCAAAGCTGCTTTCTTACTGATGTTATTTGGAAGCATCGCGGCCATCATCATGACTCATTCCCGCGGAGCGGCCCTTTCGCTGGCGGCAGTTTTTGCCCTGATTGCGGTTAACGAACGCCGAAGGATGGCCGTGCTGCTCTTGCTTCTTCTGATGGCCGCGCCTTCGATTCACCTGGTCCGGCAAACGTACCTGCCGAGGCTTGCGACGCTGGAAGCGCCCGAGGAAGAAAACTCAGCCCTGCTGCGGCTGATCTACGCCAGGGGCGCGGTGCGGATGTGGCTCGATCATCCATTCCTGGGAGTCGGCTTCGGCTCGCGCAACCAGATGCTGCTGTGGCACAAGTATATGTCCGAGGCTACCCGCTCGGAGCCGCAGGTAATTCATAATACTTATCTGCAAATACTGGTGGATTCGGGCTTCTTCGCTTTGCTGATTTACGCCGTTCTGCTGCTCGGGACCATTATTTTTCTTCAGAAATCCGCCGCGCGGGCAAAATGGGAGCATCCCGGCATGGAGGCTTATCCGCTGGCGCTTGCAGCCTCTCTGGCGGCCTTCGCGGTAGGCTGCACCTTCTTATCTCGAGTTGAGTTCGATCTGGCGTACATCCTCCTGATGTGCGCCGCGTCCTGGCAGGCAATCCAGAAGCGGCTTGCTGCGGAAAAGCCGGCCGCCGGGCCGCAGCAACCGGAGGCGGCCGGCCGCCCGGGTCCTATTCGGGCTGCGTCCCAAGCGCGGTGGGCCTGTACGGCTGCCAAAACCCGATTACTGGCCGATACTGGAAAGCATTCTCTCGCATGACGCCGTTTCGCCCGCGTCTGCTAAAGCTCTCCCGGCAAATCACCCGGCTTGTGGCGCCAGAACTGAAAAACTCGCAGTTTGCTTACTACGAAATGGTTCGGCAGGTGCTGGACTGCAAGCCCCAGCCGCGGACGGACCAGGGCCCGGAAGAATTTACCTGGCTCGATATTGGCTGCGGGCATCATATCTTCGGCCATTGGATGGACCGCGAGGAGAGGGAGGCCGCCGGTAAATGCCCTTCCATTTTTGGCCTGGACGCCAGCTTCGAAGCCCTGCAGAAGCATCGGGCGATTCGGAACAGAACGCTGGGCGACATCCTCCATGCGCCGTTCCGGGGGTCGTCGTTTGATTTGGTAACGGCCAACATGGTGTTTGAACATTTGGAGCGGCCCTTCGAGTCCCTGCTAGAGATTGGGACCTTGTTGAAGCCCGGCGGCACGTTGGTGCTTCACACGCCGAATCGGCGGCACTACCTGGTCTTTATTGCGGCGCTGCTGCCGCGATCCGCCAGGCAAAGGATTGCCTGCTTCCTCGATGGGCGCGCGAAGGAAGATGTCTTCCCGACGCTTTACCGGGCGAACACTCCGAAGCGCGTGCGCCTGCTGGCTCAGACCGCCGGCTTTGAAGTATTGGAGATCAGGCTGGTGAACTCCTCCGTGGTGACCGGCATGCTGGGGCCGCTTGTAGTGGTTGAACTGCTGATTTCCCGGCTGTTAAGCCTCAAGAAGCTAAGAAATTTCAGAAGCAACATGATCGTCCTCTTGCGAAAAGCGGAATGCTACGGGCCTGCTGCGGAGGCGGCGACGGATGCGATGCACGGAATCGCCACCTGCTCGCACGGCTAATGCCGCGCATGGCCCTTTGCAGTGGAATATGCATATAGGCCCCATAGTCTGGACGTCCACCCTGCCCGGCAACTCGGACCTGAACATCGTAATTCGGCCCCCTTGGATATGAATCTGAAGAGTTTGGCCAAATCGTCATTTCTGTATCTTCTTGGCAACGTGGCAAGCCGGGCGGTGGGCTTCCTCATGATACCGGTTTACGCCCGATGCCTGAGGCCCGACGAGTACGGTCTGATCGAGCTTCTCGAGTTGTGCACGCAAGTAGCGGCCATTTGCATCGGATTGCAGTCGGTGGGAGGCGCCATGAGCCGGATTTACTTTGAATATTCCGATCGCCGCGACCGCGCCGCCGTAGTTTCTTCCGCCGTTCTAAGCACCGCCGGGTTGGGAACGGCGCTGGCGGTCTTGGCAGTGACTGCCGCCGCACCTTTAAGCCTGCTCACTCTCGGCTCGCGGCAGTATGCGTCTTTGACCGCCACGGCTTTTGTGGCAATGTCTCTCGCCACTCTCGGCGAGGTTGTGCTCGTCTATTACCGCATGTTGGACAAAGCGGTGTTCTTTGTCGGCTACTCTCTGGTCCAGCTCGTTGTCAGTCTCACGCTCAATATCTATTTCATCAAGTTTCAAGGAATGGGCGTGTGGGGCTTCGTGTACACGAAACTGATTACGGGCGCTTCGGGCACTTTGCTATTGAGCTGTTTGCTCTTCCGGGAAACAGGAATCCATTGGCGCTGGGAGCCGGTAAAAAAAATGGCGATTTTCGGATATCCGCTGATTGTGTCGTCTTTGGCGATGTTTATCATCCATTTTTCCGACCGCTTTTTTCTGGAGAAACTCGGCGGATTGACGGCCGTGGGCGTCTACGCGCTGGCCTACAAGTTCGCTTTCCTGGTCACTTATCTGGTTGGCGAGCCGTTCGCCAAGGTCTGGTATGCCACTGTATATTCATATACCCGGCAAGACGGATGGCTCGATGACTTTCTGCGCATCGGGCGGTATCTGGTTTTTTGTTTGTTTCTGGCCGGTCTCGCGGTGGCCCTGTTCATCAATCAGGCGATGGCCATTGTAGCTTCGCCGGCTTTTGCCGCCGCTGCGGGCCTGGTTCCGGTTCTGGCTCTGGGGTATGTGCTTCGGGGCATGGGCGATTTCTACCGCAGCTTGCTTTACGTCCACATGCGCTCCGCGCAGGCGAGTCAAATCGCCGCGTTCTGCGGGTTTGTAAATCTGGCCCTCAATTACTGGCTGATTCAGAATTACCTTGCTTTCGGCGCGGCTTATGCGACGCTGCTGACTTGGGCGGCCTATCTCGGATGCTGCTGGTCGATGAGCCGCAAACAGTATCAGATTGCGTTTCCCCTAAAGTCGTTTGCGCTCGTGTTCTGCACCGCGGCCGGCGTGTATTGGTGCAGCCGCTGGCAGCCGGATCTCCCCGCCGTTTTCCAGTGGGGCCGGAGCGCCCTTCTCCTCGTAATGTTTGTGGGGCTGCTGTGGATGTTTCGGTATTTTCCGTTGCGCGAGCGGGAACTGATTTATTGCCGTCTCGCGCGCCTGCGCTGCAAGCTGACCAGCGAATGATTTCCCCATCTGAAACGGAGCAGCTTTCGGAATCCGGGCCGGCGGCTCTGCCGGGCCGCCCGCAAGCCCTTGCTTCGGCCCTGGCGTCGAAGATTAAGATTCTCAGCCTTTGTTGCGTATATCCGAATCCGTCGGAGCCGTCTCTTGGTTTGTTCGTGCGGTCTCGCTTGCAGCATTTGGGCGAACTGGCCGATGTCAAAGTTATCGCTCCGCTTGCCGCCTTTGATTACTCCCGGTGGAGAGCGGTTCGCAGTATCCGCCGCTCGGTTCCCAAAGACAGAACCGATGGAAACCTCGAGGTTCTACAGCCCGCCTGGTTCTACCCGCCCCTAGGAGGGTGGCTGAATCCGTTGTTTCTTTTTTCCCGGCTGCGCCGTCTGGCGGTGCACTTGAGAAGAGACTTTCCTTTTCACATCATCGACGCCCATTTCGGATATCCCGATGGCATCGCCGCCGCTTTGCTGGCGCGCTGCACGCGGTCCCCTTTTTCCGTCACACTCCGCGGCAATGAACTGATGCACGCGCGCCGTAAGCTGCGGCGCGCCGCGCTGGGCTGGGCGCTGCGCCGCGCCGACGCCATCATAGCGGTTTCCGAAAGCCTGCGGCGTTTTGCCATTTCACTGGGCGCTGAGCCGGAAAAGGTCAAGACCATTCCGAATGGCGTTGAAAGCCGTATTTATTTCCCCAGGAACCGGGTGCAATGCCGGGTGAAACTCGGGTTGCCTGCCGGCGGCCGTTTTGTGCTTTCCGCCGGAGCCTTGATTGAGCGCAAAGGGCACCATCGTGTGATGGAAGCTCTGAAGAGCCTGGCGGAGGAAGGCTGCACTGCGTGTTTGCTGATCGCAGGCGGCCCAGGCAGGGAAGGGAGTTTTGTGAAAGAGCTTCACCAGCTCCCGGCAAAGCTCAATATGCAGCGAAGAGTCCGCTTTTTCGGTGAAGTGTCTCCAGAGAGGATGGCGGAGCTGATGTCGGCCGCCGACGTTCTGTGTCTGGCGAGTTCGCGCGAAGGCTGGCCGAATGTAGTGCATGAAGCGATGGCCTGCGGAACGCCGGTGGTGGCCTCGAACGTGGGTGGAGTCCCGGAGATGATTCCTTCCGATCATTTTGGTTTTGTCGTTCCACCCGGCGACCCTGTCGCCCTCGCGGCAGCCCTCAGGAGCGCGCTCGAAAATTCGTGGGACCGAGCTGCCATCGCCGCCTGGGCGCACTCCCGCTCGTGGCAACAGGTGGGACGCGAAGTTTTATGGACCCTGTGTCAAGCCGTTGCCGCGGGCCGGCACGCTGAGGAACAGCAGCGATGAATATCCTGATCACGGGCGGGGCCGGCTTCATCGGTTCTCATGTCGCCGAGCGCCTCCTTAGAAAAGGCCGGCGGCTTACCATTATCGATGACCTAAACGATTTTTACCCACCCGCATGGAAGCGGCAGAACCTGGCGGAAATCACCCAGACCGGCCCCATCGATTTCCATCAGATAGACATTTGCGACCAAAAAGCTGTCTTCACGGTGGTGGCCCGGGCAATGCCCGACGTCATCATTCATTTGGCGGCGCGGGCCGGAGTGCGGCCCTCGCTTGAGGATCCCCTGCTCTACGAACAAGTCAATGTCCGGGGCACGCTGGTCCTGCTGGAGGCCAGCCGCCGCTTCGGCGTCCGGAAATTTATCTTTGCTTCCTCCAGTTCCGTATATGGGGCGGAAAACCGAGTGCCTTTCCGGGAAACGGGCTGCGTAGACTTCCCGATCTCTCCCTACGCCGCTACCAAAATCGCGGGCGAAAGGCTCTGCTATACCTATTCGCATCTTTACTCGATCTCTGTAGTGTGCCTGCGCTTCTTCACCGTTTACGGCCCGCGGCAGAGGCCCGATCTGGCGATTCGGAAATTCGTCGAGTCCATCGAGCAGGGACGCAGGATTCAGGTCTTTGGCAGCGGCGCGAGCGCGCGGGACTACACGTATGTCGAGGACATTGCCGCCGGCGTCGCGGCGGCCGTTTCCTACCACTGCGGCTATGAGCTGTTCAATCTCGGCAATTCTGATCCCATCACCCTTACGGACATGATTCGGACCATCGAGAACGCGCTCGGCAAAAAGGCTATTCTCGATCATGTTCCGGAACAGCCGGGCGACGTCCCCATCACCTACGCCGACATTTCCAAGGCTCGCCGATTGCTCGATTACCGGCCGGCCACGAAATTTCCGGAGGGCATTGAAAAATTCGTTGCATGGCATCGCCGCCGGCCGGCGTTCTGCGCCCGGCGGCAAAAAGGATCAAAGAGCGAAACGCGGGCGCCAAATTTTCCTGCTGTCTGGTGATGCGATTCCCCGCGCGGCTCTCCCGCAAGGCCAATCGACAAATCGAAGAGATCGCCATGCCGGTTCCACATATTGTCCACGTGATGCCCAGTTTTTCTCCCGGCGGGGCGCAGGCGCGCACGGTCCAAATCATGAACTATCTCGGAGAGTCGTTTTGTCATACCGTCGTGTCTTTGAACGGGGACTTCACGGCTGCCGGGGCGGTCAGCGGGGACGTTGATGTGCAATACCTTCGATGCCGGCGAGGCGGGAATCCGATTTATATGATTCGCCAGTTCGCGCAACTACTTCGAGCGCTGAAGGCGAATCTCGCGCTTACCTACAACTGGGGCGCCATAGACGCCGTGGTCGCCGCCCGCATCGCCGGAGGCCTTCCTGTGATTCACTCCGAGGACGGATTTGGAGCCGATGAGGCGATCCGCCAGAAGCACCGACGCATTTTGTTCCGTACGATGACTCTCCGTTCCGCCTATCGCGTGGTGGCTCCTTCGGAAACTCTGGTTGACATCATGCGCCGCATCTGGCGGCTTCCTGGCGAGAGGATCGAGCACATCCCGAACGGGATCGATTTGAGTCGATTTGCCCCTGAGACCCGCCGTCCGGAGCAAGAAAAGGTGATCTTGGGCGCTGTCGGCGTCTTGCGGCCTGAAAAGAACCATGAACTTCTGCTCTCTGCCTGCGCGGCGGCTGCCCGCCGTACGCCCATACGGCTCGTCATAGCGGGCGACGGACCGGAACGAAAGGCCCTGGAGGAGAAGGCGCAATCCCTGGGCTTGGCGGCCGCAGTGGAGTTTCTGGGGCACTGCGGCAATCCAGCCGAGATCTATCGGCGCCTGGATCTGTTTGTGTTGAGCTCGAAAACCGAGCAGATGCCGCTGGCTGTGTTGGAAGCCATGGCTTCCGGTCTCCCGGTGGTCAGCACCGACGTAGGAGATGTAAAGAAGATGGTCAGCCCGGAAAACCGGCCCTTCATCGCCTCAGGGGAGAAAGACTTTTACGAGGCCCTCACCAGCCTGGCCGCGAATCCGGCCCTGCGAAAAAACATCGGCGTGGCGAACCGGGCCCGCTGCATCGCTCTCTATGACATCCGAAAGATGCTGCAACGTTATTCCGCACTATATGAGAACGCTATCCGGAGCAGCTATGTCGCGCAAAATTAACTTCCTCGACGCTGCGGTTCTGGCTTTTTTTTCCAGCCTGTTCGGCGCCGCGGTGTTCCTGTTGAGGCAGATCCGCCACAGTTCCCATGCTGAACATCGTCAGCGTTGATGTCGAAGAATACTTTCATCCCACCGAGGTGCATGCTCTAGTGGACATGCACCGGTGGGCCTCGCTGCCGCCACGCGTGGAAGAGGCAACGAAGCGCGTGCTCGACGTTTTCGCGGAACACGGAGTCGCCGGGACGTTTTTTATTCTCGGTTGGGTGGCCCGGCGCCACCCCAAGCTGGTGCGCGAAATCGCCAGAGCCGGACACGAAATCGGCTCTCACGGCTACGCCCACAGGCTCGTGTACGAGCTGACGCCGGCTCAATTTCGGGAAGATACGGCCCTGGCGCAGCAGGCCATCGCCGACGCCTGCGGCATTGCGCCGCGCGTTTATCGCGCCACCAGCTTTTCCATCACCGCCCGGTCGTTCTGGGCGTTCGAAATCCTGGCCGAATCCGGCTTCACCCACGATTCCAGCATCTATCCGGTCCTTCACGACCGCTATGGCGCTCCAGGATTTGACCGCCACGCCACGCTGGTGCGCACTCCTTCAGGTACCATTTGCGAGGTGCCCATCGCAACAGCTCGCATCGGCAGAAATAGAGTGGCCCCGGTGGGCGGCGGGGCTTATCTGCGCTTGCTGCCGTATCGCTATGTTGCGGCGGGAATCCGGCGCATCAATGAGTTCGAAGGCCGCCCGGCCTGCCTGTACTTTCATCCCTGGGAACTCGATCCCGGCCAGCCGCGGTTCCGCTGCGGCTGGATTTCACGACTGCGCATGTATGGCCGGATCGGCAAAATGGAGTCAAAGGTGCGGCGCTTGCTCTCGGATTTTCGTTTCTCCCGGCTGACAGATGTCCATCCCGGGATTCGCGTTTGAGAACCGATGCACAAACCTATGAATATCCAAGTGCGCCCCTTTGCAGCGGCAGATTCCCAAGCGTGGGATGAATTCGTATTTCGCCACCGGCATGGCAGCCCTTTTCACTTGATCGCCTGGAAAAAAAGCATCGAGGAGACCTTCGGCTATCAGCCGCTTTATTTGGCTGCCGAAGATCAAAACGGCATCTGCGGCGTGCTGCCGGTTTTCTTGGTGAAGAATCTGCTGGTGAGGAAGGCTCTCATTTCTTCGCCGTTCGCAGTCTATGGGGGAATTCTCGCCAACTGCGAAGCGGCGCGCGAGGCTCTCAAAAATCGTCTCCGGCAGCTTGGCGAGTCATTGGATGTGGAGTACATCGAGCTGCGCAACGCTTATCCCGAGCAGTGCGTTGGGTTTTCCACTGTCTGCCGCTATGTGACCTTCACGCAAGAAATCGGCCCTGACGAGGCGGCCATTCTGGAAAACATCCCGCGCAAAACCCGGTACATGGTCCGCAAATCGCTGCGGGCCGGTTTTACGACGCGCCGGCAGACCTGCGATTTCCTGGCCTTCGAGAGCCTCTATGCCGAGAACCTGAGACGGCTGGGAACCCCGAGCTTTCCCCTCAAATATTTCGAGCGGCTGATCGCGAACTTCGGCCGGAGCATTGACATCCGGGAGGTCTTGCTCAACGGCAAAGTCGTTTCCGCCGTCATGAGTTTCCATTTCGGAGATCAGCTGCTGCCTTATTACGGCGCAGCCGATCCTCGCTACAACGCACTCGCCCCGAGCACCTATATGTACTTCGACCAGATGCGGTGGGCCAGGCAGAACGGCTATCGAATTTTTGATTTCGGCCGCAGCAAGAAAGAGAGCGGATCTTTTGATTTCAAGGCGCACTGGGGAATGGAAATGAGAGATCTTCCCTATGAGATTTTGCTGATCCGGCGCAAGGAACTGCCGCACTACAGCCCCCAAAATCCACGTTTCCGGGCAGCCATCCGGCTCTGGCAAAGCCTGCCCTTGCCGGTCACGAAAGCATTGGGACCCTCCTTGATACGGCTCGTCCCCTAAAAGTTCAGGCGGGTAGCTCAGCGGTAGAGCGCCTCTATCACTCGGAGGAGGCCGCAGGTTCGATTCCTGCCCCGCCTACCAGATTCACTCCATGGAGGTCCTTTTCCTGTCGCATTGCACGCCGAATCCTCCGGATAAGGGGGAAAAAATTCGCGCCTTCCACGCAATCGCGCATCTGGCGGCCCGGCGCCATGTGCACCTTGTATGCTTCGCGCGCAACCAGGACGACATCGCAGCGGCCCGAGAGCTTGCCGACCGCTGCGCCTCGGTGCATGTCGAACCGCTGCGCTCAAGAGGTTCTTTGGCCGGCGCCATCCTACAGTTTGCCGCCGGCCGCTCCCTCACGACTTCGTTCTATAGAAAAAGGCGGTTGCGAGAACACGTGGAAGCGATTGCGCAAAGGCGTCCGGTGGGGGCGGTCGTCGCTTACTCTTCGGCAATGGTTCCCTATGCGCCTGCGGGCGTGCCGCTGCTGCTCGATATGGTGGACGTGGATTCGCAAAAGTGGTTTGAATACGCCCGCCTGCGGCGTCCGGGTTTTCCCTACCGTTGGGAAGGATCGCGTCTCAGCCGCCTGGAGGCGCAGTTCACGCGGCGGGCCCGGTGTACGTTTGTATCCACGCACCAGGAGGCGGCGGCGCTGCGGGCTCTGGCGCCCGGCGCGGCGGTTCAGGTCCTGGAAAATGGGGTGGATTTTTCCTATTTCGATCCTTTACATTCACCCCGGTTGCCGCAGCTTCACGGCCGCAGATTTCTGGTTTTCACAGGAGCGATGGATTACTATCCGAACGCTGACGCTGCCCGTTGGTTTGCCACTCGAATCTTTCCGGAACTGCGCCGGGGCGATCCAGGCTTGGAATTTCTGATCGTGGGCCGCCATCCGGCGCATAGCGTGCGGAAGCTTGCCTCGATTCCAGGCGTGGTCGTCACCGGTACGGTGCCCGACGTGCGCCCGTATCTGGTCCAGGCGCAGTCCGTCGTCGCTCCTTTGCGCATCGCGCGGGGAGTTCAGAACAAGGTGCTGGAAGCGTTAGCCATGCGCAAGCGGGTCTTTGCCTCTACAGCGGTGTGCAGGACTTTTGCGCCGGAACTTCCCGAAGGCATCGTCCCGTGCCACTCGGAGCGTGATTTTGTCAGCGCTATTGGCGCTTGCGGCTGGCCGGAACCCTGCCGGGAATCCAAAATCCGCGACGCCGCCCAGGTCAGATTTTCGTGGGCCACGAACATGAGACTGCTCGCCGACGAATTGGAACAAGTTGCGGGACTGGATCTCACAGGTGCCGAATCCCAAGCTGCTGCTGATTAGCTACGTTTTCCCTCCGGCCGGCGGCGTGGCTGTGCTGCGGGCCCTGAGCCTCGCAAAGTATTTGCCGGGCTTTGGAAATGAAGTCCACGTGCTGACAGCGGCCAATCCGGCCGCTCCGGTCCAAGACCCCGGCTTGCTGCGTCATGTGCCGCCTCAAGTCCGGGTGCACCGCTGCTTCACGCCCGAGCTGCCGTTTTATTTTCGGAAGAAGCTATGGAGCTGGTTTGCCGGCGGCCGGAACCCGGCGGGCGCCGGCCGGCAAAGGCGTCCGGCAACCGGGGACCCGGAATCCGGCCTCGGTGCGTTGGTGAAAAAGATTTTGTGCCCCGATCCGCAAGTGTTGTGGGTCCCTTTCGCCCAGCGCCGGGCCGCACAGATCGTCAAAAAGTACGGCATTGACGCCGTAATCGTGACCGCCCCGCCCTTCTCCGTGTTCCTTACGGGCGCCGCACTCAAACGCCGATTCCCGCATATTCAATTGGTCAGCGATTTCCGCGATGAATGGCTACGATTTTATCTGGCTGACTTCGAATTTCTGAACAACGACTACACGCGGCGCCGTGCCGAAGCCATCGAGCGAGAAACCATAGAGTGTTCCGACCTCGTGGTAGCCGTCACCGGCTCATCGCTGAGCGAAATTCGAAAGCGATACCCGCAGCAGCCGGACGCCAAATTCATGCTGCTCCCCAACGGCTTCGATCCGGAGGTTTTCTCGGGATTTACGCCGCGCCCTCACGGCGCTTCTAAGATCGTAATGGCTTATCTGGGGACGGTATACAAAACATCTTCGCCCGCTTCCTATCTGGATGCGCTCGATGGATTGCCGGAAGAGGTCCGCTCATGCTTTGAGACCCGCTTTGTCGGGCGGATTGCCGAATCGGAGAACGCCACGATGGAGCGACGGCGTTCCCCGATCCGCCTGCTCGGTTTCTTGCCTCAGGAACAAGCGATCCGCCAGGCCGAGGAGGCGGATTATCTGCTGCTGATAATGAACAACGATTTCATGCTTCCCGGGAAGCTTTTCGATTATTTGGCCACTGGAAAGCCTATTCTGGCGATCGCTCCTCCGGGAGGGGAGATCGGAAGAATTCTGAAAGAAACCGGAGCCGGCTGGTGCGTGGATCCCGGCGACCGCGCCGGCATTCAAGCCGCGCTGCTGCGAGCGTATACCCAAGCTCGCACCGGGGGCGGCGGGCTGCTGCGGCCCGACGCTCAGGCGATCCGGCGGTATGAGCGAAAACGCTTGGCGGGAAAGCTGGACGCCGCAATCCGAAGCCTGCTCAGGGATTCGGGAAGGATCGAGACGGCGCAAGGCGCTATGGCATCGCCAGAGCCACTTCCCTGGGCGCAAATGCAATCCCGAAGGTGATACGGAAGCGGTCTCTGGTGAAATCTTTATCAGGCACGACAAACCGATTCGCATCATAGCGCGCCATCAGGTGCAAGGACTGTACGACTCGGAAAGTCACCCCGCCGCCGCCCCACCACGCTCGCGATACAGCCGTTTCTGTAAGACTGCTGTACCGCCCGTATCCGCCTATCAATCCCCAGTGCAGGCGTCCGAAACCCGCGTCGTTGTAGCCGAACTGCACCCCCTCGCGCCGCGATAACAAGTAAACTCCGTCGCCTGGATCCACTCCTCGCGTATAGCCAACCATGGCCGTTGCGTGGCGGAACCGCCTATAGAGAGCCGCGTCGTATAGAGGTATAAACCGGACTGTAGCGCTGGTTCGTATGCCTGGAGCCGGGGGAACGATAGGCTCGAGCGAGGGATCCACCGACTCGCGCGTCAAAGTCAGACGGCCGGCGCGGTAGGCTCCGCCCCGCAATTGAATTTCCCAGTTCCTCGTCAACCGGCGCGCCCAACCTGCGGCCAGTCCCTGTAAATTCGCTTCGCCGGCCACATCCGTGTAAGTGTAGTGCGAAGCGCTGTAATCGAGGCGCAGGACGTTGTGTTCGGAAACGCCGTACACCACACCAGCGTCGCCTTCGAAGGAATTCAGACCCGCCAGGCCCACGGCAGTCCTCCGCACAACGTATCCTCGGCCGCTGATCTCGAAAGCGAGACGCGGGCTTCTCTGATACGTGAGGCCCGCGGCGGAGGCGGAGTAATATGTCCGGTCGTCAAAGACGCCGCTGCCGGGCGCGCCGGAAAACGATTCGCCCAATGCGCTGAACGGGTTGTATAGATACTGCCGGTGAAAAATGCCGCCCGATTGCGCCACATTCAGCTTCCAGTTCCTCGAAAGCGTACGCGAAAGGCCCAAGGTGAGCTGATGATCCCCGCCGTTTTCCGGAATTTTCGGCGAGTAATAGCGAAAGGTGCTCAGGTAGTCGAGGCCCAGGGCGGTGGATTCCCAGCGCTTGTACCCCGAGGCGCCGATTCCCAGTTCCGTGCCTTCGGCGGTCTGCCGGGAGGGCAGTCCGGTTTCCCGGTCGCTTTCATATACGCCATCCGCGAATGAGTAAGCGCGCAGGCGGGGTGCGCCCTCGATGTCGCCCAGGTGCGGAAACGCGCCGCGAGTGGGAATCAGCGGCTTCCAGTAAACTTGTTCCTGGCCTTGCGCCATCGAGATGGCGCCCAAAAATAGAATGAGAATGGTTGTTTTTTTCATCGCAGTACTCTGCATCCGCGGCTGCTTCACGAGCCCGTCACACAACAAGCCCTGTCGGCAGGTGCTCCAACGGCGGACGTGAATTTTTCAGATTCTTGCTGATTCCCAGCTTTCTCATCTTGTAAAGCAACCCCTTGTAGTCGATTTGCAGCAATCTGGCGGCCTTCCGCCGGTTCCAGTCCACACTGTCGAGCGCTGCAAGGATGACGTCTGCCTCAGTTTTTCGCCTGGCGCGATCCAATTCACCCAAGGTGCGCGCAGAGCCGGGTGGCACAAGCGAAGCTGGAAACCTCTCCGCGGAAATCTCGGCCTTGGAGGGCCGCAACGGCGCCAGTTCCGCCGCCACCAAAGCGGAATCCTCGAAGACCAGCAGGCGGCGCGCCACATTCTCCAATTCCCGGACGTTTCCCGGCCAGTCGTGTGCGAGCAGCGCCCGCTCAAGCTCCGGCGTAATGGCAGGCAGTTTCTGCCCGGGGAGGGCGTGTTTTTCCAGAAAATGCGCCAGCAAGGGCCGGATTTCTTCCGGACGGCGCCGCAGCGGAGGAATTTCGATGTCCACCACGCTGATCCGGTAATACAGGTCTTCTCGGAAGCGGCCGTCGTGAACCGCCTGCTTCAAATTGCGGTGCGTCGCGGCGATAATCCGGACGTCTACCTGGACGGGCTTCTTTCCGCCGAGCCGGTAGAACTCCCAGTCCTGAAGCACGTGCAGGAGCTTTGCCTGGAGCTTCAAATCCATATCGCCGATCTCGTCGAGCAGCAAGCTGCCGCCGTCCGCCAGCTCAAATTTGCCCTGAGTGGTTCGAAAAGCCCCGGTGAATGCGCCACGCTCATAGCCGAACAGCTCGCTCTCCAACAGCTCGGAAGGCAGGGCAGCGCAGTTCAGTTTTACGAAGGGCTTATTGGCGCGTGGGGAGCAATCGTGCAAAGCCCGAGCCAAAACCTCTTTGCCGGCGCCGCTCTCGCCCCGAAAGACTACCGGCGCTGGAGACAGGGCCACCTTTTCCAAAGTTTCGCGTATCTTCCTCATCCGCGGATTCACGCAAACCATGCGGAACGCCCAGGGTCCCTGCCGGGAGGCGCTTCCTTTTTTCATGGCCTGTTCCAAAGCCGCCAAAAAAGAAGCTGAAGAAAAAGGCGGGCGCACATGGACGGCAGCGGCGTCGTTAAGACCATCCCCAGCCCCTGGCCGCCAACTCTCCTCCGCAGCGATAATCACCGGGAGCCGCTCGTCCAGCCGGCGAATTTGCCGGACCGCCTCCGCTCCTTCCTCCGCACTTCGCAGGTTCAGTATGACTCCGCCGATCTCAGAAGCCGTAGCGCGAACGACATCCAAAGCTTCGGCCAAGTTCTGCGCACTGCGCACGGCAAATCCCATTTGCCGGAAAGAGGTCTGTATATCGCCGCCGAATGCAGCCTGATCACCGGCGATTAGTATGGTGTAAGATTTCATCGGATCGATAAGCCCATTGCCCTGAAATAAGACGAGAAAGATCACCGGTCGCGGATTTTCCGGCCGCTCGGTTATATACGGCCGTGCGGGAAGACGCTGGAGAAAATTCGAGGGCCCTGATTTTGCGTTGTAGCTGCAACGGGTAAGCCCATTGACGGTCAATCTCGACTGCGACCGAGCGCTGGAGCAGCGGTACAGAAACAATCAGCCGATCGGAACCCCGCACTTCAATGAGAGTCCCCGTCATTCCTTTCAGCGGGCCGTCTTCCAGGCGGACGGCCTGCCCGATCGCCAGCGCGCGCCATGGCTCGAGCGCCAGTCCGGAATGGATCATTTTTCGGATTCTGGAAATTTCTGTTTCTTCCACCGGCTCAGGCCGCTTTCCGTGGCTCACAATTTGCAGAATGCCGGGCGTTGAAAGAACTGATATCTGCTCTTGCAGGCGGAAACGGCAAAATAAGTATGTAGAAAAGAGCGGAAGATCCACTTGCTTAATCCGGTCGGACCAGCGCCGCTTACATCGGAAAAGTGGCAAAAACACCTCAAAGCCTTTTCCGCTTAGAACCTTCGCAGTGATTTTTTCCTGGCGGGATCTGACTTTGATGGCAAACCACGCGGGAATGTCGCTGTTTAGGAAAATGGACGGTAGATCCTGCTCCGTATTGACTGTATGACGAAACATGGGCCCGGCTTTTTTCTTTCCAAACGTATATGATGCCGCGCTGAGTGACCGGAGTACATTAGTAAATACGCGTAGATCCTTCTGCGGTTTTCCTTAATAAATCAGAAATATGTTCACTTTCTAAAAGCCAACGAAAGGCGCGGATCACAAAATCGAGAAGCCTTCGCTCGCTGGCCGATGTTGGCGACTGTTCCAGTTTCAGAACAGCATGGTCATACGACCGAGAGATTTGAGCGAAGCCCCTTTGCGCCGGCGCGTTGGCAAAGACGAACCGGCCTGCTTGGCATCGCCTCGGGCCGGTGGCGGTGTATACTGCTGCGGATGGGCAAAAGCCAATGCAAGGATGGGATGCGGTGGATCCCGGCAGCCTTGTCGTGGGATCTTCGCGAAATATGAAAATGAGACACACAACGGGAAGAATTCTGCTGGCGCTCGGCCTCTTTAGTTCGGTTTTATCGGCGCAAACTCCGCCGCGCTACCAGGTGGACCCCGCCTGGCCTAAGGAGCTGCCTGATGATTGGGTGTTTGGACGCCTGGGCGGAGTATGCGTGGACGCGCATGATCATATTGCCGTGGTAGACCGGCGGGACATCACGAAAGAAGAAGCAGAGACGTCGCATCCCGCGCCTCCCATCGTAATGTTTGACGCCGAGGGCCACGTAATCCAATCCATCGGCGATCCGAACGTCGTGCCGGCCTCAATCCACGGGTGCTTCTTCGACAAGGAAAACAATATTTGGGTTGGGGGCAACGACGACGGCATTATTCAGAAGTACAGCCACGCAGGAAAGCTTCTGTTGCAGATCGGCAAGCGCGGCGTTTTCGACACCTCGGACGGCACGCGGAGAGGCAAGTCCTTGAATGCCAGCCACCAGCAGTTTTTCCTTCCCGCCGGCGTCGCCATCGACCCGGAGAATGGGGATATCTATGTGGCTGACGGCTATGGCAATCGCCGGATAGCGGTGTTCGACAAAACGGGAAACTTCCTGCGCCAATGGGGCCGGCAAGCTACGGGGGAGGAAGCCCGGGCCGGGACTCCTGGCGCATTTGCGCAGTTGGTCCACTGCGTCGCTATCGGCAATGACGGGTTGGTCTATGTTTGCGACCGGCAGGGCGACCGGGTGCAGGTGTTCGACAAGGCGGGAAACTTCAAACGGAATATTTGGATCAGAACGGGAACTCCGAATCTGCCCGACCCGCGCGGGACGGTCTGGTGGATTGCCTTCTCGATCGATCCCGAGCAGAAATTCATGTATGTGATGAACGGCCGCAACGAGCAGGTGCACATTCTGGACCACGAAACAGGGAAGATTCTCGCAAGCTTCGGACGGCCCGGCCATCAGATCGGTAATTTCATACACGGCCACACCATCGCTTTCGACTCCAAAGGCAATCTTTATGTAGCGGAGACCGATTGGGGCCGGCGCGTGCAAAAATTCAAGGTCGTTCCCTGAAGCACGGGTAGGTTTATTCCCTCTCGGCCGTCGCAGCCAATCTCGCTTGACAGGCCGCTGGTTCCGCACTAAACTCACGGCAACACTTGGGTGGGCGATTATGCTTTCATGCAAGTCTGGCGAGGCCGGGGAGAATAGCCGATTCCATCCAAAATCGACCCCAACGGGCCTCCGCCGCGCTCTATGGCTGGAGCGGCTAACGAACCGGTTCTGCGTGCGTCTTCTGTGCTGCCAGGTTTCAGTTTTGCTGTCCCGGTTGCAGCATCGCTTCCGTTCCGGGCCGGGGTTCCCGGTTTCGCATCCACTCCAGCCAGCCTCATACGGCATGATCTTTCTTTGTTGGGGGGCGCCGGATGCAAAATACCAATCGTGCTGTACGCACGGCTCTGCTCGTTCTTTGGCTATGCGCTGGCCTAGCAGACGCACAGACCGTCAACGGGGTGATTACCGGGCGCGTCATCGATCCGGGAGGGCTGGCGATTCCGGGGGCGACGGTAGTTGTCACACGCGAGGGAACCGGAGAAAGCCGCCAGGCAACCACGGTGGAGACCGGCGACTTTGTTTTTACGGGGATGCTGCCCGGGCGCTACTCGATCGCCGTACAGGCGCCTGGCATGAAGCGTCTGGAGGAGAAGAGCGTCGAGCTGACGGCTTCCGAGCGGCTGTCTGTAGGGAACCTGCAACTCCAGCTAGGAACGCTCAGCGACACCGTCACAGTCACGGCTGAGGCGACGCCGGTGCAGACCGGCAGCGCCGAGCGATCGGCCGTCCTCACCGGCACTCAGATCGAGAGCCTCAATACGCGGGCGCGGCAGTATCTGGATTTGCTCAAGGTCCTGCCGGGTGTGGCCTATGATCAGCCGAGCGGGCTTGGATCGGTAGACATGCTCGGGATCACCCAAGGCCCTAAAGTGCAAGGGTTGCGAGGCGAGTACAACACCTTCCAGACCGACGGTCTCTTCATGAACGATCTCGGCACCAAGGATACGCTGTACAACCCGACGAACATGGACGCCGTTTCCGAAGTAAAGGTGCTGCTCAACAACTATCAGGCCGAGTACGGCCATGCCGGCGGAGCGATTATCAACGCGGTTACTAAGTCCGGCACGCGCGATTTCCACGGCACGGGCTATCTTTACAAGCGCCACGAAGAGCTGAACGCCAACGGATTTTTCAATAACATCAACGGAATCCCAAAGCCCCGATACCGTTATACGACCGGCGGGGGCTCGATCGGCGGGCCGCTCTACTGGCCAGGGAAAATCAACTCCAACCGCGACAAGTTGTTTTTCTTTTACAGCAACGAAACCCTGCGCGGCGATGCACCTCAGCCGCTCGTGCAGGTGACCGTCCCTACGGCGCTCGAAAGAGCCGGCAATTTCTCGCAGTCGTTGGATCAGAACGGAAAGCTGATCGTCATTAAGGATCCGTCCAATGGCCAGGCATTCCCGAACAATATCATTCCTCAGAACCGCATCGACAGCAACGGGCAGAAGATTTTGAGCATTTTCCCGCTGCCCAACCAGCTCAACACGGCGATCACGAAAGGCGCCTACAACTACAACTTTCAGGAGAGCATCTTCAGCCCGAAGCAGCACAATCTGTTTCGGGTGGATCTGGTGGCCACCAGCAGCATCCGGCTATACTTCCGCGGAGCGATCTGGAATGAGACAAACATCGGCGCCCGCCTCGGAGGCGGTGAGCCTACTCCGGCCTGGGGCTTTCTTCCCGTGGCTGCTCATTACAACGACAACTCCGGTGTTTTAGCCTTTACTCAAACGATCAGCCCTACGCTGGTGCACGAGGCCTCTGTAGCCTCGCACCACGCCACCGAGGCCTCTCCGCCGGCCAGTCAGGCTGTGTTGAGCACTGCGCTTCGGTCCACGTACGGCATCAACTTGCCCCAATTTTACCCGCAATTCAATCCGCTGGGAGTCGTGCCCTGGGCGCTTTTCGGAGGGGTTCCCAACGCTGCAAATATCCAGACCGATGCGCGGTTTCCCAAGCGCGGCGCAGACACAGTCTTCGTGTTCAATGACAGTTGGAGCAAAACCTGGGGCGTTCACACCTTCAAAGCCGGTTTCTACGGAGAGCGCATCCGCGAGTACGAAGGCCAGCAGGGCACCAACTTCGGCCAATTCGACTTCAGCCGCGACCCGAACAATCCGCTGGATTCGAATTACGCCTATTCCAACGCCATTTTGGGCAATTTCGATTCCTATTCCGAATCGAACGCGCGCATTGGCGATCAGCGGCGCGGCGCCACCTTCGAGTGGTATGTGCAGGACAACTGGAAGGTGACCAAAAAACTCACTCTTGACTACGGCATCCGTTTCACCCATCTGATTCCTGACTGGTCCAATGACGGGCTGGCCTGGAATTTCAACCCGGCGCAATACAACCCAGCGCAGGCTGTAACGCTTTTCCAGCCGGCGATGATTGCCGGGGGAACGCGCGTCGCGCTGAATCCCTTGACGGGCCAGACGCTGCCTGCGGTATACATCGGCGCCATCGTTCCGAACTCCGGCAGCCTGACCAACGGCGAAGTGCCGGAGTTCGGATCCGCCAATCGCATCGGGAAAACTTTTCAAAACACGGCGTTTCTACAATACGGGCCGCGTTTCGGGATCGCCTATGACCCGTTCGGCAACGGCAAGACAGCAATCCGCGCGGGCGGGGGCATCTTCTACAACAATCGAGCGCGGCCGGGATCGCTCAACCGCAACCCGCCCTCGGAGGCGACGCCCTTTCTTTACTATGGAAACCTGAACACGTACATTAACAGCAGCGCCGTCCTGTTCCCTTCTGCGTTGACCGCCATCTCCGGCACCGGAGAAGTTCCCAGCGTCTACAGTTACAGCTTGGGCATCCAGCGGGATATCGGCTTCCAGACCGTGGTGGATGTGGCCTACGTAGGCAACGTAGGGCGGCACTTGCAGATGGAGCAGAACATCAACGCGGTTCCCTACGGGGCCCGGTTTCTAAGCAAAAATGTCGACGCTACTACAGGCAAGCCGCTCCAGGATAATTTTCTGCGCCCCTACACGGGCTTCAGCGACATCCTTTTCGTGCAGAATGCCACCACCTCGAACTACAACTCCCTCCAGGTGCAGGTGAACCATCGCTTTACCCGGGGGTTGCAGTTCGGCGTAAGCTGGACCTGGTCGAAGGCTATGGATTACGCCGACACCGATGAAGGCAACACGTCCCTGGTCTCCGATTTCCTGCCGCTCCGCCGGTGGAACTACGGCAAGGCCGGGTTCGACCACACGCACATATTCGTGGTCAATTGGGTCTACCAGCTTCCCAAGGCGAGCCGGCTGGCCGACAACCGCTTTGTGCGATTCGCGTTCGATAACTGGCAAATCTCCAACATCTCCACGTTTCAAAGCGGGTCGCCTTACGGGATAACACTTACGACCGTCGACAACACCGATATCGCCGGCGGCGGCTACGCTCCGGCTGATGCGCCGCGGGTGATTATAACCGGCAATCCGATCATCGGCAAAGATCAGAGGACGGTCAGCCGCTTCTTCAACCCCACCGTCTTTGCCCGCCCTCCGGTGGGAAATGTAGGCAACGCGCCGCGGGACGTGGTTCGCGGACCCGGCATCAACAACTGGGACACATCCCTGTTCAAAGACTTTCCGGTGAAGGAGCGGTTCCGGTTTACTTTCCGCTGGGAACTGTACAATACGTTCAACCACACGCAGTTCTTTAGCATGGATACTACGGCCCGTTTCGACGCCAGCGGCAACCAGACTAACGCCCGGTTTGGCGCCTTGATCCAAAACCGCGATCCTCGCCGGATGCAGGGTTCGCTGCGGCTGGTGTTTTGATCGCACGTGCTGGC
>DASREK010000007.1:0-35184 GCA_035652135.1 Bryobacterales bacterium | reverse complement strand
GTTATAGGCCCCAGCGTGCTGGGCTGGGTGAACCCCGATCAGTTTCTCTCTGCGCTGGCCGAACTGGGCGTCATTTTCCTGCTCTTCACCGTGGGCCTGGAGATCAAGCCGGCTCAGATCTTCCAGGTAGGGGGCGCCGCGCTGCTGGTGGCGGCCGGCGGCGTCGCCGCGCCTTTCATTGCCGGCTGGGCCATCATGCTTTGGTGGAATCACTCCAGCGTGGAGGCCATTTTTGTGGGCGCGTCGATGGTGGCCACTAGCGTAGGTATTACAGCGAGGGTTCTAGCTTCGCTGGGCCTCATGAACGAACGCGCCAGCCAGATCATTCTTGCGGCTGCCGTGATCGACGACATTCTGGGGTTGCTCGTGCTGGCCGCCGTCAGCGGCGTCGCCAAAGGGGGGCTGCACTATGCGGAACTGGCGGGCACGGCGGCCCTGGCTTTCGGCTTCACTATATTTGTCGCCGTGGTGGGAACGCGCGCCATGCGCCGCGTCGGGCCCCGGCTCGCCCATCTGCGGCAGATTCGAGGCGAATTCGCGTTCGCTCTCCTCCTGGTTTTCGGTCTCTCGCTGTTGGCGACGTGGGCCGGCGTTGCCGCCATTGTCGGGGCTTTCCTGGCGGGCATGGTTCTGGCCGAGCACTTCGAAGGATCTGATGTCCACCAGCTGGCCCAGGGAGCTACCGAGCTGGTTGTCCCTTTTTTTCTGGTCCAGATCGGATTGTACTTGGATATCCGCGTCTTTCAGTCCTTGCGTACATTCGGCTTGGCCCTGCTTATCACTGCGGCGGCCATAATCACTAAGCTGGCCGGTTGCGGGTTGGGGGCGTGGTCGCTCGGTTTTCGCGACGCCCTCCGGGTTGGCATGGGGATGGCGCCGCGCGGCGAGGTTGGCATGGTTGTCGCCCAGATCGGATTGACCATGGGCGTGATTTCAGGCGATGCGTATGCCGTGGTGGTTTTCATGGCAATTGCAACCACGCTGGTCGCCCCGCCCTTACTGCGCCTGCTGTTCCCCGGCGCTCGCCCGGCGGAAGCTGAAGCCGATGCCTCGCTGTAGACGCCTGAGATTCTCTTTCGAATTTCCGGTTCGCCGCCGCTGAAGTACGCCGCCCGACTTCCGCGATTGCGCTTGTTACAATGCCCGTATGCCATTCCCCACCGTTCGACTGCGCCGCTTGCGGCAAAGCGGACTGCTGCGCTCGATGGTGCAGGAAACCCGCCTCACGCCCGCCAACTTCATTTATCCGCTATTTGTGTGTCCGGGCGAAGGCGTCAAACGCGAGATCAGCGCCATGCCGGGCAACTATCAAATGTCGGTCGATCAGGTTGTCCGGGAGTGCGGGGAAGTGGCTGCGCTCGGCATTCCGGCGGTGATCCTGTTTGGTCTCCCGGAAAGCAAAGACGCCGAAGGCTCCGGGGCGTACGCGAGCGACGGCATTGTACAGCGGGCCATCCGCGCCATTAAAAGGGAAGTCAAAAACATCCTGGTCGTGGCGGACGTTTGCCTCTGTGAATACACCAGCCACGGCCACTGCGGGCGCGTCGTCGGCAACGATGTGGACAACGACTCGACGCTGGAGCTCCTGAGCCGCACGGCGCTGTCCCAGGCTCAAGCGGGCGCGGATATGGTGGCGCCTTCCGACATGATGGACGGCCGCATCGCCGCCATCCGCAAGACTCTTGATGCTCACGGGTTCTTTAATACGCCCATCCTCGCCTACGCCGCTAAGTACGCTTCCGTCTTCTATGGTCCTTTCCGCGAAGCCGCCGAGTCGGCTCCGCGGTTCGGCGACCGGCGCAGTTACCAGATGGACCCAGCCAACCGACGCGAAGCCCTGCGGGAGATCGCACTCGACATCGAGGAAGGAGCCGACATCATTATGGTGAAGCCGGCCATGCCCTATCTCGATGTCATCTGCCAGGCCCGCAAGCAGTTTTCCGCACCCATCGCTGCCTACCAGGTGAGTGGGGAATACTCAATGATCGTGGCAGCCGCACAAAGGGGATGGCTGGACTTGGACCGCGCAATGTGGGAGTCCCTCACGGCAATCCGCCGCGCCGGAGCCGATATGATCCTCACGTACTTCGCCAAAACCGCAGCCCGCGCCTTCTGACTTTTGTATTCCTATAATTTATTGATATACGGGACTTAACCAGCGTGGGAGCGGAGCCTGCGCGGTTTTGGAATGCGTCCCGTGTAGCCCCGTCGCTGACGTCGGTTCGCCCACTTAGCTGTGTGAATAGGAACTGATTCAACGATTAGTGCAAATACTTAATAAAATATTAGTTGACATTACTCAATATACATGATAAAGTGCGTTGTGAAGAGGCCTCCCGCGAGGGCTTGGGCCTCGGGAAAGGCAAAAATTTCTACACGAAAGGTTCTGAAGGAGGTTGAAATGTTCACTCGTAGCCTGGATGAGATCAATGAAATGCGGCGGTCCTTCGACCAACTTTTCGAGAGCTTCTTCAATGCGACACCGCGCCGGGCCAGTGGTCAAACCGCCTCGTCCGACTGGGTCTTCGCGCCGGCTGTCGAGTCTGGCTGGACCGATGATTATCTCAACCTGCGCGTGGTGATCCCCGGGGTGACGGAAAAAGACATGAAGGTCACGGTACAGGGCAATCAGCTTTACATTTCTGGCGAGCGGAAGGCGCCTGAAAACTTCGGTAAAGAAGGTTACGTTTGGAACCAGATCCCGTATGGGAAATTCGAGCGCGTTCTCGATCTCCCCGCTGGCCTGGATCTCGACAAGCTCCAAGCGCATCTGCACGACGGGCTGCTCGACATACGGATTCCCGTTGCCAGCGCGATGAAACCTAAGCAAATTCAGATTACCGCTGCCGAGCCCAAGGAGATCGCCGCTTAAGTTCGCGCCGCATCGGAAGAGCGTTCAGTATCAAGTTACGGGGGCGCGGAAGCGCCCCCGGGATGGCTGGCGGCGCCGGCAGAACCTGTAATTGGGGATCTGGCGCTTTCGGCGGCGGACCCTAGACTCACGGCCACGCTAAATCTTTGAGGATCAGCCGGCACCCGCCATCGTCGCGCTCCAACGTGAACGCTGCGTTGAGAACAGTCTTCTCGATCAGACTTGCCGCGATCCCCGCCATCCGCCAACCCATTGCGGCGAAGCTACGATTTGCCTGGCGCAGCGTCAGGCGCAAATGTTTTTCGCGAAGCACCCGCGGAGGGTGCTGCAACTCGAGGCCGGCGGCCGCGAAGATAGGCTCCGGATTTCCCGCGCCGTGAGGTTCCAGTTGAACAAGCTCTCCCAGCAGCTCGCAGGTAATTTCTTGGAAATTCAGGTCAGCGTCGATGGCAATTGACGGAATGCAATCCTCAGGATTGAGCCGCGCCGCAGCATAACTCAGGAACCGGCTGCGAAATTCCGGCAGCCGGGCGGCGGGAAGCGAGAATCCGGCGGCGGACCGGTGGCCTCCGAAGCGCGCGAAAAGGTCCGCCATGGATTCAAGCGCTTCCAGAAGGTGAAAGGGCGGGATGCTACGCCCCGATCCGTGAGCCATGCCCTCTTTTTCGCTGATTGCGATGACCACTGCCGGGCGATAGAAGCGCTCGACGAGTCTGGATGCCACGATGCCCAGGACGCCCCGATGCCAACCTTCCCCAGCCGCCACGATCGCAGCCGGCGGCTGCTCCGGAAATGCCCGCTCGGGCGCCGCAGAGATCTCGCTCAAAATCTCCTCTACGATGCGTGCTTCGGCTGCCTGGCGTTCGGCATTGAGGCGGCACAGGCGTTCGGCGATCTTGGCTCCGCGCTCCGCATCGGCAGCCGAAAACAACTCGATCACCTCGCTTGCCGTATCCATGCGGCCCGCCGCATTCAGCCGCGGTGCAAGCCAGTAAGCGATGTTCGCGGCCGTCGGCGGGCGGCCCTCGGCTATGCCAGAAGCCGATAGCAGCGCCTTCAGCCCGGGGTTCACCGGCCGCCCGAGGGCGTGCAGTCCGAATTTCACGATAATCCTGTTTTCCCCGACTAGCGGAACTACGTCGGCCACGGTTCCGATGGCCGCGATTCGAAGCATCGAGCGGAGTACCTTCTCGAGCCGTGCGGGCGGCCAATCAAGGGAACCGAGCAGGGCTTGGGCGAGCTTGAATGCCACGCCGACGCCGCTAAGATTCTTATCGGGGTAGCCGCAGCCCGGTTGATTGGGGTTCAACACGGCAAGGGCCGCGGGCGCCCGCGAAGGGGAGGCTTCGGGCAGATGATGGTCGGTGATGATCGTGTCGATGCCGAGACCGTTGGCCTTTTCGACCACCACTGCCTCCCGAATGCCGGTATCGACGCTGACGATCAGCCGGATGCCTTGGCGCGCCGCGTGCTCCATCACATCGTCGCGCATTCCGTAACCATCTCTGAGGCGGTGAGGTATGTAGAAATCAGCTGTTCCTCCCGCTAGCTCGATGGCTTTGCGCAGCAGCACTACAGCGGTGGTTCCATCGGCATCGTAATCGCCATAGACGAGGATCTTCTCGCCCGTGGCGCATGCCCGGCGCAGCCGGTCGACGGCGGCCCGCATCCCCAGCATTCGGTAAGGATCGTGAAGATCCGAAAGAGACGGTCTGAGAAAGCGGGCGGCCTGCTGGGCGCCGGTGATGCCGCGCAGAATCAGCAGCCGGGATATCAATTCGGGAATCGCTAATTCTTTGGCGAGAGAACCGACCAGCGCCGGGTCGGCGGAGGTTCGAATCCAGCGAGCCATTGGGATTAGTCGGCGTCGCCCTGCGCAAATGGGGCGAACGTTGTGCTGGCGGTCAGACCCACGGGTCTCATCGTACACCACAGTCTCCGAACCAGAGGAAAAATTTTCGGCGCCTTACGCACCGCAAGCCGCCTTTCGCAGAAGAACCTTTTGGGGCGCAACGTCTGGCTCGCCTGCCTTTGGCGCTTCTTCGCGCCATGCGCTTCGATTTTTGTTAGCATCGCATTATCACGAGCTTATGACTGACGCAAAATTACCGGGCACTCTTCTCGACATACTGCAATCAGCTCCGGGCAGCCGAACGGCGGTTATTGTTCCCGAAGCCGGAATCCGTATCACATACGATTCTTTGCGCAGCCAGGTCGCCGCGATGGCGGATGCGCTGGCGGCGGCCGGCGTTCAGCGGGGCGACAGAGTGGCGATGGCTCTGCCAAACGGATTGCCGGCGATCGTATCCTTCCTGGCCGCTTCCATCGCCGGCACAGCCGCTCCCTTGAACCCCAATTACCGGCAAGAGGAGTTTTCGTTTTACCTGGAAGACACCAATGCCAAGGTGATGCTGTTGCCTGCGGAAGGCGCCGAGGAGGCCCGGCGTGCGGCCGGGGGCCGCATTCCTATTCTGGCCGTGGAAATGGGCGCGGACGGATCTGTCCGGCTGCAATCGCCGTCGCAGGGCGTCTCCGCCTCGGCGCCGTCCCCGGAAGACATTGCGCTGATCCTGCACACCAGTGGGAGCACGGGCCGTCCCAAGCGCGTCCCGCTGAAACACCGCAACCTGGCCGTTTCCATCCGAAATATAGCCAATACCTATGAACTGGGCCCGGACGACATTTCACTGGCGGTGATGCCCTTGTTTCATGTCCACGGGCTGATGGCTTCGACGATGTCTACGCTGTTTACGGGCGGGACGGTCGTGGTTCCGTCCCGCTTCAATCCGCTCTCGTTCTGGCGCACCGTGCGCGATTATCGCGCCACCTGGTATTCGGCCGTTCCCACGATGCACCAGCTCTTGTTGGCCCGCCTTGGCAAAGACAGCGAAAGGCCGGCGGGCGCCGAATTCCTGCGCTTCATCCGTTCGTGCAGCGCGCCGCTGCCGGTGGAAGCCGCGCAACGGATGGAATCCGTGTTCGGCGCGCCGGTCCTCGAAGCGTACGGCATGACCGAAGCTTCCCACCAGATGGCATCCAATCCGCTGCCGCCGCGGGTGCATAAATTCGGCACTGTCGGACCTGGAACGGGAGTGCGCATCAGCATCGTGGATCCCGCGGGGAGGCATCTGCCGGCCGGGCAGCACGGAGAGGTCGTGATTCAAGGCCCGAACGTCATTCAGGGTTATGAGAACAACCCCGAGGCGAACGCCAGCTCTTTCGTGGACGGCTGGTTCCGAACTGGCGATCAGGGCGTGCTCGATTCGGATGGCTATCTGCGCCTGGTGGGACGCATTAAGGAGCTCATTAACCGCGGCGGGGAAAAAATCGGACCTCCGGAAATCGACGAAGTGTTGCTGGCGCATCCTGCGATCGCCGAAGCCGTCTGCTTCGGGGTTCCGCATCCGAGTTGGGGCGAAGAAGTCGAGGCGGCGGTTGTTCTGAAAGAAGGGGAATCGGTCACCGAGCGCGACGTGCTGGCGTATTGCCGCGAGCGCCTGGCGGAGTTCAAAAGTCCGAAGAAAATCCATATCGTCAGGCAGATCCCAAGAACAGCCACCGGGAAGGTGCAGCGGAGGGCGGTGGCGGCCGCACTCGGGCCCCAATCTTCCGATCGGGGAGCGCAATGAGATTCGTGGTTGCGGGGGCTGGCGCAATCGGAGCCTACCTGGGCGCTCAAATGGCTCGCGCCGGCTTCGATGTGACCTTGTTTGCTCGCGGCGCGCATCTGCGCGCTATGCAGGAGCGGGGCGTCCGGGTCCGCTCGAGTGATGGCGAATTCGAGGCCCGCCCCCCCGTCTCCGGAGATCCGGAAGCCATCGGCCCGGCCGACGTCGTGTTTCTCGGCGTCAAGGCCCACAGTCTGACAGAACTTGCCCCGCGTCTGAAGCCGCTGCTTGGCCCCGATACCGCTGTCGTCAGCATGCAAAACGGCATCCCCTGGTGGTACTTCCAGCAGCATGGCGGCCCGCTCGAAGGGCTGCGCCTCGAGCGCGTAGATCCCGGCGGCGTGATTTCGGAAGCGATCGAAGCGCGGCGCGTGGTCGGTTCGATCGTCTACCTGGCGGCGGAAATCGTCGAGCCGGGAGTCGTCCGGCATGTCGAAGGCAACCGCATCTCGCTCGGCGAGCCCGGCGGGACGCGGTCGGAGCGGTGCCGGCAAATTGCGGATGCTCTTATCAAGTCGGGCCTGCGATGTCCGATCACCACGCGCATCCGCCAGGAAATCTGGGTCAAGATTTTGGGCAATGTGGCGTTCAACCCGATCAGTGCGCTGACCAGCGCAACACTGGCGCAGATGGTGCGCGACCCCGATGTGAACCTCCTGGTGCGCCACATTATGAGCGAGGCGGAATGCGTGGCCAAGCGGCTCGGCATGGAATTGCCGGTTTCCATCGATCAGCGTATAGCCGGGGCTGAGAAAGTCGGCGAACATAAAACCTCGATGCTGCAAGATCTGGAATCCGGGCGTCCGATGGAACTGGAAGCCATTGTAGGGGCGGTGATTGAAATTGGCGAGCGGCTGGAAATGCTCATGCCTAGCACGCGCGCTGTTTATGCATGCGCAAAATTGCTGGCGCAAGTGAGAAATCGGAGCCGTGGATGAGACGCGCCGCGGGCTGCCGCCGGCTCGCGGAGCGTCCCGGGACGCTTTGCGTTCTTTTGCTCGGACCGCTGCGAGCGGTGGGTGATCTGGCTTATGAAAAATCGATGGGTGCAACTGGTTGGCTCTGTGGTGGCGATGGTGATGATCGCCAACTTGCAATATGCCTGGACTTTGTTCGTCCAACCCATCCAGGCGGGTACGGGGTGGAAGCTTTCCGACATCCAATGGGGCTTCAGTTTGTTTCTGGTGTGCGAGACCTGGGTCATGCCGCTCGAGGGCTGGCTGATCGACCGCATGGGGCCCCGCATCTTCATTTCGATCGCCGCCGTGCTGTGCGGCGTCGGTTGGACAACATTGGGGTTTGTAAGGCAACTCTGGCAGTTGTACCTCTTCTATGCGATCGCCGGAGTGGGCGCGGCATTTGTTTACAGCGGCTCAATTGCGGCCGCCTTGAAGTGGTTTCCGGATAAGCGCGGGCTCGCCTCAGGTCTCATCGCCGCCGGATTCGGTTCCGGATCGGCGCTGTTCATCCCGATCATCGCCAGCATCATCAGGCAGCAGAGTTATCGCGCAGCTTTCCTGTATACCGGCCTGTTTCAGGGCGTAGTGATTTTCGCGGCGGCACAGATCCTGCGCAATCCCGGACCTGAGTTTCACATTTCCAAAACGGCGTCGAAGTGCGCAAGCGGCGCTGTCCGCCGCAACAGCGAACAATTCAGTACCGGAGAGATGCTGCGTACGCCGCAGTTCTATACGCTGTACCTGATGTTTGTGATGATGGCCACCGGCGGATTGCTGGTGACCGCGGAAGCGGGTCCGCTGGCAAGAGAATGGAAGATCTCGATGGCGGCGCTTACAGCCGCGCTGTCGCTGACCCGCGTGGCAAACGGCGTCAGCCGCATCTTCTGGGGCTGGATCTCTGACCGTATCGGCCGCGAGCCCACCATGGCCATCGGCTTCATCCTGCAAGCGGGTTGTCTTCTGAGCATTCTGTTTTTAGGACGGCTTTCGGGCGCTCTGTTTGGTATCACTCTGGTGCTCACCTACTTCACCTGGGGAGAGGTTTTTTCGGTATTTCCGCCCATAACCGGCGACTACTTCGGAGCGGCGAACTCGGCTTCCAACTACAGCTTCATGTATAGCGCCAAAGGAGTGTCTTCCATCATCGGCGGGGGGCTTGCGGCGCTGCTGTTTGAAAAATTTGGAAGCTGGTCGGCTGCATTTTACGGCAGCGCCGTGCTGGCTTTTTTGTCGGGCCTGATGGCCATCGGCTTGCGCTTCGCGCCGCTGCCGAAAAAATCGGCGGCCACTGAGGCGGAGGCCAAAGCTGTGCTGGGAACGGCGCCGCGCTGAGCGACTCCCGGTCAGAGAAGCGCTCCGGCGAGGTACGAAAAAGTCGAGCCAGCAAACCGGTGAACCTGAAGGGCGCGGATTTTCTCGAAAAGCTGCGGATCCGACGCTTCGCCCCCGGCCGTTCATTTCTAGGCTGCGAGCCGCTCTGTTAAAATAAGGTCTGGAACTCTCCCGGAAGGAAAGTTATGTTTTACCTTTTCCGCAGCCGCAAGCGAGTGATGCGCATTTTTTTGGGTTCGATTCTGGGAATTGTGTGCATCACAATGGTGATCACCCTCATTCCTGGCATCTATGGCAACGCCGGCACATCCACCAACGATACGGTGCTGGCTCAGGTTGGCAAAGAGGAGATCACACAGGCCGAAGCTCAGGCCCAGCTTCAGGACACGATCCGGAGCCAACGCTTGCCTTCGCAGGCCTACAATTTTCTGGCTCCGCAG
This sequence comes from Bryobacterales bacterium, assembly GCA_035652135.1. Classification (GTDB taxonomy): domain Bacteria; phylum Acidobacteriota; class Terriglobia; order Bryobacterales; family JACQDG01; genus DASREK01. Next base: position 25,913 of record DASREK010000007.1, on the reverse strand, counting down.
GTCGTGCGGAACATGATTGACGACGCCGTACTGCTGCAAGAGGCGGAGCGGCTCGGGCTGAATGTGACCGAGGAAGAGCTGGCCAACGTCCTCCGCGCTTCCTGGCCGCAGCTCTTTCCCGACGGGAAGTTTGTGGGCAAGGAGCAGTACGCGCAATACGTATACCAGCTTTTCGAGAAGTCGGTCCCCGAATTTGAAGCGCTGGCCCGCAAGGATCTTGCCCTCTCCAAACTGCGGCGCCTGGTGACGGACGGCGTGGTGGTGACGCCGGCGGAAGTGGAGCAGGAGTTCAAACGGCGCAACGAAAAGGTGAAGATCGACTATGCGCTGGTCACGCCCGCGTCCGTTATGTCCTCGGTTTCTTCCACCCCGGCGGAAATCGAAGAATACTTCAAGAAGAACCGCAACATGTATATGGTCCCGGAGAAGCGCTCATTCCAATATGTCGTCATCGATGACGCGGCGGTCGCGTCACGCGTAAAGGTGACTCCCGAAGAGTTGCAGAGATATTACAACGAGAACAAAGAGCGCTTCCGCGTGCAGGATAGGGTGCACGTAACGCATATCCTCTTCAAAACTACCGATAAGAAGCCGGAGGAAGTCAAGCAGATCGAGGCGAAGGCTCAGGACGTGCTGAAGCAGGTGCGGGCCGGCAAGGATTTCGCCGCATTGGCTAAGGAGAATTCAGAAGACACCGCCAGCGCCGCCAAAGGCGGCGACATCGGCTGGATTACGCGCGGCCAGACAGTGCCCGAATTCGAGCAAAAAGCGTTCAGTATGAAGCCGGGCGAAGTCAGCGATCTGGTGAAGACGCAATACGGTTTTCACATCATCAAGGTGCTGGAAAAAGAAACGGCGCGGCTCAAGCCGTTCCAGGAAGTGGAGCCGACCATTCGCGAGGAGTTCATGCGCGACCGCAGCGACGCGGAAAAATCCGCCTTGATGGATCGGCTCCGCACCGCCGCGACGCGCCACGGCCAGAACTTGCAGGAGGCGGCGCGCGAGGTGGGGCTTTCGGTCAACACCGCGACCATGCTTGACCGCAACTCTGCGATCCCGCAGTTGGGCAATGAGACGGGCGTGATGGAATCGCTCTTCTCGGCCGCTAAGGGCAGCCTAGTCGGCCCGATTCAAATGACCGGAAACAAGGCCATTATGGCCGTCATCACGGAAGTAGCTCCGGCGCGGCAGGCGGAGTTTTCTGAAGTCGCCGAGAGGGTCAAAAACGACTGCAACACGGCGAAGGCTCGCGACCTTGTCAAGGCGCGGGCCGATAAGCTTGCGGAACGGGCCAAGGCGCTCGGCGATCTCCGGAAGGCAGCCAGGGAATTCGGCGTGGAGGTGAAAAGCAGCGACCTGTTCACCCGCGACGGGTCCATTCCCGGGCTGGGAGGAGCGTCCACTGTTTCCGACGCTTTCAACGTGCCGCCCCATAGCGTGGTGGGCCCGGTCCGAGCCGGCGCCGACTACGCTGTTTATCAGGTGACCGAGCGTGTCGGCGCCGATATGTCGCTGTTCGCCTCGGAGAGCAAGGTGCTGCACGACACCATGACCGGAACCCGCCAGAACGAGGCGTTCGACATCTTCAAAGACGAGCTCAGGAAGCGGATGGAAAAGGAAGGCAAAGTGAAGGTGTACCAGAGCCGCGTAGACCGGTTCGTGGCCAGCAACCAGCGCAATTCGTGACGTTTGGCCGCGGGAGCCTGATTTTCTTGCGCCGTATTTCGGGTTTGCGGCGCCGCGTTTCCGGGAAGCCGCCGGTAAAATGAGCCTCTTCAAATGCTGCGCACGGGCATCTTTACCACGTCGTCCACGCTGATCATCTCTTTCACAACGAACGGCTCGCCGTATTTGACCCCGATCAGCATTCCATAGTAACGGGCCACGGAGCGAATCCGCTCGATCAGTTCGTCGCGGGCCGGAAACAAATCGGCGCCGGCCGGCTGATCTTCAAATTGGGACCGGTAGCACAGCAGAGCGCGCATCCGGCGCTCGAATTGTCCAGTAATGTCAACGACAAAACTCGGCCGGACATTCGCATAGAGCGATGCGTAAAGAATCTTGGCGGGCCGGAATGCCTCGCCGGCCAAATCCAGCTTTTTGAGGCCGGCAAGAAAGCAAGCCTCATAGCACAGAGTGGACGTGCGGTAATGATCGGGATGCCTTCCCTCCCAGTATGGAAGAATGACGGCCCGGGGGCGCAACTCGCGAATTTTGGCGGCGACGGCGAGTTTGGCCGGGAGCGACAGCTCAAGTTTCGCATCAGGCAGGCCGGCGTTTCCTCTCCAACTGAGCAGCATTTCGCGGGCGGCTTCCGCCGCTTCCCGGGCCCGCGTTTCGGCATCCCCGCGCGTTCCCATCTCTCCAGCGGTGAGATCCAGAGCCCCGGTACGGTAGCCTTTCTCAGCCATGCGGATCAGAGTCCCCCCGCAGGTCTGCTCAATATCGTCGCGATGAGCGGCAATGGCCAGCAGATCTAAAGCCATAAGAATTTTGCAGGGAGGCGGCGGATGCAGCGAAATCCGGCAATCCCTGTTCGCCCGCGGCCGCGAATCGGCCCCCGCCGGCAACGGCTCACGAGCGGCTTCTCAATTTGGTGAGTAGTTCTTTCTCCTTCACCCGGTACTTGAAAGCCTTCTTCCCGTTGATCGCCACCACCGGCACTTCTTCGTCGTAAAGAGCGCGCAGCCCGGGGTCGGAGTCAATGTCAATCTCTTCCAAATCGAAGGGAGTCCGGCGGCGGGCGCGCCGGATCTGCTCCTTGGCCTCGTCGCACAGGTGACAGCCGGAACGCGTGTAAAGCGTAACACGGGGGATCATCGCAAAGGCTGAGTTCAACCGACGGGGATCGACGCCCGGATCTCGAAGTCTTTGTTGGACCGCCGCTCGGCCCTCGCCATAAGCCGCCGCGCTTCGGCGCTGCCCAGGATGCCGCCGCGCGCGCCGAGCACCGTACAGTTGAGAGCGGCCATGGCGTTTGCAAATTCGAGCGCTTCATCCAGCGGCAAGTTTTCCAGCACTGCGTAACAGAACGCCCCGTGGAAGACGTCGCCGGCGCCGGTAGTGTCGACGCAATTGACCACGAAAGCCGGCGAATAGAAAAAGCGCCCCTCGGAGTAAGCCAGGGATCCGTAGGCGCCGAGCGTCATGGCGGCGACCTTCATGCCATATTCCTGCTGAATGAGCTCGAGGGCGCGGAAGGGGTCGCGCTGGTTGGTCCACTGGACCGGAAATTCGGAGCTGGCGATCAGGTAATCGACGTAACGCAGCACACGGTCAAAACCGTGATAGATCGTATCCACATCGACCGTCACCGGCATGCCGGCCTCGTGCGCTATGCGGGCGGCGTGCTCGACCGCGGCGGTGTCGTGACCGTCAATGTGCAGCAGCCGGGCGCAGGTGATTTGTTCCGCGGCGATTTGCGACGGGTCGATTCGCAGGGATTCGTCGCGCCTCCAGAAAACGGTTCGTTCCCCGGTGCGCTGGTCCACGATGATATAAGCCGACTGGTTGGGGCACCCCTGGCGGATCTGCACGTGGTCGACGTTGATGTGTTCCTGGAGCAGACTCTGCATCTGGATAGCGCCTCGCTCGTCATCGCCGACCGTGCCAATGTATTTCGTGCGCAAGCCGAGCCGCTGGCAGGTCACTATGGCGCTGGCCACCTGGCCGCCGGGCGACATGAGTTCTTCCACAATCGGCGCCTTGCCGGCGTATTCCGGGAAATGCGGCACCAGCAGCAGCGTGTCAGTGGCGTTGAGCCCCACCCCAACGACGTCAAAGGCCTTGCTCATACGGCCAATGTAGCACAGGCGTGCGCAAAGTAATGCAGAATACCTCCGGTCCCGCCGACGCAAGTTATTCCAGCAATTCGATCACGCCAAACGCGAGGCTCAGATTACGCGTATCGCCAGGAGGCCGAAAGGTCGGACCCGCTTCCAGCGTCACCGTCATTTCACTTAAACCGGTCACGGAAGCAGGCAAGGAAAATGTCAGCTCGCTCGAGCGGCTGTCGCAAATCGCGGCACGCCCGGCAGGGATTCCATTCACGAGAACGGTCAGGTAGATGGTCCCGACATGGTAATGATCCGGGTAAATCGCTCGGATGTGCAGCCGCTCGCCGGCCGAGCGCGGGGCGGCCAGGCGAACCTCGGCGCGTTCTCCCATCCATCGGTGGTTTACCTGGTGCTCATACCAGCCGGGTCCAAGCTGCGCGGCAATCAGTTTCTCGCCCAGATCAATGCGCCGGGGCGGAGCGTCCTTGAGGCGCTCGGGGGCGTTCACGGCATACAAGGACGTCACGTTTTTGAGATTGCTGCCAGACGCATCGTACACAATGATGTCGCCGGCCCGCAGCGCGGCCAGCGTGATGCGCGCCGGCAGCTCGAAATTCGAAACGGCATCCAGACCCGGCTGGGGAGCGATGCCCTCGCTGTCCGGCGCCAAATAGACCTCTGATAAGCGAACCGCCAGCGGTCCGTGATCATAGATCACCGAATAGAACAACTCGCTGCTCACTCCGGTCAACAGGATGGTCTTATCAGGATGCGAGGCGCGGGCCTGCCGGAGCGCCTCAAGAAAGCGTTTGGCCGCGCGGCTGCGTTCGCACACGAGCGGCGCCTCGCGGATTAGGAAAGCGCTCGAGCACCCAAAATAGACCATCAACCAGGCCGCTGCCGCCCATCGCGGCGCAGAGCCGGCGACCGAGCCGGCAGCCAGCGCCAGACCGATCGCTGGGATCACGAGGTAATACGGCATGCGATGGTCGCGCAGAGGCAAGACCGGGGCCAGCGTCAGGAAAAACCAAGCCAACCCGAAAAGCGCTGCCCGCCGCTTAGGCCTGCCGGCGCGCATCATTGCCGCCCCCAGGGACAGGGTGAGCGGAACCCAGAGCGCCGTGCTTGCGCGCCCGGGCCAATGCAAGGATGCCGCGAACAACGGGGGGCCTAGCGCCCAGCTCCAGTAGGCCTTTAGCGTCGGAATGACGCTCAGATCCAGGTGAAGCGCATAAGGGCCAGAGGCGGAATGTGGGATGAGCCAGAGGTGCGCCGCGGTATAGAGCGCCGATGGGATGAACAGCGGCGCCGCTTTCCAGGCGTGCCGGCGGTTCAAGAGCGCGCAGTAACCGAGCAGTATCAGGGGATAAACCGCCATCGATTCGTGCGCCCCGAAGCCGACCAAAAATGTGCAGCCCTGGGCGACATAAAAGCGCTGGCGGCCGGTCTCGACGTGTTTGAGGAACAGCAGCAAGCTGCTGAGAAAGAAAAACGCGCAAAGAATCTGGTTGTACGCCGAGGCCCACATCATCGGCGTCAGCAGCGAGACGTTCACGGCCCAGAGCGCCGCCGTCAGGCTGGCCGCGCCGAGCGAGGCGGTAAGCCGGCGCGCCAGTGCGAGGAGAAGCGCCAGGTTGGCGAACTGAGTCAGAAGAACGAACAAATGGTACGGAAAGGCGTTCAGTCCAAAGAGTGAGCGAAATACGATGAAAAACAACCGCTCGCTCAAAGGACGGATCGTTCCCTCGGCCCTCGGCTCCATCAGTAAGCGCCATAGCCCCGAGGCGGAATGGAGCTGCAAGCGGAGGTAAAGCCAGGCGAAATCATCCTGCTGGAACCAGCTAAACAGGCTTCGCCAAAAGAAGGCCAGGCAGAGCAGCAGGGGAAGGCACCACAGCGCGGCTTGCGGGAGCGCCGCGTGGCGCCGCGGGGTCTCGATGGTAGAAGCGGCTGGCTGCATTTACTCCAGCCCGACGGACGTAACAACCACGCCCAGTTCCCGCTTGTCACGGTTGTCGGGAGGCACGGCTTTATCAAGCTGAAAATCGACCCGAATCAAATTGCCGGAGGTTTCTCTCGGCGCGATCGTCCGGGTATAGGTCTGGTCTCCCGCTTGGTTATAAGTTTCCGGACCCAAAGAAACCCCGTCAATGCTGGCGTTGAGGGTGATGGAATGCAGGCGCGACAGCAACGGCGGGGGAATGACGAATTTCAGTTGCAGCTTTGCCGGCTTCCCCGGAGACGGGGCCTTCAAGGCGACGGCGAAAGTCTTTTGCGTCCATCGCCAGCTTCCCTGCTCGACGGCATGCCAGCCCTTCAACAACTGCGGTACGGCCTTCGGATCGGCCACGTGCAATGTCGAAAGCATCGACTCGGGATGCTCTTCCTCCACCAGAGGAGGGTCCTGCGTGTTCTGCCGCCTCGAACACGAAGCCAGGTTCAGAAGAAAGAACGCAACCGCAACTGCTCTTCTCATGGACAAATTTGATAATACTCGACGTCTCTCGCTGTAGAAAATAAAGAATTGCGGCTGATGATCTCGCTATAATGCTGCATTTAAGCATGGCGCCGCAGGATAGCGCGAAGGGCCCTTTGTATTGCACGATTGCGGCATCTCTTCTCTTTCTTTGCCTGAACTTGCTTGGGGCGCAGCAGTCAGTGTCCGTTCAAGCGCCTGTCTCCGGCGAGGTGGCGGCCGGCGCTGTGATCTTTCGCGCGCATTGCGCGCCGTGCCATGGGATCAGAGGGGAAGGCGGCCGCGGTCCCGATCTCCGCAAAACCAGCTTCCGGCACGGCTCTACGGACGCCGACCTGCTGCGGATCATCTCTAAGGGCATACCTGGTGCGGAAATGCCTGGGATCTTTCTTCCCGAAAGTGAAATCCGGCGAATTATCCAGTTCATCCGTTCGCTTCCCCCAGTGCTTGTCCGCGGGAAGGCAGCCCTGCCAGCCTCTCCGCCGGTCACGTATGAGCGCCTGCTTCGGGCCGATCGCGAGCCGGAGAACTGGTTGATGTACTCCGGAAACTACAACGGCAATCGCTTCAGTTCCCTCGACCAGATCACAACGGAAAACGTCGCGCGCCTCAGATTCAAATGGGCGTACCAGATGAAAACGGTCGAGAAGGTCGAGGCCACACCGCTGGTTGTGGACAGTGTGATGTACTTGACCGAGCCGCCGAATGCGGTCTCGGCTCTCGATGCCGGCACGGGCCGCCCGTTATGGACCTATCGCCGGAGCCTCCCGGAAAAGATCAACGTCTGTTGCGGACAGGTGAACCGTGGGCTGGCTATTCTCGGGGACCGGCTCTTCGTGGGGACCCTGGATGCCCACCTGCTGGCGCTGGACCGCAATACTGGCTCCGTGATTTGGGATGTAGCCGTCGCTGACTACCGAATGGGGTATAGCATTACGGCGGCGCCTTTGGCCGTGAAGAACACAATCGTGACCGGTATTGCGGGCGGCGAGTACGGCATTCGCGGCTTTGTAGACGGTTATGATGCGGGAACCGGCAAGCATCTTTGGCGCTTCAACGCGATTCCAGGTCCCGGCGAGCCGGGCCATGACGGCTGGGCAGGCGAATCCTGGAAAACGGGCGGCGGCCCGAGTTGGCTTACCGGATCGTTTGATCCCGAACTTAATACGATTTACTGGGGAATCGGAAATCCAGCTCCGGATTGGAACGGCGCGGTGCGTCCCGGCGACAACTCCTATTCGAATTGCGTGGTGGCCCTGGACGCCGACACAGGCAAGCTGAAATGGTACTTTCAGTTCACTCCGCACGACGTGCACGATTGGGATGCTGTCCAGATCCCGGTGCTCGTAGACGCTTTGTGGCAAGGCCGCCCGCGCAAGCTGCTGTATTGGGCCAACAGAAACGCCTTTTTCTACGTGCTGGATCGCGAAAGCGGCGAATTCCTTCTGGCGAAGCCGTTTGTCCGCCAGACGTGGGCCGGCGGAATCAATAAGCAGGGGCGCCCCATGCCGTATCCAGGCTCGGATCCAACGGCGCGCGGGACGCTGGTGTACCCCGGCGTGCAAGGAGCGACAAATTGGTATTCGCCGTCATATAGTCCTCTCACTCGCTTGTTCTATCTTTCGGTCTGGGATTACGCGACTCGATATCAACTCGGGGACGCTGTTTACTCGCCGGGCAATCGCTACGCAGGCAGTGTGCCAGTCGATATTCCCGAGGACCCGGGGGCCGGCTCTATCCGGGCGATTAATCCACAGACGGGCGCAGTCCAATGGGAGCACAAGCTCCCCAGCAAACCGCAGTCAGGCGTTCTTTCCACCCGCGGCGGCCTGGTTTTTGGCGGCATCAACGAAGGAGAGTTTTTTGCGCTGGATGCTCAAACCGGCCGGGAAGTATGGCACGCTAATACAGGTGGTATGATTGCCGCCGGGCCGATCACCTACCTCGAGAGAGGCAGGCAGTTGGTTTCTGTAGCCGCCGGAAGCTCTATTTTCACCTTCGGACTGGACGAATGAGCCCTATCGCTGCACGAAACAGAGTGCCTCTCCAGCAGTCCCGGATCCTGCGGGAGTACGCCGAGAAAACGCCGTCATCGGCCAAGCTTTACCAGCGGGCCCTAAAGCTGTTTCCCAGCGGCATTACACACCTGGGACGCTATCTCGAGCCACACCCGCTGTTCGTCGGGCGTGCGGCGGGGTCGCGCAAGTGGGATGTGGACGGCAATGAATACGTGGACTACTTCGGAGGCCACGGGGCTTTAATGCTCGGCCACAATCATCCAGCGGTCGTAGAGGCAGTAGCCGCGCAGCTTGCGCGGGGGACTCACTACGGCGCTTCCCATGAGCTGGAGATCGAATGGAGCGAGCTGATTCGGCAGATGGTCCCTGGCGCGGAGCGCATGCGCTTTACATCCTCGGGCACCGAAGCGACGCTGCTGGCTCTGCGCGTTGCTCGGGCTTATACCGGGAAGCCCATGCTGATGCGCTTCGCCGGCCACTTTCATGGCTGGCACGATCATGTCGCGTTCGGCGCTGATCCGGCGCCCGGCATCCTAAAGGAAATCGCCGGTTCGGTGATTTTGTGCCAGCCGCACGATATCAATCAGGTCCGGCAAATCTGTGAGCAACGCCGGGATATTGCCGCCCTCATTCTGGAGCCGACTGGGGCCACTTTTGGCCATGTTCCGCTCCAGGGGGAGATCGGCCTTGCGGGAGATCACCGCGCGGCACGGCATCGTGCTGATTTTCGACGAAGTGATCACCGGTTTCCGCTGTTCGCCGGGCGGCGCGCAAGCGCACTACAACGTGACGCCGGATTTGACAACCCTCGCCAAAATTGTCGCGGGAGGTTATCCGGGCGCAGTTCTGGCGGGCCGCGCCGAGATCCTGGAGGTAATGGAATATCATCACTCCGAAGAGGGCATTCAGCCGCCGGCTGTGCCTCACCAAGGCACGTTCAACGGGTCGCCCTTGTCGGCTGCCGCCGGAATCGCCACATTGCGGCTGCTGCGGGATGGGGAAATGATCGCGCAAGCGAATCGCACGGCCGCGGCAATCCGCACTGAAATGAATCGCGCGCTCGCCAGGCTCGGCGCAAGCTGGTGTGTGTATGGCGACTTTTCCGGTTTCCATATGTATCTAAATTCCGGATCTGCGCCGGTGTCACCGCAAGACGTGCACGCCGGGAAGGTCCCGTGGACGAAGCTCAAAGGCGGAGCCCCGGCTGAACTACTGCAAAAGATTCGTGCAGGTTTTCTCTGCGCCGGCGTCGACGTGATTGGTTGGCCCGGCGGCCTCGTGTCAGGCGTGCATAACGGGGAAGATATCGACCGGACAGTGAGCGCTTTTGAAAAACTCTTGCGCCTGCTGGCGGAGGAAGGGGACCTTGGATGAGGTTCGCCGTTCCGAGCTGAGGCGTTCAAGGACTCGCGCCAGCCAATGCAGCCTGCTTGATTACCTCGGCGGTGAAGGCCTCTATGACGGCGCCGTGCTTCCAGGCATCCGGCGCCAGACCCGCCTTGCGGCATGTCTCGCAGAGAAAACGCACGGCGTCCCAGTTATGCTCGGCGGCCACGCAGGGCAGCAGAATGCCGCGGCGCTGGCCCTGGCGCACGATCAAACCGTGCGTTCCCGGTATGATCTCTTCCGGCCGAATGGAGAAAAACGGCGACAGTATGAAAATCTCGATGTCGATGCGGAGTGCTTCTTCGGCAGTGACCGGCTGGAATCGGGTATCTTCGCAAGCCGCCGCGTAAGCCATTTCCGGAACCAGGCAGCGCAACGGAATTTCGAGACCAACGTGTCCCACACAGCCCCGCAGGCGGCCCTCCAGATGCAGGCTCACGAATACCGGGTGAGGCTGTTCGAGCCAAGGCCGGTCGGAGGCGGGAATCTCGGGAGGAATTTGAGAGATAGCCGGGATCTCGCCTCGTGCGGCCGCTTCCACCGCACAGCGGGCCGAAACGAGCAGCCAGTTTCTGGCGACGCTAGTGAGCGGCAACATCTTTGCGCTGCTTCCGCAAAAGCAGGAGGCGCTCGCGCCTTCGGCGCACCTTAATGCGAATATCCACGCGGCGCCAGAACTTGCGAAAGTAATCCACAGCCGAAACGATGGCGAAGAGCACCACCAGCCAGACTGCCACGATTCCCAATCGCAGGACGAAAGGCCAGTGCAGGCCCGCGAGCAGCAGGGAGACGGCAATCACCTGCATGACCATCTTCGTCTTCCCCAACTCGCTGGCTTCGATCGTGTAGCCCTCCGCGGCCGCAATGCTGCGCAATCCGGACACTGCAAACTCTCGGCCCACGATTACCACTACCATCCAAGCCGGCACGACGCCCAGTTCCACCAGGGAAATGAAAGCCGCGGAGATGAGCAGTTTGTCGGCCACCGGATCGAGTAGAGTCCCCAGGGTGCTGATCTGGCCGCGCCGGCGGGCGATGATGCCGTCGAGCAAATCGGTAAGAGCCGCCGCCAAAAAAATGGGAAGGGCCAGCCACTCTTTGCTCAAAGTAATCCAGGGCGTCTCCAGATAAATTTCTTTACGCAGCAAGACAGCCAGCAATAAGGGGACGAAGAAGATGCGGAGCACCGTCAGGGCGTTCGGCAGCGTCATATTCCCTGATTGGTCCTTTGCCGGCCTCGGCGCGTATAGGAAGCCGCGGACGCGCGAGAGATCAATTTGCTACACCACTATAGCGGAAAGGCGGGCCGAAATCAAAAGGAAGGATAAAGCGCTCACGCCGCAGCCCGGGCAGCCGCCCCTTTGACGACTTCGATGGCTTTCTTTAGCAGTTCGTCTTCCTCGGGAGACTTCGGCGAAGGCGATGGAGAAGGAGTCGGAGCGTTGTCGTCGTCCACGGCGGCTTCATTATCAGTCTCTGAAACCTGAAGCGTGGGATTCACGCCCCCGTCCTGGATGGCCTTGCCTCCCGGACGGTGGTATTTGGCCACTGAGAGAATGATAGCCGCCCCATCTTCCATCGGAATCGTCTTTTGCTCCGCGGCCAACCCAAACGTCTTTTCGCCGACAATTTGCCCGCGGTTGCGGTCCACGATCGCTGCGGCGGCCAGCTCGGCAGCGCCGGCAGTGGCGCGGTTTGTGATTACGGCCACTGGCAGCTTGCAGATGGCCTGGCGCGGATCAGCCATGAAATCCTTGCGGGGATATTTTTGTCCTTCCAGGTATCCCAGGAGGCCGTTGTCGATAAACAGATTGGCCAGCTTCAGCCCTTCCTGATTGTCGCCCATCGCATCATTGCGCAGGTCCAGGACGAGGCGCTCCACTCCCTGGCTCATCAATTCGCGGATCGCGCGGCCCGCTTCGGCGGCTTTCCCGGGCGTCAAGGCTTTCACATCAAGGTAACCGACTTTATCCGTCAGCAGCTTGTGCACCACCGGCGGAGTCGGTACAGCCATGCGCGTCAACGTCAGCTCTTCGGGTTCCTCCGCATGGCGGGCACGCCGCACCACTAAAGTAACAGTGCTGCCAGCGGGACCATTCAGCATGGTCTCGATCAGCGGCAGCGCCAGGTCGCGGGTCGCTTTTTTATCGACTGCCTCCAGTAAATCTCCCACGCTCAAACCGGCTTTCGCGGCAGGCGAACCTGGCAATGCGGCTAGCACCAGCACATATCCGAAGCGCTTTGAGATAATCAGCCCCACGCCAGCCTGCTGGCTGCTCTTACGCTTTTCGTATTCTTTGTATTGCTCGGCGGTCAAGTAGCTGGAATTTGGATCGAGCGATTCGACCAGCCCTTGCAGAGCGCCCCGCGTCACCTGTTTGATATCGGGTTCCTCGACGTAATCGCTCTTAATGCGGGAGAGAACTTCCGTGTAGACGGAGAGTTGGCGGTACGCGCCGTCAGCCGAAGAACTGTCGCCCATGACGGCGCCGATTACGAGGAGGGCGGTTAAGAATGTTGAACCAACGACAATTCCAAACTTTATACGGTTGAACATGGGACTTCGGCTCCGCACAGGCATTCCCAGTATAACATAGCGGCCCGGCCGTCCCAGCTTATGGAAAAGAGGAGATTTCCTGATTCGGGCGGAGGAAGCCGCCGAATTTCCAGGCGCTGTTACAAGGCCCGAGCTCCGGCAAACCGAGATCCAAGACGCCCCGGCTTACCTCTCGATGATGGGCCGGAGGGGCCGGATATAGATGTTGCGGAACGCGACCGGCCCGTGGTCGCCTTGCAGCATGAGAGGATTTTCCGCCGCTTCGGGATGATCCATGGCGGCCCGCGTCGGCCCGTCCACGGCTACGTCTTTCTGCACCGAAATCCCGTTATGGAGCACGCGCAGAAAACGTGCGTCCTCGACCTTCCGCCCGTCGGCGTCAAATCGGGGCGCGCGGAACCAGATTTGAAACGATTGCCACTCCCCGGGCCTGCGGCTCGCGTTCCGCGAGGGAGCCGATCCGCCGACGCCGCGCTCGTCGATCCAGCGGTGATAGATGCCGCCGCAATCCGATGAGGTCATCGGCTCCCACGAGCCGTAGCTGTCAAAGATCTGCACTTCATAGAGGCCGTGCAAGTACACGCCCGAATTCGATCCCTTGGCCAGCATGAATTCCAGATACAGCTCGACATCCCCGAATTTCTGGTCGGTCACCAGGTTGCTGGTACGGCCCTGAGCGCTGTTCAATATTGTGCCGCCCGGCGCCGGGATTGCGAACAGCCGCGTCGGGCCGAGCAGCCGTTCCCAGCGTATGGCGGTAGTTGTGAACCATTGGAGCGGCTTGCCGTCCTGGCTGTGCCAGCCGCTCAGGTCTCTGCCATTCAGCAGAGGCTTCCAGCCGGGCTCAAGCAAGTAGGGAGGGTCGCCGTGGCTGTCGCCGTCGTTGAGTTGTATGGCCGGCTGGGCGGCGAGCTGTACCGCGAGCGCGAAACCGAGTACCGGAAGGCAAATCCGAATCATGCTCTTGCGAAACTCTTTTCCAGGCGTCCATTTTCCTGCGTACATCGGATTTGCGCAAGACCCGGGTGGTGCGCTAATTGAGCGCAGCACCAAAATCCGGCGGCGGTATGATAAAAAGATCGGCGCCATGCTTCAGCGCTGCTGCCTCCTGATTTTGACCTGTGTTGCCGCGAGCGGCTTCCAGGGCGGCGGGGGTTCGCCTTCCGATGCGTCGCGGCGAGCCGATGTTTATGCGATCTATTCGCTCTTGCTGGCGAATGCGCCGCTGAGTCATCCCGGTGACAATCAGGTTTACCTGGTTGCAGGCACAACGGTTCCGGGCGTTCCTCGGGAACCGTGCGTCCGCCCGCCTGACGAGTATGCAGCCGGTTTCGCGGAGATCATGGCGGACTATGGCAAGCGCAAAAATGTTGCGGTGATTCTGCAACCGCGCTTCCAACTCGACAAACCTTACCACCTGCTGAACGCCGGCGAAGTGAAGGAGTTTGTAGAGCTGCACGTGCTCCGTCCGGGTCCCCGCCCGAAGCCGAGAGAACTGTTCGAAAAGTCGAAAGATCTTTTCTATTTGACCAATGTTTTTCTTCAACCAAAGCCGCACACTAGCTCTTACAGCCATCCGCTCCTATTGCGGACAATTGTGCGGCAGAGCGGATTGGAAGGTTTTTGAAAAGGCGAAAAACGGGCGTTGGGAAGAGCGCCATTGGATTGCCTGCTCCACGATGTTCTGAAGCACGGCGCGGCAATCACCTTACGGGTTTCTGCGCAGCCAGAGGGACACCGCCGCCAGCAAGTCAACAAACGTCATTCCTTCCACCGTCAAACCCATAGCGCCGCAAATCTGGGGCAGTTCTTCCCGAAAGACTTGATAGCGGCGCCAGGTCTGCTCGCCCCCCCGAAGATCCAGGCGCGGCGCCGCTGTGCGCAGCCAGTTTCTCACCTCAATCACCGCCAGGCGGGGATCGTTATGGTGCGCGTGAACATCCTGGCCGGACAGATCGGACAAGAACTTCTGATGTTCGTAGAGCTCGCGCGCCAGAATCAGGCAGGCCTTCCGGGAGTGGTTGCGGGAACCGAATTTTTTCGCGCCGAGAAAGATTCCCAACTCGAGAGGCATGTTGAACCGCGGCAGGGCGTGGACGGGATCGAGTTCGGTGCGGGAAATGTCGTGAATTGCGTAACGGCACTCGGCCACGATGCGGTAAATTTTTTCCAGCCGGTTCTCCGCCGCATCGTCCACTTCGAGAGCGCAGCGCGGCCGCAAATCAGCTTGTGTTAGGGTGAAAACAATAGCGTCCCAGATCGGCTTGTAGGCGCTATCGAACGGGCAGTTCAGGAAGATGCTCTTATCGTACTCGCTCACTCTCAGTGGCTCGCAATCCCAGGCCGCTTGCCAGTCTTCCCTTTAGGGGCTGTCGGCGCAGTCTTGCGATTCTTGGCTCGAGCGAGCTTGCGAAGCAGGGGGTGCTCGGTGAGGGGCGGCAGGCTGGGGTCTCTCCTCAATTCCGAGCGCCTGACGGGACGCCCCCACTCTTTCTCCAGGCGTCTGCGGATCACAGTCTCGACCGCCTCCTCGACTACTTTGAGCGGCACGCTAAGGCCTCCAGGGCGGTAGGCCATTCCCGCATATCGAGTGTGCTCTTTTTTAGGAATTTTGGGAAGCTTAATAGCGGCGCCTCGATTCTGCTTCATGAATCGGTTCCTACGGCCATTATACATGTCGGTTCTGCATGCTAGGCTCGTATCATGCTGCGGCTTGCCTTCCTGCTGTTGCCGGCCGCTGGCGTCTGGGCCGCGACGATCTCCGGAACCGTCTGGCTGCACGACGGCAAGATCCCCAAGCCGATTTCCGGCGTTCACGTGGTAGCTCGCGCGGCTGATGGCCGCGATCTACTCCAAACCGCCGAAACCGATTCTCAGGGCCGGTACCTGCTCCAAAACCTGCCCGAGAAACGTGTTGCGCTGTCCGCCGCCCGGCCGGGCTATTTCGGCCGCGCCGTGGCGGGAGCGGAGCCGGAGTTGCTGCTGGACCTTTCCAGTGATAACACCCTGGAGCGGGCGGACTTCGAGTTGTTCCCTGGCGGCGTGATTACCGGCCGTATCACCGATGCTCTGGGCGAGCCCCTGGAAAATATAGAGGTTCGGTGCTGGCGGGTCATCCACGCCGATGGGCGTCACCAGGCGCTGGCCCCTGGCGCGGTCACCGATGATCGCGGCGTGTACCGCATCTTTGGACTTGAGCCCGGCAGTTACATTCTCTTGGCCCGCCCTCAGTTTCGCCGCAAGCCTCCGCTTGCGGCCGCTTATTTTCCTGGCACGGCTCAGGAAAGCAACGCGAAGGAAATCGAAGTTGCCCCCGGCGCAGAAGTTACCGGGATTGATCTGACTCTGGGAGATCAGCCGGCCTACACCATCAGCGGTAAGATCGCCGGCGCCGATCCTGAGCAGATCAGGGGCGCCAATATTCTCGCCATCCCAATCAGTGGAGAGTCCGCTGCTGCCGCCCGCTCCGCCAATCCGGACGAGCTAAACTGGCGCATGGGCATCGGGATGACGAACGGGGGCGTCGCCACAGTGGATGAAAAGGGTGATTTCTTTCTTTCAGGTTTGCCGGCCGGCGAATACGTGCTGACTGTTTCCGCCCGTCCGGGTCCCGTGCCTGCGGGAATGCGGGCCCAGATTGCGGCGATAGTCCGGCAGGCGGTTGATGTTCGCAGCAATATGACCGGGGTGCTGCTTCATGCGGCGCGGGTGGCGAGGATTTCCGGCCGCGTGTCTTTTCCTAAAGGTCCCCCTCGTCGATCCCGGCCGGAAGCGATCGTTCTCGAGCTCGCCGACCAAAGTCCGGTTGTTCTGGGAGCGCGCAGCAGAGAGGCGGCTGCCCGCAGCCCCGATTACAAATTTGAATTCCCCGATCTGCTGCCGGGCAGTTACACCCTCCGCATTGTTTCGCCCTCGGCAGTTTACATGATGGTGGAAGGCGAGCCGTCGGAGGCAAAAGAAATCACAGTGCCGGAAGGCGCTGCGCTCGATGTTGAGGTAGAGACCGGGTTCGGCACGGCCAGCCTCAGTGGCATAGTAAAGGAACCGGGCAGCGGAGCTCCGTTGCCGGAAGCCCGCGTGGCCATGGCAAAAGCGCCGCCCGAGTCTCGTACAGGCGGTTCGCCGATCCGGTTCCGCACGGCTCAGGCCGACCAGCGGGGCCGCTGGTCAATACCTGATCTGCTGCCCGGGGCCTATCTGATCTGCGCTTGGAGCAGCGCCTCGGTGGAGTCTCTCTATGCCCCGGAGACTTGGCAGGCCGCTGGCACGGCGGTCAGAAAAATCGTAGTCGATCCCAACACCCAGGTGGAGGTGGAACTGACCTCCTCTGAAGTGCCGGCCGCCGGCCGGCGCCCTCAGACGCCGAGCTCCGGAGCTTCCATCAGGCAGCCGAGACGGCCATGAATCTTGGGATCGCGATACTGGCAGCCTTGCTGCTGCAAGCCCCAATTCCAAGGGCCGGTCCTCCGGCTCCGGCGGAAGGCTCATCCGCAAGCGCCTCTGAAAGTCAGGGCGAAATCAGCGGCCGGTTCGTCTGCGCGCAGACGGGCGAGCCGCTGAAAGGCGTCAGTGTGGAAATTTTGGCTGAAGTGCACGGGCATCCTTTCCAACAAGGAATACTTTCGGCAGCGGACGGGTCCTTCTCTTTCCAGCATTTACCCGCCGGAAACTATCAAATACGTGCGCAAAAATCGGGCTACCGTCCTGTAGCCGGTTCTCCAACATCATTTCCGCTCGAGCCCGGACAGATTCGCAGAGGCCTCGAAATAAAGCTCAACCGGGCTGCGATTATTACAGGGCGGGTAACCGATGCAGAGGGGGAGCCGGTGGTCCGCGCTAGTGTCTCAGCTTACCGCTTTGTATGGCGGGCGGGACGCCGCTCGCTTGCACCCGCCGACTCGGTTGCCACTGACGACCGCGGGCTGTTTCGTTTTTACCGGCTTCCGGCGGGCCGGTATATCATCGGCGTGCGTTTCCCGGCCGAAGATCAGGCGGCCGGGGAAGGGGATTTGCGGCTTGCCGAAACCTTTTATCCCAACGGCTCGAGCGCCTCCGAGGCTGTTGTGCTCGAGACCCGGTGGGGCCAGGAGCTCTCCGAAATCAATATGGTCCTCCGCCGCCAGAGGACATTTTCCATTTCCGGCAGGGTCTTTGATTCGGAAAGCGGCGGCCCTTGCCGCGGCTGTGCTGTCTCGGTCGGCCGCGCCGGCGATCAGATTCCGCCGATGCACTTCGGCGTGGCCGCTGATGGCGGCTACCGCGCCCGGGGCCTGACCCCAGGCACATATTTCATCACCGCTTTTAAAACCACTGCCGGCCGCCACGTTGCGGTGGAATCGCGCCAGGTGCAGATAACCAGCGAAGATCTTCGGGATGTATATGTTGCCGTCGGCCCGGGGCGCAGCGTGACGGGCCGGGTGGTGTTCGATCCTCCGGATACGGTAATTGAAAACGCCCGCATGTTGGTGGCTCTTCCACCCGAGTCCGAACCCGAGCTCCGGTCAAGCTTCCGGGTTCTTCCCGATTTTTCTTTTCGGGCGGACGGGCTTTCGGTAGGAATGCACCGTGTGCAGCTCGACGGCATCCCCAACAATGGCTATATCAAAGCCGTCCGGTTGAGCGGCCGGGATCTTCCCGCACCGGAACTGGAAATTCCTGGGGACGGCTCGGTGAGCCGGTTCGAGATTGTGATTGGATTTGACTCGGCGACCCTGGCCGGCCAAGTGAAGCTGCCGGATCCATCGGGAGAGCATCGGATCACCGCGGCTGTGATCGCCCTATTCCCGCAGGATGCGCAAGCGTCGCCGTTTCTGGCCGAGCGCCGCGGATTCACCCAGCCGGGCGGCGCTTTCACGATTCCCGGCATTCCGCCAGGATCCTATACCGTCTACGCTTTTCCGGCCTCGGGCAACTTCGAGTGGGAAGATCCCGGAGTCCGGCGGGCCGCCGAGAGCTACGGAAAATCGGTAGACCTGAGACCCGGACAGAAGCAAACCATAGATCTGCCGCTGGCTCCCGAGATCATGGCGCCTTGAATGGATGTTGCATCATAAGGAAGGGGGGCAGGCTCCGAAATCCGTGCCGCTGAGTGTCTCGAAGTGTAAGGTCCTGGTCCCTCGCGATCACGAAGGGCGCCAGTGACCCCTGGCGGCGAACAACCGCTGCGCCGGGCCACGCCGCTCCCAGCTACAATCAAGCGATGAAACTCCAAGGTATCTTCCCGCCTATCGCAACGCCTTTCGACCACCATGGCGATCTCTATATGGCCAAGATCCGGCACAACGTGGAGAAGTGGAACCGGACCCAACTCGCCGGATACGTTGTGTGCGGCTCGACCGGGGAGAGCGTCATGCTGACGTGTGAAGAAAAAGTTCGGCTTTGGGATGGCGTTCGCGAAGCCGCCGCCCCGGAAAAGCTGCTGATTGCCGGAACCGGCGCGGAAAGCGTACGCGAAACTGTGCAGCTCACGAATATGGCCGCATCCATCGGCTACAAGGCGGCTATGGTCCGCACGCCGCATTACTACAAGAACCTGATTAGCAACGGCGCGGCTCAGGCTCTGTACTTCCGGGCGGTGGCCGACCAGGCAAAGATCCCGATTATTATTTATAACTGGCCGCAAGTAACCGGCATTGACATTCCGGCCCAGACCGTAATCGAACTGGCCGAGCACCCAAACATCATTGCCGTGAAGGAGAGCTCGGGCAACATGGAAAAAACCATGCAGATGGTGCGCGACGCGCCCGAGGGCTTCCAGGTGCTGGTCGGCTCGGCGCCCACTTTGTGGCTGTCCCTGATGGCTGGCGCTGCCGGCGCAATTTTGGCTTTCGCCAATGCCGCCCCATACGCCTGCATCTCGATCTACGAAGCCGTGCGCACGCGGGAATACGCCGCCGCCGCCGATTTACAACGGCGGTTTACGCCGGCCGCCGTAGCGGTAACCACCAAATACGGCATCCCTGGATTAAAATACGCGATGGATTTGAACGGCTACTATGGCGGGCCGCCGCGGCTGCCGCTCATTCCTGTCGGGCCGGAAGCCAAACGCGAAATCGAAGAGAAGTTCCGGGACATCAAAGGCTGAGGATGGGGTTCGGTCCCTGATCCGCCGCCTCCTGGCCCATCCTCTTCAACTGGCCACAGGCGGCGTAGATATCGCGGCCACGCGGCTTGCGAATAAAACAGGGCAAACTGCGCTGAATGAGCGCCTGGAAGGCGAGGACGCGCTCGGGTTCGGGCGTTTTGAAGTCAATACCAGGCCCCGGATTGAAGGCGATCAGGTTCACCATACACTTTAAGTTAGAAAGCAACCGCACAACCCTTCGGGCATCCTGGTCTGAGTCATTCACCCCGGCCAGCAATACGTACTCGAACGATAATCGCTCCCACGGGCGCAGCGGATAAGCGCGGCAAGCCTCTAGTAGTTCCGCCAGCTTGTACTTCCGGGTGATCGGCATCAGCTTTTCGCGCATTTCCTGGGTGGAGGCGTTCAGCGAGATCGCCAATCGGGGCCTGACCGGCTCCCGCCCCAGTTCGGCCAATTTGGGTGTGATCCCGGAAGTCGAAACCGTTATGCGGCGCGGCGAAAGATTGAGGCCCTGCGGGTCGGTTAGCAGCCGCGTAGCCTTGACTACATTGGGCAGGTTCAGCAAGGGCTCGCCCATGCCCATCATGACGATATTCAGCCGGCGCCTCGTGTCGCGCGCCAGTAATCCGTTCTGCCGCACGGCCACCAGCACCTGGCCCACGATTTCCCCTGCCGACAGGTTCCGTGTCAGACCCAGCATTGCCGTGAAGCAGAACCGGCAGTCCACAGGGCAGCCCACCTGGGTCGAAATGCAGATCGTATCCCGATCCTCTTCGGGCATCAGCACAGTCTCGATCGTCTGCCCATCCCCAAGCCGGAGCAGGTACCGGATGGCGCCATCGCTCGATCGAAACTCGCGGGCAATCGCCGGCAGGCCGACTTCGAATTCCTGCTCGAGGGCCCGCCGGAAGACTGCCGGCAAGCCTCGTACATCCTCTAAGACTGCTGCATGGGAACGGTAAATCCCTCCGTAGAGCTGGCGCGCCCGAAATGGCGCCTCGCCTCTCGCGGTCACGATCTGCAAGAGGTCATTTTCATCAAGCCCGACTAGCGGCAGCGGCATCCTGATTCCATTATCACCCAGTGGCTCCCTGGACTTTAGGCGGGCTTGGCAAGGCCCGCACCCCGGGGGGAGGCGCAGCCCGCAAAGGGCCGGCAGCTTGGGTTTTCCGGTCCGATATGTTCATATATCCTATTGAAAATAATAGTCTTATATCAAGAAGTACGTTTCGGATCGGCTATGCTAAGCTAAAAATGTGCCGCCGATCCGGCGGCGCGCCAGGTTTCGGGTTTTCTTCTGGAAAATAAGGTGCCTCTGATCGAGTCGGAAACTCGCAACATAGAGAAAGCGCAGCTTCCCAACGGCCTTTCCGTCATTTCCGAGGTCATGCCTCACGTACGCTCGGTCTCTATCGGCATCTGGATCAAGACTGGGTCCCGCCATGAGGCGCCGGACCAGAACGGTATTTCGCATTTCATCGAGCACATGGTGTTCAAAGGCACCACGACGCGCTCGGCTGAGGAGATCGCCCGTTCCATTGATTCAGTCGGCGGTCACCTCGACGCGTTTACAGCCAAGGAGATGATCAGCTTCAATACGAAAGTCCTCGACGAGCATCTCCCGCTGGCCTTCGATGTGCTCTCCGATCTGGTGTTGCATCCCGTTTTCCAGGAAGACGATATCCTGAAAGAGCAGGGCGTCGTTCTCGAAGAACTGAAGATGGACGAGGACAATCCCGACCTGCTGGTGCACGAGATTTTCTCCGGCAATTTCTGGAAGGATCACTCCCTGGGCAAACCCATCATCGGCAGCAAGAAGACCATCAAGAGCTTTCATCGCGAATCGCTGATCGAGTATTACAAGCGTGTTTATGTGCCATCCAACATTCTGGTCACCGCCGCTGGACGGCTGGATCACGACGACCTCATGCGGCTGGTCGAACGCGCGTTCGGTGATCTGGACGGCAACCCGCCCCCTCCCGACGACCGGACGCCGGTGACGCACGCCATTATCTCGCTTCGGGACAAGCCGGCGCTCGAGCAAGTGCACCTTTGCCTGGGCGTTCCGAGCTATCCGCTGGCCGACGGCCGCCGATACGCGTGCTACGTGCTCAATACGCTGCTGGGGGGCGGCATGAGCTCCCGGTTATTCCAGAACATTCGCGAAAAACAAGGGTTGGCTTACTCCGTCTACTCCGAGTTGAATCCCTATCGCGACACCGGCTGCCTCTCGGTCTATGCCGGCACCTCCATTGAGGCCGCCGAGCGCGTGGTTGAGTCGATTTTGAAGGAATTTCGCGAAATCAAGGAAGGCCGGATTACGCCCGAGGAGTTGCGCCGGGCGAAAGATCACCTCAAGGGCAGTCTGATGCTCAGCCTGGAATCGACCTCCAGCCGCATGGCTAATCTGGCGCGCCAGGAGATGTACTTCCCCCGGTTCTTCTCGCTGGACGAGTTGATTGAGGCCATCGAGCAGGTCACGGCTGCCGAGGTCCAGCAAATCGCCTGCGAATCGTTCAACCAAAAACAGATTGCGCTGACCGTGCTGGGAAATCTAAACGGTTTTAAGCTAGGCCGTGAAAAGCTGGTGTGCTAGCTCGATCCCGCGGGTTCGAGAGAGAGCAACATCGGCGCCTTAAATCCTGGCCGGCGCTGTGTGGAGGAACGGACTAATCCGCCGTAGCACAGCGTGAGAGAGCCTTCGCGCGGCATCCCGCCGAAGGCAGGAAGGACCGTTCTGCTAGAATGCGTCTGGAAGCCAGTCTTGGCCGGTGCTGGGCCTGGTCTTCAAAACCAGCGTGCGGCACTCCGTGTCGCAGGTGGGTTCGACTCCCACTGGCTTCCGCCAATAGCGCCCGGATGCGGCCGCCGGATGGCAAAACCGATCGCAAATGCCGCCGCGGAAGGCGTAAATCCGATGCCCCAGCTATTTGCAGGAACCTCCGGCTTCGCCTATCCCCAGTGGAAGCCGGCGTTCTATCCGGCCGACTTGCCGGAGAAAAGATTTCTTGAATACTATTCCCGGCGTCTGAATGCCGTTGAGATCAACTACACCTTCCGGCGCATGCCCGCCGCCAGCACACTGGAGAACTGGGTTTATCTGACCCCGCCGGGCTTCTTGTTCGCCATCAAGGGCCATCAACGCATCACTCATATTCTGCGCTTGCGAGATGCGGCGGATGCCACCGGGATATTTCTTCGCTCGATCGACCCCTTGAGAGCCACCCGGCGGCTCGGCCCCATCCTGTTTCAATTGCCCCCTGCATTCCCGTGTGATGTCAAGCTGCTGGGCGAGTTTCTCGCGGCTCTTCCGGATGATCTGCGGTACGCTTTTGAATTTCGACACGCCTCCTGGCTGATCGATCCCGTCTACCGGCTGCTCGAGCAGCGCAACATCGCGCTGTGTCTGGCTGAGTCAGACAAGTTTGAGGCGCCGGAGGTGATCACAGCCCGTTTCGTTTACTCCCGGCTCCGCAAAGAAGAGTATTCTCCCGAAGACCGCAAGGCGATCGCCGGAAAGGCGCGGAAACTGCTTGGCGAAGGCAAAGACGTATTTCTGTTTTTCAAGCACGAAGAAAAGCCGGATGGCGCGCTCTACGCGGAAGAAGTGCTCCAGGCGGTCCATTGACCTTTTCCAGATTCATGCGACCATAGAGGATTTCCAGGAAATTCTCAGGAGGGGACATTCGGCATGGCCGCACAACTTGCCACTAAGAAAGCTCTCACACTGGAGGTCGCCAAGCAGATGGCCGCGTACGCGGAAGCGGAGGCCAGAAAGAACCAGTGGAACGTGGTGGTCGCCATCGTGGATGACGGGGCGAACCTGATCTATTTGCAGCGCATGGACGATACCCAAATCGGCAGCATTGATGTTGCTCAACAGAAAGCGAAAAGCGCAATCCGGTTTAAGCGCCCTACGAAGGTTCTCGAAGACGTGGTGGCCGGAGGGCGCCTGGGCATGATGCAGTTGGCCGGCTCCATTCCGGTTGAAGGCGGCCTGCCCATCGCCGTCGATGGCCAGATTATCGGCGCTATCGGTGTGAGCGGCGTGCAATCCAACCAGGACGGGCAAGTTGCGAAAGCAGGCCTGGATGCGCTTCCTAAGATTCTGGGAGCGTAGCCTCGCGCCGAGCGGCTCTACTGGCCGGCCGCGCTTTTCTTTCTGCCCTTGGTTCGGGTCTCTACAGCGGCCGGCCGGGCTGCTTCCGTCGTGGACTGAACAGGCTTTTTGGCCAGGTCGAGACTTTTCTTGAGAGCTTCCATGATATCGATGACCGGCGCCATGGCGGGCGCGGGCGCCTCTACGATCTCCTGGCCTTCCACCTTGGCCTTGATCAGCGCTTTCAAATTCTCCCGATAGGTGTCCCGGTATTTTTCCGGATGGAATTCGGCCTTCAGCGACTCGATAAGGGTGGTCGCCAGCTCCAGCTCCTTTTCTTTGATGACGCTCGTATCGGTGCGAAACTCTTCGACTCGCCGGATCTCATCGGCGTAATACATAGTATGCAGCAGGATGCCGCGATCCCCCGGCCGCAGGATCACAATGTACTCGCGGTTATGCATCGTCACTTTCGCCAGACCCAAATAGCCGGTCCGGCGCAAAGCTTCGAACAGCAGCGCGTACGGCCGTTCGCCGGCCTCATCGGGCGCCAGGTAATAGGAGCTCTCCAGGTATAGGGGATCCACTTCCGAGGCCTTCACGAATTCCAGGATTTCCATGGTCTTCGCCGTCTTGGGAGCGACCTTCTTGATCTCTTCGTCTTCGATTACGACATATTTGTCTTTTTCGTATTCAAAGCCTTTGACGATTTCGCTGCGCGGTATGGGCTTATCTTCGGCTTGGCAGTAAATCACCTGCTTGACGCGGGAGTTATCGGTTTTATGGAGCTGGTTGAAGCTGACCGATTCGCTTCGCGCCGCGCTGTACAGCTTCACCGGGAGCGAAACCAGACCGAACGTTAAGTGCCCTTTCCAAACTGTGGTGGCCATTCGTATTCCTTATCGCCTGCTAAGGGATGTAAACACCGATATCATAGAGAAAGACAGGTTTGCAACTTTCTGTTTTTTTTGAAGTGAAATGGCGAACGGTAGCCGGAGACATTCCGGGCTCGGTCTGACGAGGACGGTACACAATGCCCGCAGGTCCTGCCGCTCTTCCTGCCGTCCCTGGAAATAAATGTCTCTCGAGGATTACACCCGCAAGCGGTCCTTCAACAAGACGCCGGAGCCGCTCCCCTCGCCGCCCCGTCCGGAGAGCGCGGTTCGCCGGTTTTATGTGCAGCGCCACCATGCGCGGCGGCTGCACTACGACTTCCGGTTAGAGATTGGAGGCGCCTTGAAATCCTGGGCCGTTCCCAAAGGGCCGACGCTCGATCCTTCCGAAAAGCGCCTCGCGGTCATGGTAGAGGACCATCCGCTGGAATACGGCGATTTCGAGGGCAATATTCCGGAAGGCAACTACGGCGCGGGCAGCGTCATGGTCTGGGACCGAGGCTTTTACGAATTGGTGGGGGACGCCGCTGCCGAGCAGCAGATCGAACGCGGGGATTTGAAGTTCCGGTTGCATGGGGAGAAGCTGCGCGGGGAGTTTGCGCTGGTCCGCATGAAAAACCGCGGTAAGGGAAACGAATGGCTTCTGCTGAAAAAGAAAGACAGCGCCGCACAGCCGGGCTGGGACCCCGAGCAGCATCCCCGCAGCGCTTTGACCGGCCGCACGCAGGAAGAAATTGCGCGCGGGATGCCGCCTTTCGTTTCGCGCTCTCCAACAGCGCGCAACCGGAAGAACATTGCCATGCCCTCCGAAGCCGTTCGCGGCCCAATGCCGGCTTCGATTGTTCCGATGCAAGCCTTTTCGGCCGGAGAGCCGCCGGAAGGTCCCGACTGGCTGTATGAAGTAAAGTGGGACGGGGTCCGCGCCATCTGCTTCCTCCAGGACCAGAAGATCCGCCTGGTGTCTCGCAACGGCAATCCCGCCGACGCACAATACCCGGAGCTCAGCGTTGTGCCTCATTATGTTGCCGCCCGAGAGGCCATTTTGGATGGGGAAATCGCCGTCCTCGATGCCCAGGGGAGGCCCCGCTTCGAACTGATCCAGCCGCGGATCATGGTCAGCGATCCGAATGCCATCGCGCAGCTCTCCCGGACGCGGCCGGTCGTTTACTTTATATTCGATTTGCTGTATTTGGATGGCTACGATCTGCGCCAGGCGGCGTTGCTCGAGCGCAAGCGCATCCTTGCATCCATCCTGGAGCCTTGTCCTGTTCTCCGCTATTCCGAGCACTTTGCCGGAAGCGGGCGGGAAATCCTCGAGGCTTCCCGCCGCCAGGGCCTGGAAGGAATCATGGCCAAGCGAGCGGACAGCCGCTACGAACCGAGGCGCAGCCGCGATTGGCTGAAGATCAAGATCGTTTCCCAGCAGGAATTCGTCATTTGCGGCTACACCCACGGCGACCGCGGCGGCTACTTCGGGGCGCTCGTTCTCGGCGTGTACGATCAGGGAAAGCTCGTGTGGGCAGGGAATGTCGGCACGGGATTCGATCAGCCAATGCTGGAGCGCGTGTACGCCATGCTCCAGCCGCTGGTCAGCCCGCGTTGCCCCTTCCCGGAGACGCCG
>DASREK010000006.1:0-10010 GCA_035652135.1 Bryobacterales bacterium | reverse complement strand
CGGTCCGCATCGCGCATAGCCACAACACACAGGACGGCGCCGAAGACTGCTGGCTCCGAAATCTCTACCGCGCCGGCGCAATTCGCCTGCTGGCCAAAACCGCCACGGTTCGCTTGGCTTGCTCGGCGGACGCGGGCAGGGCTTTCTTCGCCGGTGCGGATTTGCCGCCCAACTCAGGCGTCAGGATTCTTCGCTACGGCTTAAGCGGCCACTGGGATTCCGGCCAAGGGCCTCGCGCGGCGGGCGCGCGCCTGCGCCGGGAACTCGGCATCGGCAATGGGGAAAAAGTAGTCGGAATGGTCGGTCGTTTCGACCGGCAAAAGAATCACCAGTTCCTGCTGAAGGTGGCCGCCGAGATGCGGCGCAGGGACCCGAGAATCCGATGGCTGCTGGTCGGCGGCGGGCCCTTGCTCCCGCTGATCGAAGAAGAAGCCCGGCGCATGGGCGTGCAAGATTGCGTACGATTCTGCGGGGTCCGCGAGGACGTCCGCCACCTGATGTTCGATGTCATGGACGCCTTGATTCTTCCCTCGCTCCATGAAGGTCTGCCGCTGGCGCTGCTGGAAGCGCAGGCGGCCGGCCTGCGCGCGCTGGTCTCATCGCGGGTTACGCCGGAAGCCGCCGTGGTAGACGGCGCTGTGGAGTTGCTGCCCCTGGAAGCCGGCCCTGCGGCCTGGGCCGGCCGCGTTGAGGCGTGCCTGGAACTGCCGAAAATACCCCGTGCTTCGGCGTGGAAGCAGATTGCGGCGGCGGGATTCACCCTCGAGCAGTCTCTTCAGGATTTACTTCATATCTATCGTTCGTCCCTGGGCGAGACCTTAGCCCAGAACGGGCGGCCGGTTTGTAGTCCGTACCAGATGTTTGCGAGCCGGAACCGATGACTTCCCTGCACCGCTTCCGGCGGCTCCTGTCAATGCTAGCCATCGTTGCCGGCATCGGCCTGCGGCTGGCGCTGCTTGCCATCGACGACGATCGGACATCGGCGCTGGCGGCCGGAGCGCTTCTCCTCGTTTGCCTTTTCGTGTGCCTGAGGTTTTTGCGGCTGTGGCTCTTGACCCCGCCTATGCTCTATCTCTGCGTTTTTTCCCTGTTTCACTTGGGGATGGCTGTGCCCTGGGCCCTGGGCATCTACGCTGAAAAGCTGCCTGATTGGTTTCTATATAACAGGCTGACGCCGGCTCTGGCTCTCGTAACTCTGGCGACCGCCTCCTATTGCTCGGGTTTGATTTACTCCTGCCGCCCGAACTTTGAAGTCCTCGTTGAGCCCGCTTACGCGAATCGATTCTTGTTCGCGTGCGGGCTATTTGTTTATCTGGCCGGCGGCGCCATGTTTTTCTTTGGGATTCAACCGCTCGGCGGATGGCGGTTCTTTGACGCAGGTTATTCGGAAACATACCGGCTCGCCGCCGAATTTGACCCGCGTTTTTTCGGCACAAGCTTCACCCTGGTCCCCATTGGTCTCTATCTGACGGCAGCCGCGTTTCCACGCCGGTGGATGCCCGTGGCAGTATGTATCACTGCAATATGGGTGGGCGGCATCTTTTTCCTGGGATTTCGCGGCTACGCGCTCATCCCGGGATTGGTCGTGCTCTGTGTCCTCCGCCAGAGGGGCTACCGCGCGCCCGCGTGGACGAACGCCGCCCTCGCGTGTATCGTGCTCGTTGCGATTCCAATAGCCCGCAACGTTCGGGACCGGGGCTTGCACCAGCGATCCATGGAGCCGTTCTCCGCCGGAGTGCATCCGCTCGCCGGAATTGTCGAGATGGGCGGCAGCCTGCGTCCTCTGGTTCACACCCTCCGCTATCTGGAGAGCGAATCCTGGCGATGGGGAAAGACCTATTGGCAGTCGCTGGGAACTGTGTGGCCCAATCTTGCGCCTCGCTGGGAAGGCGGCCGGTACATCGCGCTTCAAGATCTCCCGCCCAACCATTGGCTTACCTTGCAGGCCGAACCCGAGATGTATCGCAACTACGGCGGCTTGGGTTTTTCCGCCGTGGCCGAGCCTTACATGAACTTCGGCGTTCCCGGTGTAATTCTCTACTTTTGGGGCCTCGGCTCGTTGCTGGGATGGGCCGCCGGCCGCCGCTCCCGGCGGCCGGTCAGGTTGGCCGCTTGGGCGATGGCGCTGGGCCCGCTCCTCTGGACCACGCGAAACAGCTTTGAAATTTTTTTCCGGCCAGCGGTGTGGGGCCTGATTGTAGTGGGCGCTGCATGGCTCGCTTCGTCTCTGGCGCGCTCACAGACCGAGGCGTCAGCCGGGCGCGCGGAGCCTGGGGAAAAGCGCGGCCTCACTGTTGGTCCGGGCCGCAGAGGAGACAGTAGTGCGCGTGCTTATAGCCAGTGAAGCTCATTTCCAGAGAGGAGATGATGGCCGCGTTCGTGCCGCCGGTCCGGAAGACTATCCGTTCTGGTCTTCCTATCTCGGAGGGGCTCGGCAGGTCAGCGTGCTCGGACGGATCGGGGTCATGCCGCCCGGGGCAACCTCAGGGAGCATAGCCGAGGGTGAAGCAGTTTCGTTCCTGCCGCTCGATGATTACAGGGGCCCTTGGCAATATCTCCGCCAATATTGGCGCTTGCGGCGGCAGGCGCAGGAGGCCTTCTCACAGTGCGATGCCGCTATTTTGCGCGCCCCGGGCGCGGTGGCCTATCTGGCATGGCATGCAGTTATCCGCGCCGGAAAACCCTATGCCCTCGAGGTCCTGGCGGATCCCAGGGAGGCGCTCGCGCCGGGAGCTGCCCGCAGCTTGTGGCGGCCGCTGGCTCGCCGGTGGTCAAGGTGGAGGCTGCGCCGCTTGTGCGCTGAAGCTCCGGTGATCCACTATGTCACGCGCGAGTGGCTCCAGCGGCGATATCCGGCGGCGAAAGCCAAAGTATTCTCGTACTCTGACGTCCTGCTCCGCGCACCGGCCGGTGAAAAAGAAATGCACGAGCGTTTCGAGCGAATTCGCCGGACATCAGCGGGCGAGCGGCCCTGGCATCTTGGTTTCATCGGCTCGTTCGAGCAGCTTTACAAAGCGCCCGACGTTCACTTGCGCGCGGTACGCCTCTGTGAAGTTCAAGGTCTCAACATTCGATTTTCCATGATGGGAGAAGGCCGCCACCGGACAAACATGGAAAAGCTCGCTCGCCGCTTGGGGGTCGCAAAAAGCGTTCAATTCCTTGGACAAATCAACGGAGCGGACCAAGTGAATCATTTTCTGGACCAGCTCGATCTGTTTCTGATGGCTTCTCGCTCTGAGGGCCTTCCGCGGGCGCTGATTGAAGCGATGGCGAGGGGCTGTCCGGCGATCGGCTCTTCAGCCGGGGGCATTCCTGAATTGCTGGCGGCGGAAGATCTGGTAGAGCCAGGCAGCGCCGGACAGCTAGCCGCCAAAATTATTCAGGTCCTTGCTTCTCCGGCTCGCCTGAGGACAATGGCCAGGCGAAATCTAGAAGCGTCGCAAGCCTTCAGGCCGGAGCGCTTGAAGCCTCTTCGCCTGCGTTTTCTGGAAGAACTTCAAATGCTTGCGGCGGCTTCCTCGTCATCCGCGCGCTCCGGGAAGCGAGTGCCCCTTTCGGCGGAGTTACGAGCATGAAACTTCTGTATGTCGCGACCAGCGATCGCTTTTGGCCCTTTTTAACGGGGCAGGCGGCGTACATGAAAGAGCGCGGCTTCGATCTCCACGCCGCCAGCTCCCCGGGACCTCTGCTCGACGCCTTTGCTGCTTCCCAAGGGGCGCAGCCGTGGCCGGTTCCGATGCGGCGCGGGTTCTCGCCGCTGGCTGATTTACTTGCTCTATGGCGATTGTGGCGCGTGATACGGCGCATCAAGCCCGACGTCGTGCATGCCCATACGCCAAAGGCCGGTCTGCTGTCAGCCCTGGCCGCGCGGGCCGCGCGAGCGCCGGCGGTCGTCTACACGCTGCATGGCCTGATTTGGCAAACACGCAAAGGATGGCGGAGATGGCTGCTGATCTGCCTCGACCGCCTTGCCTGCCGCCTCGCGCACCAGACGCTTTGCGTGAGCGAATCGGTCCGCAGGCAGGCAATCGCATTCGGCCTGGCGCCCCCTGGCCGAATTCTTGTGCCGGCAAACGGCAGCGCCAATGGAATTGATTTCGAGCGCTTTGACCGCAGCCGCTTCGATGTGCAAGGCCTGGGGAAACTCCGGCGGCAATATGGCCTGCCAGATCAGGCCTTGGTGATGGGATTTGCCGGCCGGCTGGTGCCGGACAAGGGAATTCCCGAATTGCAATCGGTCTGGACACGCCTGCGAGACGGATTTCCCCAGTTGCACTTGCTGCTGGCCGGTGATACTGAAGAGCACGATCCGCTGCCGGCGGCGCTTCTCACCAAGCTCCGGCTCGACCCGCGGGTTCACTTCACGGAATGGCAGACAAACATGCCCGAGCACTATTGCCTGATGGACTTGCTGGTATTGCCCAGCCGCCGCGAAGGCATGCCCTATGCCGTGCTCGAAGCCGCAGCCATGGGACTCCCTTCGGCTGCCTTTGCCTGTGACGGCGTCGTGGACGCTGTTGACCACGGGGTAACCGGCCTGCTCGTTTCCCCCGGCGATACAGAGGCGCTCGCGGCGGCCTGCGCGTGCTTGTTGGCGGATGCTGACCTGAGGCTGCGCTTGGGCCGGCAGGCCCGAGAACGGGCGCACAGGCTCTACCTCCAGAAGCCGTTGTGGCGACATGTATATCAGGTCTACTGTGCAGCGCTCGAGGCGAAGCGCTGCCCATCCCGGCTTTGGTCGAAACGTCCCGCCGATTTTGCCGCGGCGCTGGCCGCGCTTGTGCTCCTCGCTCCCCTGCTCGGCCTCATCGCGCTGGCCGTTTGGGTCAACCTCGGCAGGCCGATTCTCTACCGCCAGCTTCGTCCCGGTCTTGGCGAGCGCCTGTTCCCGATTCTCAAGTTCCGAACCATGCATGAGGGAGACGGTCCCGACTCGGAGAGGCTGACCCGCTTCGGGAGCTGGCTGCGGCGCACCAGCCTCGACGAGCTCCCTCAGCTATTCAACGTCATCCGCGGCGATATGAGCTTCATCGGACCGCGGCCGCTGTTAGAGCGGTATCTCCCCTATTACACGCCGCGAGAGCGGCTTCGGCACACCGTCCGTCCTGGTTTGACAGGATGGGCGCAAGTTCACGGCCGAAATGATCTCACATGGCGCCAGCGCCTGGAAATGGACGTTTGGTATGTGGAGCACGCCTCTCTCCTCCTCGACCTGCGCATTGCGGCCGTCTCCGTTTGGAATGTGGTAGCCTGCCGGGGCGCGCGGGAAGATCCGGGGTCGTTGATGCTCGATTTGGACGTCGAAAGGCTGGGCATATGAATCCCGGGGAAATCATCCGCCCCGCCCGCGTGGGCGAGGGAGAGCGCATCGCCGCCCTCATCCGGCTTTCTCTTCCGCCGGAGTTGCGGCCCCTGACTATATGGGACTCTCCCGGCGCCGGGAACTATGTGGAATCCACATTGGGAGGAGGGGTTGCTGGGGAAGACCACTGTTACTACGCCTTGCAGCATGGCGCCCATCTCGAGGGGGTAGCCGTGTTCCGCAGGCTCGATACGGCGGCGTTCTTGAATCACCTGTACATTGCTCCCCACCTGCGCGGGCGCTCGCTCGGGACAAAGCTGCTGCACCAAGCGGCTCGACACTACCTCCACCAGGCCCCCCTGCGGCGCATCGCGCTCGATGTTTTTCCGCAGTGCGGCGTCGCCGAGACCTGGTATGAGAGGCTCGGCTTTGAAGAATCCGGCAGGCGCAACTGGTGGCTGCTGGATTCCCATGCGAAAGTCTGTGGAAAAAATGTTCCCGCTCAAATTTTGGAAACTTGCAACGGCGATCCGGCCTGGGGTTTTTCCCGATTCCAGGTTCTCTTGCCGGGCGGGCGTTGTTATGAGATCGGGCGCCTGCCCGGGCCGTACTTCCGCCTTACTGACAGGCAGGCTGCGCTGGATACAGAACTGTGGGAAGCTCTGAGCCGCTGCGATCCCAGCCGTAAATTGCTCTTGATCGCAGATTCTGCCGCGCTGATTCGGGACTTTCGCCGGACAGATCGCGATAGCAGCGGGAGATTTCAGCGGCTGGCAAATCATCCGATGCAAAGAGGTGGATGGAAGCGGGCTGGCGTCAGCCGGAGACTCCGATGCGACACTGCCCGTTTGCTGCGAAATCTGGAACGCGGAGGGGTGCGGGCATGACTGAAGCGCTGCGCCTCATTCCTGCCTCGGAGGAAACGGAGTGGCGGCGCTGGCTCGCGCCGGCGCGGCATGACTTTTACCATACGGCGAGGTATCACCAGTTTTCCGAGCAATCGGGCGAAGGCCAGGCCTGGCTCGCCGTCTATGGCTCCGCGCAGCGTTATCTCGCATGGCCTTACCTGCTGCGTCCAATTCCAGGCAGCCGCTTGCGTGACGTCACGTCGGTGTACGGCTACCCTGGGCCTCTGTGGGTTGGGCCTGCTTCTGACGATTGCTTCTTGGCCCGCGCTCGCAGGCAGATTGCGGAATTGTGGCGCTCTCAAAATGCCGTCAGCGTATTCAGCCGCTTCCATCCTTTGTTGGAAAACCATCGCTGGATGGAAGGTCCCCTCGATTCTGCGGTCTCCGGAGGCATCAAGCCTTCCGGAACCACCGTCTCCATTGACCTCACCGTTCCAGACGCCGCCAATTGGCGGGAGTATCAACCCAGCCTCCGCAACCGCATCAACCGTGCGCGGCGACTGGGTCTTGTCACCAGCGCCGATCCCGCCTGGAATCATCTGGACCAGTTCGCGCTCTTTTACCGCGCAACCATGGTGCGCAATCGCGCGCTGCCTTTTTATTTTTTCCCGGCCGAGTACTTCTCGCGCCTCCGGGCGGCTATGGCGCCGCATGCCTGGCTTATGCTCACCCGCGTAGAAGACCGTATTGCGGCAGCAGGGATCTTTATCGAGTACGCCGGCATTGTGCAAAACCACTTCTGCGTGAATAACCCGGATTATCTGCATCTGGCGCCTTCCAAGGTCCTTCTCGACGACGTGCGGCGGTGGGCAAGGCTACGCGGCAATCGAGTTTTTCACCTGGG
The DNA here is from genome assembly GCA_035652135.1 of Bryobacterales bacterium. Classification (GTDB taxonomy): domain Bacteria; phylum Acidobacteriota; class Terriglobia; order Bryobacterales; family JACQDG01; genus DASREK01. The sequence goes on along the minus strand of DASREK010000006.1, from coordinate 2,956 downwards.
CGGCGGGCGCGGTGGAAACTGCGATTCCCTATTCGCTTTCAAGGCTGCCTTTTCGCAGGCGCGCCACAGTTTCTATACCGGACGATGGGTGCTTGATCGAGACGCCTATCGCCGGCTCTGCCGCATGCAGCCTTGCCAGCCGGCGGATTTCTTCCCGGCGTACCGTGCGGCGGCGATAGCAGAGGAGGGTGTCGCATCCACATGACGGCTTCGCCCCTGGCCCTCAACAGCATCTCGCGGGAAGTCCCAACCGCCCGCCCCCATCCGGCGAGCTGCGGCAAGCCGGCTATTTTCGGCGGAGAACCGCTTTATGCCGGGCGTTTGCCGATCGCCCGTCCCGCCATTTCCGGCATCGGCGCAGGGTTATTAGAGTTGTGCCGCGAAATACTCGAAAGCGGTCAACTGACGAACGGCCAGACAGTCCGCAAGCTGGAGCAGGCCGCGGCGGATTACCTCGGAGTGCCCGAGTGCGTCGCGGTTTCGAGCTGCACCGCCGGCCTGATGCTTGTGGAGCGCTGCTTGGGCCTGCGCGGCAAAGTGATCGTCCCGAGCTTCACTTTCTTCGCCACCGCCCACAGCTTGCTGTGGAATCGCCTCGAACCGGTGTTCGTGGACTGCGATCCGGAAACCTGGAATGCAGATCCGGAGCGCGTCAGCAGGGCGATCCGTCCGGGCGTTTCCGCCATACTGGCGGTGCACGTGTTTGGCAACCCCTGCCCGGCTTTCGAACTGGAGTGCATCGCGCGCCGAGCAGGGCTGCGGCTGATTTTCGATTCTGCCCACGCTTTCGGCGCCGCTTCCGCCGGAAGCAAAGCAGGCGCGTTTGGCGACGCCGAGGTCTTCAGCCTCAGCCCCACCAAGCTCCTGGTTGCCGGTGAAGGTGGGCTGATCACAACCAGAAATCGCCGCCTGGCGGCTGCGCTGCGGGCAGCCCGCAATTATGGCGATGCCGGCGACTATGATTGCCGCCAGCTCGGACTCAACGCCCGCCTGACCGAAATACAGGCCGCTGTGGGCCTGGCAAGCCTTCCCTCCGTGGAACGACAGGTCAAACTCCGCAACCGCCTTGCCGCCGCCTATCACGCCTGCTTCCAAAACGAGCCTGGCATTGCGATGCAGCAAATCCGGCCTCGAGACCGCTCCGCTTTCAAGGATTTTTCCATAGTCATCGAGGAAGCCCGGTTTGGAATTTCTCGCGATTTCCTTTACTCGGCTCTCGAGGCGGAGAACGTGCAGGTCCGGCGCTATTTCGATCCTCCTCTGCACCGCCAGCGTCTCTACCGCTGCTTCTATCGGCCCGATGTGGACCCGCTGGCAATTACCGAGCGCATCTCCCGCAATGTTCTGACGCTGCCGATTCATGCCCACATGAACGAATACGACGCTGCGCGCATCGGCGCCCGCATCCTCGCGATCCGGAATTGGGCTGCCCGCAAGCGCTCTGGGTGAGCCAAGCCGTCGAAAAGTAAGCGTGAAATAGATAGCCAGCGAGAACGTACAAGCAGGGCTACTCCAGGGCCGGAGTCAAGGAGTCGTAGCCATAGATTTCTTGGAGGCCGCAGCTCCGTCTGAAGGAAATCGCTAATGCCCCGAGGATGAGGCTGGAATCCAAACGACCGGCGCGGCTCGAAGCAATTCGATGGTCCGCCGCTTCCGGTCTTCCAGGTATTGCAAGTACTCTTCCTGGCTGGCGCGTGATCTGCCGACTACGCTTTCCAGAATGCGGCCCGCAGGAATGCCCGCTTTCCAGCAGGCATCCCACACAGGGCGCCGCATTTCTTCAGTTTTGGCCGCCAGGGGATGAAACAGCAGAAGCGCGCCGTTCACATCTCCCAGCCGCAGCCGCAGATTGCCGATCACCCACTCCACGCGCCGCGTATGCGGTTCGATCTCCAGGGCGAAATCGCTCCAACGCACGGCCCCTGTTACGTCACCCTGTGCTTCCGCCGCCAAAGCCAGCTCTTGCCATACCGGAGCGGCATAAGGGCAAAGCTGCAATGCGCGCCGGCACGCGGCTTTAGCCTCCCCTAGGCGGCCGTCGACGAAGGCGTTCCGCCCGGCCTGATAATACAACTCTGCATTGAAGCGATCCAAGCCCCGGCGCCCGCCGGCTGTCGCCGGAGCTGCCCAAATATGAAATGCCGCCAGAGTCAATGCCGCCAGCAGCGCCAGCCCCGCCCAGAGCCTGTCCGGTCCCTGCCCGACCGGCGGTTTCCGGCTCAGGGTCTCGGAATCGGCTGCAAATGCCATTCCCAGCAGCAGGCCAAACAGAGCAAGGATCGAGGGAACCCGCAGCGGAAAATCGACTGCGCTGTGCAACGAAAGGCCGAAAGCTCCAGCCAGGCTCCCCAGGGCGATGTCCCTGCGAGGACCGCGCGCGCGCCGCGCGCTGTGCCACCGCCTGACCAGCGCTGCCGAGGCCCCCGCGCCGAGCAGCAGAGCCACAGGAACTCCGAGCTCGGCGGCAGCCTCCAAGTATTCGTTGTGGGCATGATCGATGGTGTAGTCGCCGAGATAGGCATGCGAGCGCCGGAATGCAAACGCAAACGCCCCTGCCCCGGAGCCGAATAGCGGGTACCGGCATATCACCCGCGTTGCGTCCAGCCAGATTGCCCCTCGCGCCGCCAGCTCCCGGCGCCAGGATCCTGCTGCAAAGCGGGTGGCCAGCAACTTCGGCCCTGCCGCACACACGGCAGATACGCCGAGGCAGGCTGCGGCTCCCAGCGCCGCCGCGGCGCGTTTTCTCCCCTGGCTCTGGGAAACAGCAAAGAAAACCGTCTCGCAGACTACGGCGGCGATTCCCATGCGCGAGAAGGAGCAGGCAATGGTGGCTGCAAACATGACAGCCGCCAGCGTACTGCATACGCCGGCCGCATTCCTCGACATTTGCTTGGGCCCGCCAAGCCACGTCATCGCAGCACCCAGCGCCACACCGTAACAACCCTCGAGCCATGCT
>DASREK010000005.1:0-3352 GCA_035652135.1 Bryobacterales bacterium | reverse complement strand
GGGAGAGATCCAGCTTGTAGTGGTCGAAAGCAGCACTGTCGCTGTTGTGGGCAATCGTGGTAAGCGTGAACCAAGTCGAGCCGCCGTTCACGCTAGCCTTCACCCAGCCGGAATCATAGTTGACATAGGGATTGCAGCCCTGGCCGGCGAAGGGATAGCAGCGGCCGAAGCCCTCGCCCTGGAAATATTGGTCCCATTCCAGAATCACTTTGGCTCCGGCTGGAATAGCTATCGGGGGCGAGGTGAGAGAACCACTATTGGCCGAGCCTGTCGAATAATTACCGGTGGATTCCTGACCGTACCACCAGGAGTGTGCTCCACTCGCTGCCCGCCGCGCCGTAAGGTGCCAAAGGCCGGTCGCCGTCCAGCCGATGGCGCCGGTTTCCATGTCATCGGAGAAGATAGTTGCGCCCGGCGCGGGAGGCGAGCCGCCGCAAGCGGCAGGCAGATCATAGGCTTCGTATACGCTGAGGGCCGTGTCGGCCGACTCTCCCGCCTCGATGTGATTCAATGCCGCTGAGGCGCCAAGGCCACGCCGGGCGAATACAGTCCATACATCGCAGGAAGAGGCGCCTAACACCTGGCTGGCCTGGAGAATGGCATTGCGCGCGTCAATCATCGAGGGCCGGGGCGGCGTCAGCTTGAGGGCGGTTGTGACCAGAGGCTCAAAAACAGCCTTCCCCAGCACGGTGCGCAGGTCCCACAGCAGGCTCGCCCAGATCTCGCCGTCCCGGTGCACTTCCGGCAAATCGAGAAGCCAGGCTCCAACGCTGCTGCGGTACAGCGTTCCGAACTGGCCGAAAGTATACGGACTGTTGTTGTAGGCGACGGAGCGAATGCCGACCGAGGGCGTGGCTGAAATATAGGGCGCGAAAACCGGATTATTCATCAGGGAACAGGCGTAGGCGTCGCTCCAACCTTCGCCCATGCCGCCGCTCTGCCATCTCGGCAGGACGTTCACGTTGCCGGCCCCGCCTACGAGGCGCGTAGTGAGACCATGCACGTATTCGTGCGTGATGACATCGCCATCGAAGTCAGCGTCGCGCCGCACATACGTCCCATTATTCGTGAACAAAAAGATCTGCATGCGCGGCGACGAGCCGTCCGGAGGCGTGGCGAAATTCGAGTTATTCAACCCCGATCCGTCCTGGGCATCCGCAAGCACCGGATCTCCGCCGAAGCCGCCCCGGCCGAAGTTATCGGCCTGAAAATTGCCGGACGCTTCGTCGAACCCCAGGCTGTAGAGCCAGTCATGAATTACGTTGGTCCAGTAGAAAAGGTTCGTAACGGCGGCGCTCTGGTCGGGAACCGCATTGCCCATGGCCGCATAGCCGTCGGTGAAAGCAAATTCAAAATCGGCCTGCGCGTTCGAGGCCTGCCAATCGCATCGATTTGCGCCGCTGGCATCGAGACAGGCGACGACATTGTTGCCCGAGGTCTGCGTCCCGCTCACCCAGCACTGATTGACTTGCGGCCCCGAGCGGTATTGCGGCGGATAAATGGAAGCAGGGCAGTTGCCCTCCGCCGCCGGCCAGCCGGTGAAGTTCTCGACGGTTTGCGCCCCGAGGCTCGGATTCGAGACATCCGGGGCGCGAAATACGCTTCCACGCGGGTTCTGATCCCGATACATGTTATGGCTGAAGAGCAGCTCGCCTGTCGCCGCGTCGACCACCGCGCAGTACCAGCGCGCCGGGCCGACGTGCAGATAAAGCTCCCAGGCAAGCACGGCGTCATTTGTCCGGGGAAACCAAACCAGCTTTGCGGGAATGGGATCGGCGAAGCCGCTGGCGGCCAAGACCGTCTGTCGCTCGGCGCCGGACTCCGGGGAGAGAACATGCACGCCGGGGGCCGCCGCGCGAGGCGGCTCATCCCCGGGAACGTCCGGCAGAAGCACTCGGGCCGCTGCCGCCAGGGCATCGGCCGCGCCCAGCGGCGCAGCCAGGGCGGGGTTGGCCTGAGACGGCCATCCGGCGCCCGATTGCACCCGGAGGATGCTGCCGTCGCGTGTGAGATGCACGCGGACCTCCCCGCCAAAAACACCGATGCCGGCATAGCGCTGCTGGAAGACCAGATGCGTCAGGCCGGAGGCGGCGCTCTCGATCCGCCTTTCCAACGGCAGGGAGAAAACCGATGTGCCGGCCAAGGCAAGCGGCGCCCGGTGAAATTGGAGAAAAGCGCGAGCGATGGTTTCCGGATCGGCGGCAGCCGGAGCCGTGAGTGCGCCGGCGAGCCGGTAAATTTCCGCAATACTGCCGCCCGGCTGATTCGGGACCGCCGTCACGTCCTCCCCGAACTCGGCGGCCAGGGCGCGGCGCGCGGCACTCGCCGCGCCCGCCGCAGAAATGCGATTCCAGGTTCGGCTGTCGTAAAAGTTGTAGTCCGGCCGGCGCTGCGCCTGGAGAGATGAAGCAGCGAAGACGACGCCGATACAGGCAACGAATCGGAAGCGCCATTTTCCATCGTGCATGCCGAGCGGTAACAGTTCCCTGTAGTGTCATCGGTCAATCCACGCTATAACGGTAGGGTGACTCGACCCAGACCGCTGGTATTGACCATCCTCGATGGATGGGGCTATTCACCCGAGACCAAAGGCAACGCGATCGCACTCGCGCGCAAACCAATCTACGACTTTTTACTGCGGCAATATCCCAACACGCTGATCCACACCTCCGGCCCCTACGTGGGCTTGCCCGAAGGGCAGATGGGGAATAGCGAGGTAGGGCACCTGAACATCGGCGCGGGGCGCGTCGTTCATATGGACGTAACGCGCATCGACCTGATGATCAGTTCCGGGGAGTTTTTCCGCCATCCCGTTTTGCTCGAAGCGATGCATCATGCCCGCAATCACAGGCTTCATTTGCTGGGCTTGTGCAGCCAGGGCGGCGTTCATTCCCAGCTCACCCATTTGTACGCTCTTTTAAAGATGGCCAAGGCCGAGGGCGTGAAGGACGTATTTGTTCACGCCTTTCTGGACGGCCGCGATACGCCGCCGCAAAGCGGAGTGCATTTTATCGCCGAGCTCGAACAGCAGATGCGGACGATCGGCGCCGGCCGAATCGCTTCGCTGAGCGGCCGCTACTACGCCATGGACCGTGATAGACGCTGGGAACGGATTGAGCGCGCGTTCCGGGCGATCGTCTTGGGGGACGGCATCCGCGCCACAGACGCCTGCCAGGCGATCCGGCAATCCTATGAACGCGGCGTGACTGATGAATTCCTTGAGCCGGTTGTGATCACCACGGCGAAAGGAGATCCGGTAGGGACGATCCGCGACGATGACAGCGTGATTTTCTTCAACTTTCGCGCCGACCGGGCCCGGCAGATGACTCGGGCCTTGATGGATCCGGCCCTC
>DASREK010000004.1:0-21757 GCA_035652135.1 Bryobacterales bacterium | reverse complement strand
CTGGGATCCACCCAGGTCGCCATCAACGGAAGGCTGGCGCCGCTTCTTTCCGTTTCCCCGGCGCAGATCAATTTGCAGGTTCCCTTCGATATCACCGGGACGGAGGCGGAAATCGCCGTCTCGACCCCGGCGGGGTCGTCTTCCCCGGTGAAGGTTCCCGTGATCGACATACAACCGGGAATTTTCTTCGACCCGGCGAGTGGATTGGGAGCCATCCTTCTCAACTCGAATAGCGCTTCAACCGCAGTGCAGCCGGCGCGTGCCGGAGATTTCCTGCAAATCTACGCCACCGGGTTGGGGCCAGTCTTGCCCACGGCCGTTGCGGGCTTTCCTGCCGCGTTCACTCCGCCTGTGCGGACAACCACGTTGCCCGAGGTTACGATCGCCGGTTTTCCGGCGCCGGTCCTCTTTGCCGGCCTGGCGCCTGGGTTCGCCGGCCTCTATCAAGTAAACGTACAAGTACCGGAAAGCGTCCCTCCCGGCAGGCAGAACGTTGTGCTCTCGATGAACGGCCTGCAATCGAATACCGTGCAGGTTAACATTGGACCATGATCGGTACCGTGCTCTCCTTCTTCGCCGGCCTGCTTCCTGTGGGAACGGAAGCTCCCGATTTTTCCCTGCGAGACGACGCCGGGAATTTGGTTCATCTCGCCGGCTGGAAAGGCCGTGCCCCCGTTGTGCTTGTGTTCTATCCCGTAGACGAGACGCCCGGCTGCCGGAAACAGCTTTGCGAGCTGCGCGACCACTGGGACGAGTTTGCGCGGCGCGGCGTGCAGGTATTTGGCATAAATCCCGGCTCGGCGGAGAGCCATGGAAAATTCCGCCGGAATCATCATTTTCCATTTCCTTTACTGGTCGATCAAGGCAAGAAAGTGGCGAAGCTCTACGGTGCGAGCGGGCTGGTAATCCGGCGCACAGTTTACGCGATCGGCAAGGACGGCCGCATCGCCTTCGCCGAACGTGGTAAGCCGGATCCGGGGAAGATCCTGGCGGCCATCGCCGGCTAAGCAGGAGCGGAGGAACTATCTTCAAGTCCGCCCAGCCGGCAAGACGCGAGCTAGGCGTAAATTCCTCTGAGCTTGATGGCGAAGGCGACGCGATCAATGGCCAGCATATAAGCGGCGGTCCGGTTGTGCACCTTGTGCTTTTCGGCGTAATGCAGGACATCGTGGAAACTCTCCGTCATGATCTGTTGCAGGCGGTTGTTGACAAGATCCGCGTTCCAGAAATAGCCCTGCCGGTCCTGCACCCATTCGAAGTAGGAAACCGTAACCCCGCCGGCGTTCGCCATAATGTCGGGAATCACAAAAACGCCGTTTTCCCGCAGAATGGGATCGGCGTCGGCGGTGGTCGGACCATTCGCGCCCTCGCACAGGATTTTGGCTTTGATCTTCCCTGCGTTGTGGCTGGTGATCTGGTTTTCGGTCGCCGCCGGCAATAGAATATCGCAGTCGAGCAGCAACGCCTCCTGAGCGTCAATCTGCTCGGCTTCCGGGAACCCAAGAATCGTCTTGTGCTTTGCGCGGTAAGCGATCAGCGCAGGAATGTCGAGCCCCTGGGAATTGTAGATCGCGCCGTCAATGGTGGAAACCGAAATAATTTTGTAGCCGTGGGCAGCCATTTGTTGCGCGGCCATGGATCCCACGTTGCCAAATCCCTGAATCACCACGCGAGCGCCGGCCTGCGCCATTCCCAGCTTCTTCAACGCTTCGTTGCAGACGATCATGCAGCCCCGTCCGGTAGCTTCCCGGCGGCCGCGCGAGCCCCCCAAATCGATGGGTTTGCCGGTTACGACGGCAGTCGTGGTCTGGCGGGTGTGCATAGAGTAGGTGTCCATCACCCATGCCATGACCTGCTCGTCGGTGTTCACATCGGGCGCCGGCACGTCCCGCTCGGGACCGATAAATTCGAGGATCTCGGCGGTATAGCGCCGCGTCATGCGCTCGAGCTCGAAAGGCGAAAGCTGCATCGGATCGCAGATGATGCCGCCTTTGGCGCCCCCGAAAGGGATGTTTACAACCGCGCATTTCCAGGTCATCCAGGAAGCCAGCGCCTTGACTTCATCGAGCGTAACGTCCGGAGCATACCGGATGCCGCCCTTCGCTGGACCACGCGCAATCGAGTGCTGCACGCGATAGCCAGTGAACACCTCGAGCCTTCCATCGTCGAGCTGGACCGGAATCGCGACTGTAATCTCGCGCGTAGGCGTTCGCAGAATTTTCGTGAGACCCTCATCGAGATCCAAGAGCGCGGCCGCCTCCTCGAAGCGGGCCGACTGCGAGGCCCAGGCATTCTTTTCGTAGTCCGGTGATACAGCCGGCATCAAAAGCCTCCCATCGGGTTTGGATGGCGGCGGGCGCGGGTTGGCATGGAGCCTAGAGGCGAAATGCTGCAAGCCGATTCTCGCGGCGTCCCGGCCGCTGGCCGCCAGCTAGCGCCGTGTCTCAGAGTTTTGATGGCAGCTTTTTTCGGCCGCCATCGTTCTCACAGCGCCGGCCCTTCCGCCGCCGGCCGCTTGCCAGGCAGCGCGCGTCAGCGAGCCGTGACACTGTGTTGGTGAACCTGGGACACGACACACCAGCCTATCCTACCAAGGTCCGCACGGCTTCCGTGGCCAGATGATCCAGTGTGACGATTTCAAAGGTGGAGCGGTCATTCATGATCTGGGCGACCAGGGCGGTGTGCATGGCGTGGCCCGCCCGCTCGGCGATTACGTGGCCTACCAATGGATGGCCGATGAGAGCCAGGTCGCCGATCAGATCAAGCACCTTGTGGCGGCAGCATTCATCGGGATAGCGGAGACCTTCGGGATTTAGAACGCCGCCTGAAGTGAAGCAAACCGCGTTGGAGAGCGAAGCGCCGCGGATGAGACCCATATCCCGCATCTGGTCGAGCTCGCGCTCGAACCCGAACGTCCGCGCACCGGCAATCTCACGCTCGTAACGCTCTGGGGTCAGGTCGAGATCGATCTCCTGGCGGCCGGCCAGAGGATGCCCGAAGTCGGTGGAGCAGGTGATGCGAAAACCGTCAGCGGGCAGTATGGTAATGCGCCGGCGGCCGTCCCGAACTTCCACTGCGCGGCGGATGCGAAGATAGCGCCGCTCGCGCCGCAGCCGGCGCCGGCCAGCCTGCTGCAGCAGCTCGACAAACGGACGGCTGCTCCCATCCAGAATGGGAGCCTCGAGCGAGTTGATCTCGACAACCGCATTGTCGATCCCCATGCCGTAAAAAACGCTCAATACATGCTCAGTCGTGGAGAGCAGAACGCCTTGCCGCATCAGACTGGTGGCGTAGCTGACGCGCGCTACATATTTCCAACTGGCGGGAATAGAAAAGCCGTCCAGATCGGTACGAACAAAGACAATGCCGGTGCCGGCGGCCGCAGGCAAAATTCGGATGCTGACCTGAACACCGCTGTGCAAACCTACACCCGCCACCTCCACGGGCCTCTGCGTCGTCGTCTCGAAACGCAAGCCAAAGCTCCCCTGAAACTGCTAAGTTTGGAGAATGCCCAGTAGCATCTTACACGCCAAATCGTAATTCACTGAATTATTGAGATAATCGCTGGCGCAGGTGCGGCTGCCGGGAGACTCCGGCGGGGCAAAACCGTGGCCGATAAGCCACACTCCGAACCGCGGGAAAACCCGGACCCACTGAGCCCCTTTCCACTCTCCTGGGTGGGCGAGGCTTCCCGCCCGGCTTGATCGGAAAGTGCCCCCAGCCCGGCTGAGCCGTGCACAGATCAAGACCGGGTTGGCAAAAAAAGGGCCTGCTGGTTGTATCCGAGCAGGCCCAGAGGGAAGAAGAGGGAAAGTCGTCAGCGGCGTGAGTGGCCCCCGCCTCCGTGCTGATTTCCGCCGCGCTGCCCGCCTCCTCCGCCGCGGTCTCCCCCGCTGAAGTGGGGCGAGCCGCCTCCGCCGAAACGAGGCGAGCCTCCGCTCGAGGGAGCTGGTCCCGGCCGCGGAGCCAGAATCGGACGTTGGATCTGAAGCTGGCGGCCGCCTCCGCCGCCAAACCACGGCGAGGCCTGCGGCCGGGAGTACTGCGGCGCAGGCCTCGAAGGCTCGACTGGAGGAGCCGAATGTTGCGGAGCAGGATACTGGCCGGGAGAGGGCCGGAACGCCGGCGCGAAGTTGTTAGGCGCGCTGCCCGGCCCGAAGCTGTGCTGGTTTCCAGGAGACCGGAGATTTCCTCCCGGATCCTGCGCCGCAGGTCGGGAGTTGGGAGGGGAAGCGACGCGCGGCTCACCGAAACGCCGCCATCCGTTGTTGTGCGCTTCTGGCGCCGCCGCGGGGCTGTTCGCTTGGCCCGAAGGCGCTTGCGCCAGCCCGCTCTGGCTGGGCCAAGCCGCCGGGCCCAAGGAGCGCCAGCCGCCCGATGCCTTTCCCGTGGCGCCGCCCCGTACCTGAGCCGCGGGTGCGGCCTGAAACTGCGATTGGCCCTGAACCAGGTTGTTTCCTTGCGGAGACCGCAGGGTATTTGCCGGAGAAGCCGGCAGCCCGCTGGAGAACCCCGTGTTACCACGCATCGCGGGCCGGTTTTGTATTCTCCCGCCGTTTAAAGCCTGTGCAATCTGCTGCTGTTGCTGCACAAAAGAAGATCGCACAGCCGGAGCCTGATGCACTGCGAAGAAACGGTTCTGCGCCGCTCCGGATTGCGGCACGGCCGCCCGGTTCACCGGATGGGTGCTGACCTGAAGAGCGTTCCGGCTGGGGACCACCGGGAGCATCCCGCGAATCTGAGCTGCGTTGCTGATCATTGCCGGATTCACCGCCATATGGTTGAAGGTGCGCCCCTGGTTAAATTCCTGAACGGCAATAGCCCGAACGCCGCCATTCACGGCCGCGTTCCGGTACACGTTGCGGATGTTGGTTACATTTACGATGTTGATGTTGGTGATAACGGTCCGGCTGCCGAAACCATGTCCCCACCACGGATGGAGGGGCTCGAAAGGCGCCAGGGGCACCCAACCGATGTTGCTGAAGCCGAAACCTACGCTGAAACCGGAAGCGGCGCCGAATCCGAAAAACCCTACCAAGGCCGGCGCCCAAGGAGAAACCACGGTCACCGGACCAGGCCACCAGCCCCAGCCGAAGCCCGCGCGCCAGAACCACCGGCCGTAATGGAAGGGCGCCCAACCCCACGGATCGTAATCCACCCAGGTCCAACCATAACCGTCGATCCAGCACCACCGGCCATAACTATAGGGCGCCCACGTGGCCGCAACCCGGGGGTACCACACCGGTCCATAGCCGGGCACTTGGGTCCAGGCCCCATACGCATCCAGATCTTCTACACCATACACTTCCGGGTTGACATACTGATAGCTGGCCGTGCGGGTCAACTGTGCGTCCCGGCTGTCGTTCCAGCGATCCCATTGATCGGGGTAGGGAGCTGGCATGTCCCGCACTTCGACGTCGCTATTCGGGTCGTCTGCGCGGACGATCAGGGTGTGGCCGCCTTCAATCGCCTCGGTACCCTGGCGTGAAGAAACTTCCGCCCTACCGCCTCGCACCGTGATTTGCGTCTGACCGTTCTCCGATACTTCTACGCGATAACTGCCGCGCTCGGTGGGCCGGATCGCGACCAAGGGCGTATCTATTTCCACTCTCGCCGAAGAATTTCGCAAGATTCCGTAAGTAATAATGCCTTTTGAAATTTGGACTTGATGCTGGCCGGGCTCGAGATCAGCCAATTGGATCTCGGTTTCTTGACCGATTCGCAGGAAATTAGCTGAATCAAACTGAATTTCCGCCCGAGATCCGGCCGCCGCATACACGCGGTCCCCGGCAACCAGTGGGGCGTTCACCGCCGCAGCGATCCAGTCTCCGGAATCGCCTCTTTGCGTGCTGACCTCGCCATTCAAGAGGCTCACTCGGGCCACCGCCGGACCGGCGATCTGCTGCCCGGAAGGGTACCCGGAGGAGGGATAGCTCGGTGACTGGGCTGTGAGGAACGGCGCGGCGGCGATTGCCAGCGCGCAGCCGATCACGATCGCTTTGTGCTTTCGAGTGGGCACCGGACGCCTCCCGTCCAGATTGCTTGCACCCGTCCTTCCATTTTCTAATGTTCTCAAACAAAAAGAGATAATCATGAATCCCGACCGGATCCCCTGGCCGAAAACCACCACGCCCTGGTGGCTTTCGGCCGGACAGAGCCAAATCCAGGAGGTCTGGCAGCCCGTCCCCATCGCAAGGAACGGCTGTTGAGCGGGCGCGTACGATTTCATTTCCGAATAATGAAATCAAATAGCCAAAGCGCCGAAAGGATGGGTGCAGGCTCTTCCCGACCTGTTTATGAACGGGTGCACCGCACTCTTGCCTGCGACCATGCCGGCCGAAAAACAATGCAGCCGCTTCGAAATTACCATGCGCGCGCGCCCCGGTCCGCGGCCATAGCTATAAGCGCCGCCGCGTTTGTTTTGTTTTGGCAACTAACTCTTCCTCCGCCGAGGAATCGCTAACGATACGGACTTCTTCAAGTTGCTGGGCCGCTATAATTTAGGTTCACCCATCAAGTTCAGCTATGCCGAGACCCGGTTTGGTTTACGATGAACGCTATCATTGGGATTCCCGTTTTGGTCCTCCGAATTGCTTCTGATTGCGCCCGCTCTGAAACTGAACAACTTGCTTTCGAAAGATGGCAGCTTTGATTTGCGGCCCATGGGAAGCATTCACGCCGCGCTGTTCCTGTTGGCTGCGATCTGGCTGGCGCCCCTGCTGGAAGCGGTGTCTCCGGGTTTCCATAACTCGAAAAACGTCGCCCGAGCTCTTGAGAACCTTCACCTGGACGAGTCCACCCGAAAATGAATCGGCACGCACTCTTACATGCCGGGCAGTCCTATGGGGGATGCCGACTTCCGCCAAGCTTTTGCGCAACGAGTCTCGTACAGGCGCCGCCGGCCACACTTAAAGTAAAACTTGATATGACAGTCTGCTAAGCGTCTAGGCCTCGATGCCCATCTGGGTGAGGCGGTACCGGAGCGCATTGCGCGTGAGGCCGAGCAGACGGGCGGCCTGGCTTTTATTGCCGTCGCAACGGCGCAGCGCTTCGCGGATCAGTTGCTGCTCGTACTGATCGAGAGTCATTCCTTCGGGAAGGAAGGGAACGCCGTCCGCGGTTGCTGCGGCGCGACGCTCCGAGTCGAGCTGAATGTCCCCCGGCTCGAGGGCCGGCCCCGGCGCAAGAACCATCGCCCGCTGGATGATATTTTCCAGTTCGCGCACGTTTCCGGGCCAATGATACGCGATCAGTTTTTCCATTGCGGCCGGAGTGATTGAGCGGACCCGCCCGCCGGTTTCTTCGGAGTATTTGCCCAGGAAGTGCTCGACTAAGTACGGAATGTCTTCTTTGCGTTCGCGCAGAGGCGGGATGTTAATCGGCACGACATTCAAGCGATAGTAGAGGTCCTCGCGAAAAGCTCCTTGCTCTAAAGCCGCCCGCAAATCCTGGTTGGTGGCGGCGATCACCCGGACGTCGACCCTCAGGGTCTTGTTGCTGCCGAGCCGCTCGAACTCACGCTCCTGCAATACGCGCAACAGCTTCACCTGCACGGGAGGCGGAACGTCGCCGATTTCATCGAGGAACGCTGTCCCGCCGTCGGCCTGCTCGAATTTTCCCGCACGAGCCGAAGCAGCGCCGGTGAACGCGCCTTTTTCGTACCCGAACAGCTCGCTTTCCATGAGGTTCTCCGGCAGGGCGGAGCAGTTGATTTTCACGAACGGGCGGTCGCGGCGCGGAGAGTGGTGGTGAATCGCCCGGGCTATCAAATCCTTGCCAATTCCGCTCTCTCCGGCGAGAAGCACCGTGGCGCGCGTCGGCGCGACTCTTGAGACAGCAGCGAAAACCTCCTGCATCTTGGGGCTCTTTCCAATGATATTGTCGAACTGATACTTATGCCCGAGCTCGTCCTTCAGGCGGCGGTTTTCATCCCGGAGCGTGTGCAGCTCGAGGACCTTGTCGATGGTCATCATCAGGTCGTCGAGCGAGAACGGCTTCAGGATGTAATCGCTGGCCCCGGCCTTCATGGCCTGGACCGCCGTTTCGACCGTGCCGAAAGCAGTCATGATGATCACGGGCAGGGAAGCATCGATGCCCCGGATGCGCTCCAGCAGTTGGAGACCGTCCATGCCGGGCAGCCGCAGGTCGGTGAGCACCAGATCCAGGCCTCCGCGCTCGAGAATGGCAAGAGCCTGCTCGGCATTGGAGGCTTTTTCGACGGCGAAGCCGGCGCCAGCAAGCTGAAGCTCTAATACCCGGAGCATATTCGCCTCATCTTCAACCACTAACAGCCGTTTCTTCATGTTCAACTTGCCTCAGAAAGGGGAAGAATTACGGTAAAGGTCGTCCCGCGGCCCGGCTGGCTGGAGACCGTAATCTTGCCGTTATGGTCGTCGACGATCTTCGAGACGATGGCCAAGCCCAGGCCGACGCCGTTCTGCTTGGTGGTGAAGAAGGGGTTAAAAATGCTCTCGAGGTTCTCCGGCGCGATGCCGGCGCCGGTATCGGAAACTTCCGTTTGCACCACGTCGCCGAGCCGCCTGGTCGTGATCTTCAACTCTCCGCCGCCCGGCATAGCCTGCACCCCGTTTTCCAGCAGATTGAAGAACACCCGTTCCATCAATTCGGGGTCGAAGGAGAACGGCTGCATGTCCTTGCAGAAATCCGTTTCGAGGCGCAGGCCGTTTGCGCCGGAGGGCAGGCTGCGCTGCACCTGATGGATCGCCTCCTGGATCACCGCGTGCAAGTCGGCTTGGCAGCGGTGCAGGGGCGACGGCCGGGCGAATTCGAGGAATCGCGTGATCAAACCGTTGGTGCGGTCAGCTTCACTGATGATCAACGCCGCCATTTCGCGGACAACTTCATTTTCCGCCGAGACGTTCTTGGAGACCAGTTCGGCCGACCCGCGAATCACTCCCAGCGGATTGCGCAACTCGTGCGCCAGGCCTGCGGAAAGCTGTCCGAGCGCAGCCAGCCGTTCCGACCGCCGTACCTGCGCCTGGGCTTGGTGCAAGTCGCGGTTCGCCTGAGCCAAGTCGTCGGCCAACTTGCGGTAGAGCTCGGCTTGCCGGCGGTTCTCGGTGACGAAATGGTTCAGCAGGATCCCCGTCATGAAAATGAAGAGGATCCGGATGCCCAGCTCGCGGGCGCCCTCGGGCGGCAACTCGTAGCGATCCCAGACAAACCCCAGAAATGACAGATAGGCCAGGGATCCGGCAAAAGCGGTGAGTAGCGTCCCGGCCAACCCGAAAGTGGAAGCCGCAGAGACCACCGGAAGAATGA
The DNA here is from genome assembly GCA_035652135.1 of Bryobacterales bacterium. GTDB lineage: Bacteria > Acidobacteriota > Terriglobia > Bryobacterales > JACQDG01 > DASREK01. Next base: position 12,475 of record DASREK010000004.1, on the reverse strand, counting down.
ATATGAGGTAATAGCTGCTCTCGATGCCTTCCGTCACGCCCACCAGAACCCAACACAGCGCGAGCTTTATAACCACCGCGACAATCGTGCCGCCGCGTGACGCAAACACCGGGAACCGCATTTCCGCAACCTGCATTAGCGCAATCGCCCCGAGCGCCAGAAACTCGTAAGGACTGTGGCGCGGACGCGTGGAAGCCAGAACAGCCAGGGCGGCCATCACAAGCAGCCACATCAAGTCGATACGGCCGAGCCGCAGCCAGGGACGCCATTTCGGAAGAATAGTCACTGCGAAAACCGGCGCGGGCCGGGGCGGGGCGAGCGGGCAGTGTGGAGGGCCGTCAAAAAGGTGCGGATCCAGGAGAGGCGCTGGCGCCCCTGTTTATTTAACATAATATATCTTATCCGACGTTCCGTCCAGCTCGCGCCGCAGCACATCGGCCACCTCCTCGGGCCTGCGCACCCGCAGCACGCGCATCCCGGCCTGCCGCCCGGCCTCCTCCCCGGGCGCCGAGTCCTCGACGACCAGGCATTCCGCGGACTTCACGGCGGCGCCGTCGCCGTCGTTCAGCAGCTCGAGCGCCCGCAGATACGGGTCTGGCGCGGGCTTAAGGTTGCGGACATCCTCCCGGCACACCACGGCTCGGAACCACCGCCGGACTCCGTGGGCGGCCAGGTGCGGCTCCACGTCGGGCCGGTCGCTGGAGGAAACCACGCCCAGACGGTAAGCGGCGCTCAAATCCGCCAGAAATGTTACAAGCTCGGGCGGTATGTGACAGAACTCCGCGGCCCGCTCACGGTATAGTTGCTTTTTGCGGTGGAAACAGGCGGTAAACAGCGGGCGGTCGCCCTCGGCGCCGAACTCTCGGCACAGGGCGTCGATCATGCTATGGTCGCTGACGCCGGTAAATCGCCGGTAATAGGATTCGGCGGTGATCGCGATGCCGTGCTGGGCGAGCGCTTCGGCCCAGCAGGCAAAATGCAGCGGCTCGCTATCGACCAGAACTCCATCAAAGTCGAAGAAGATTGCCTGGATCATCCCTACTGGAATCGTACCGAATTTTCGATCTGCACGAATATGGGGCGGAGGCTGTTGTAATCGCTTTCCGGGGCGATCAGCACCAGATAGAAAAGGCCCTGGGGCCGCAGCGCCGTGAGCAGCGAATCGATTTCCCGCTGCCTGCCCAACGGCGAGGCGCCGCTTAGCAGGAGCGTTTCGGCGTTCACGCCATCGACGGTTGTGCTGCGCCGCTGCCCCCGCAGGGGCCGCAGGCCGGCGTTCTTGGCTTGCAGGTCCTCCACGAACTGGTTGGTAGCCGTCGTGAGGTTATTCGAATCGGGCGAAAAATATCCAGCGATCATTCCCAGGCCGATCTGCACTCCCTCGCTTCCCTGCACCAAGCCGTCGCGCGGCGCGATGGTGATTGCCGCCTCGTTCTCGTTGCCGAAAGGCTGCCAGTTGCTCGGATAACTCAGGTGAAAGCCGGCGCCGCGAAAGGTCCGCAGATCCGAAGACGGAAATGAAGCGTGCGGATGGTTTCCGCTCGGCTGGTCGTTGTAGCTGCGCTTTAGCTGGGGCGCGGGGATTTGCGCCGCCATTTGCCTGTAGCGCGCGAAATCCGGAGACCCTTTGGTGTATTGCCGGGGCGGAAAGGTCTTGACCTCAGCTTCGACGTATTGCACGCGGTTGCCGGGGTCGGGGTGATCAGAGAGGAATTGAAGCGCGGAACCTCCACCGCCCTGCGATTTTAGCTTCTCGAAGAAGCGAGCCATTTCCACCGGGTCGTAGCCGGCTCTGGCCATAGTCTGCGCGCCCACGATATCGGCGTCGTGTTCGGCGTCGCGGGAATATTTGAGCAACACCGAGTTCACGCCCAGCCCGATGCCGAGCTGCGCCAGCTGGCCCAGCAGTGAGCCGCCGGCCGCTCCGCCGGCGATTGCCAGCGGTATTTGCCAGGCGTAGGCCTTGGAGGCCTGGTTGGTGGAGTGCCGCAGCGCGACGTGCGAGATCTCGTGGGCCAGAACGCCGGCAAGCTGGGCCTCGTTATCGGCGGCGGCGATGGTGGCCGTGTGCACGTAAACCGGCCCGCCGGGGAGCGCGAACGCGTTGATGTTCTTGTCGGCGACGATGTGAAAATTGTAGGGATAATCGGGCGCCTGGGAAACCTTGGCGAGCTTCATCCCGAGCTGAGAAATGTAGTTTTCCAGCTCGGGGGCGTTGTGTACTACTGGTACCTCTTTCTCTACCTGCTGCTGCGCCTCGCGGCCCAACTGAATGTCCTGATCGCGCGAAAACAGATTGAAGCCCGGCTTGATTTCCCGAGGGGCCGCGGCCGCTGATACGGCCAGCCACAAGACGCCAAGGCAACCAAACACGTGAAATTTTCGCATCACGGCCTCCTTGGGAAGGAAAAGCTGTTGTCGTCCGGTCTCCTGTTCCCTGAAAAACAGGTTAACAAATTCCCTCTGCATGCCACGGGCCAGTCAGTCCGGGGTTCGGCCGAAGGTTTCGGGACCTGCGTGTTATAATTGCGACACTGGGGGACCAATGATCAAGCCGACCGAGAAGATCTGGCACAATGGCGAATTTATCAACTGGGATGACGCCCGGGTGCACATTCTGTCGCATACGCTGCACTACGGCTCGAGCGTGTTTGAAGGAATCCGTTGCTACTCGACGCCAGCGGGGCCGGCGATCTTTCGCGCTCCCGAGCATATCCGGCGTCTGGCGGACTCGGCCCGGGTGTACCGCATGGAGATCGGCTTTACGCCCGCTCAGCTCATCGAGGCCATGGTCGAACTGGTCCGCGTGAATCGCATGGATAGCTGCTACATTCGCCCGATCGCCTTTCGCGGCTACGGCGAGATGGGAGTGCTGCCCTTCCACAATCCGATCGAGGTTTATATCGCGTGCTGGGAATGGGGAAAGTATCTCGGTCCGGAAGCGCTGGCCGAGGGCGTGGACGTCTGCGTCTCCTCCTGGACTCGCCTCGCGCCCAATACGTTGCCGGCGATGGCCAAGGCCTCGGCCAATTATATGAACTCCCAGTTGATCAAAATGGAGGCCATCACCAACGGCTACGCCGAAGGCATTGCGCTCGACGTTGCCGGCTACGTGAGCGAAGGCAGCGGCGAAAACATCTTCGTGGTACGCGACGAACACCTCTACACGCCGCCTCTGGGAACCTCGGCGCTGCCAGGCATCACGCGGGACACGGTTTTGCGGCTGGCGCGCGATCTTAATATTGAAGTGATTGAACAAGCGATTCCCCGCGAAATGTTGTACATCGCCGATGAAATTTTCTTCACAGGCACGGCGGCAGAGATCACTCCGATCCGATCGGTGGACCGGATCCAGATTGGCAGCGGGCGGCGTGGCCCGATCACCGAGCGGCTGCAAAAAAGATTCTTTTCGGTCATTCAAGGCAACGATCCCTATGGCTGGCTCACGAATGTAAACGCGCGAAAACCGGTCGCAATCGTCGGCTAGCTGCTAACTGGCACCAGCCTGAGGGGCCGGGATCGGCGGCCTCAATCTGGCGCCGGGTGGGCTTCCGCCCGCATTTATTCACGCCCAATCTCTTGCAGAAAGCTCTCTACGGCTTTTTCAAACCTCTCGGGCTGTTCCAAGTTGGGGAGATGTCCGGCCTTGGGGATGATGGCGAGCCGGGCGCCCGGAATCCTCTTCGCCATTTCTGAAGACTCCGCTACCGTGGCAATGACATCTTCCTCACCGGCCACAACGAGGGTGGGAACCGTGATTTGCTTCAGCAGAGCGGTCGAGTCGGTCCTTTCAGCCAGAGCTTCCAAAAGACGCGCGATGCCTTCCGGGTCTTGTTTCCCGATCATGAGCCGTACCTGCTCGACCAGGGCCGGGTTTTCGCGCCGTGTTGTCTCACCCAGCAAGCGGGGCAGCATGCGGCGCGCAATCTCGGCGGAACCCAAGGACCGTGCGGCCTCCATCATCTCGTAGCGCGCCTTGCGCCCTTCGGCCGAGTCTGCCGCGGCCCGCGTGTCGCTGAGAATCAGGCCGAGAAGCCGCCGTGGATGCCGGCAAACGAAGCGGAACGCCGCATATGCGCCCATCGAGATGCCGCCCACTACGGCCTTCTCGATCCCGAGCAGGTCGAGCAGTCCGGCTGCGATGTCGGCCACAGCCTCCATGCTGAGATCTCCGGGCGGCAGACCCGACTCCCCCGCCCCTGGCGCGTCAAAGGTTATCAGGCGTGCTCCCGGAAGCGGGCGAAACATCGACCGGTCGAGTGGGAATGCGTGCAAAAACATCAAGGGAATTCCCTGCCCGGTCACGTCATAGCCGATCGGAATGCCGTAAAGGGTGGCGAGCATGGGATGTCTGCCGCGCGAACCGCCGGCTGGAGGTTACGATTTGGATTGACGAATAAAGATGGTTCCGAGTGATCATCCGGCGCCTCTGCGCCCGCCTGGCGGCTTCCGCGGCCTTTCGCTCCCCCAGAAGGGATCGACGCTCCCGGCCGATGGTTGCCAGCCGAGCAAACATCGCACTACGGGCCTTGCACCCGCAGATTCTATGTCGCTCCCCGCCGCTGCCCGGCGTCTTGCTCCTCCGCACGGAGGAGATCCGTCCGGATTCATAGCGCGACTCCGGTGCAAGAACGGAAACGGGCAGTTTTCCGGGCTCGCTGCTTCACTCCCCTCGGCGTCCGCCAAGGATCCATGCTCCGCTACGCGCACGCCCTGGAAAAACTGAGGATCCACCGCGATGACCTCTCGGAACCGTTGCTTGGTATACCGCTGTGCCGCGACGTTGTCAAACAAAAATCGGCCCGTGCCGTGAGGTTATCCACAACTTTGTTATCTTGTGAAAGGCGCATTTTGCCATGAGCCTACTGTAGAAATCCTGTGAATAAAACAAGCGTAAGGGAACATGTCCTGGGGATCTCGGCCGATAGCGGACGGCCGGTCGAGATCGAGACGTGGGGTGGGCGGATCACCGCCGTGCAGGAGAGCGAAGCAGACCCCGCGGGAGTCTGGGTCGCGCCGGGGCTAATCGACTTGCAGGTCAATGGCTTTGCCGGCGTGGACTACAATTCGCTCAACACGTCTCTTGAAGAAATCGGCCGTTCGATTGAGGCGATCCATTCCACCGGCGTGACGCGGTTTCTCCCGACTGTGATTACGGGCCCGCGCGAGCGGATGTGCGGAGCGTTGCGCAACCTGGCTCGGGCGAAGCGCGAAATCCCCCAAGGAGCCTCCATCGCCGGGATTCACGTGGAGGGGCCGTTTATTTCGCCGGACGATGGACCGCGCGGGGCCCATCCGCGCGAGCACGTACGGCCCGCGGACCGCGAAGAATTCCTCGCCATGCAGGAAGCGGCGGAAGGAAACATTCGGTTGCTCACGCTGGCTCCCGAAACACCGGGGGCTACGGAATTGATCGAGTTTCTGGTCGACCAAGGTGTGGTGGTCAGCCTGGGGCACACGGGCGCAAGCCCGGAGCAGATCCGCGAGGCGATCCGCGCGGGGGCCACCATGTCCACGCACCTCGGCAACGGCGCACACCCGATACTGCCCAGACATCCCAATTACATTTGGGAGCAGATGGCCGCCGATGAGCTTTATGCCAGCTTCATTGTGGATGGCATTCACCTGCCGCAGGCATTCCTCAAATGCGCCATACGGGCGAAAGGCGTTACGCGGAGTGTGCTGGTCACCGACGCGAGCTCTCCGGCCGGATGTTCGCCCGGCCCATACCGGCTCGGGGAAGTGCTGGTGGAGCTGACCCCGGAAGGGCGCGTGCAAATTGCCGGATCGCAGCGTTTGGCCGGCTCCGCTCTGCGCCTGGACCGCGCAGTGGCAAACGTAATGCGCTTCACCGGGATCAGCCTGAACCAGGCTTGGCGGATGGCCAGCATAAACGCGGCCCGGGCCGTCCGCCTCGAAGGCCGGATGGGCTTTCTGGAGCCCGGAGACATGGCAGATTTCGTCTTGTTCCGGTTCGACGCCGTCCGATTTTCTGTGGTCGTTGACAAAACAATCGTTGCGGCGTGACGCACAGAGTCTCGATTGGGCAGCACCACCGAGTGGTGGCGCGCAGGGCGAGTGCGGCGCCAAATTCTTATGGACAACCGTGGGCGCTCCAACGCATAATAAAAGTTCTATGCGAGCGGCCTACGCCTATTATTGGTCGTTTCGATTTACGGGCTTCAGCGGCCCGTAGAGTGGCGTAGGTTTTCGTAACTGCTTGGATCGACAAACTGAACCCACTCGAGAGAGTGGGTTTTTTATTTGCAATCAACTTATTTTTTCGAGGTGGGTCATGGTGATTTCAATGAAGCCAGGAGCGACAAAAGATCAAATCGAGCATGTTTGCCGCCGGATCGAGGAATTCGGCTACAGGGTTCATTCCATCCGCGGCGATGAGCGGGTGGTCATCGCCGCCGTGGGCATCGGCGATGTGACCCACTGTCTGGAATCCCTGGAAGCAGCGCCGGGAGTGGAGAGCGCCGTTCGCATTTCGGCTCCTTACAAGTTTGTCAGCCGCGAATATAAAAAAGAGAGAACGCAGATCAAAGTGGATGGCGCGGAAATCGGCGGCGAGGAATTCATCGTCATCGCGGGCCCCTGCTCGGTGGAAAACGAGAAGCAGATCCTCACCACCGCCGCCGGCGTGGCGCGCGCCGGAGCCAAGCTGCTGCGCGGAGGGGCGTTCAAGCCGCGAACCTCGCCCTATGATTTTCAGGGACTTGAATTGGAGGGGTTGAAGCTGCTGCGCCGCGCGCGGGAGGAGACCGGACTTTCCATCATCACCGAGGTTATGAGCGATGGCGATGTCGGACTGGTGGCCGAGTACGCGGACGTGCTCCAGATCGGCGCGCGGAACATGCAGAATTACGCTCTTCTGAAAACTTTGGGCAAAGCGGGCAGGCCAGTGATGCTGAAACGCGGGCTTAGCTCGACAATCAAGGAGCTGCTGCTGGCCGCGGAGTACGTCACGTCCCACGGCAACCCGGATGTCATCCTTTGCGAGCGCGGCATTCGCACTTTTGAGACGGCCACCCGCAACACGTTCGACATAGGAGCCGTACCGGTGCTGCGGGAGCTCACGCACCTGCCCGTGGTTCTCGACCCGGCCCACGCCACCGGCAAGAGCAGCCTGATTCCGCCGCTGGCGCGGGCTTCGGTAGCGGTAGGGGCGGACGGATTGATGGTGGAAGTGCATCCCTGTCCGGAGGAGGCGTTCAGCGACGGCGCGCAATCGCTCACGATCGAGCAGTTCGAGCGCATGATGCAGGACCTTGGCCCGTACTTGAAGATCTGGAAGGAGGAGCGGGCCGCGGTCGCGGTTTGAATCCGGCGCCGGCGGCTTGGTCGAAGATCAGCCCTGCGCGGGAAGGGGCGAAGCAAACCGTCGCCTCAACGGATCAATGGATCTTCGACCCACGGCGGCGTAGCCTCGATCAGGCGGCCGAGATCCGGTTCAACCTCCATCACCTTTTCCTTCATTTTCCAGGCGATCGCGCGGTAGGCGAAGTGTCCTTTGACCCCGGATCGCAGCCGGGATACGTATTCGGCTTCGGCGAAATCCATCTTGTAGAGAAAGCGGACGCGGGCCGCAAACGGCAGCAGGTAATGGGTTGCTTCCGGCGAAACTGCGGCGAGCTGCTCCCGCGCAAGGCGGGCCTCATGTAAAGCATGATGGAAGATATTTTGGGCGCCCGCCTCAGCAATGAGGGCCGGCGTCTCTAAGCCCAACTCCGCCGTGAAATCCTGGCGGATCTGCTGGCACCGCCGATGCCGGTGCAAGTCGCGATACGCGCCGATGTCGGTGACGATGTCGAAAACAAACGCGTAGCCGCTTCGGAATTCGCGAAGCAGCTCTTCCCTTCCGCTTCTGTCCCGCACAGCCGCGTCGATCACCTCGCGCTTACGGGAGGCACTCCACCCGGACACCTGGTCGTAAATCGCGCGGAATGGAAATTGCGTGACCGAATAGAGGAGCGTCGCCACAATCTCCTCAACGGCATCGCGCGGGCGCACCAGATCCACCGATGACTCCGCCGCAACAGTCGAAAAAGCTCCTGCCGGCAGGTTCTGCGCCGCCCACTCGGCCACATTGCGGCGCGCGTGCCGGAGGTAGACGTCGGGATCGGCGTGACGCGCCAGCGTAGGAGCGAGCGGTTCCCGGGAACTAGCCGCATCCCAGACGCAAACAGGCGGTTGTGCGCACGCGTCCCTCATCTCCGCCGCGATCTGCCGGATCTCGGCGTATCTACTCACGCTCAAGCGCCGGATTTGCTTTTCGAGCGTCCGGATGCTGGTGACCTGGCCGACATTGGTCGGAATGCCGAGAAACAAAACGTAGCGGGCGACGTCAAAGGCCCGGGCAGCCAGCGCGCGGCGATACGCCTCGGCCTTCATGCTTTCCGGTTTGGGCGTTCGCTCAACGAGGTAATCGAAAGCTCTCTGATGGATTCCCAGATACGCTTCCAGCAGACAGCCGGCTGTGTCTTTGTAAACGGCTGCCCCTCCGGTCTCTGCAATTTCCGGAGGAACCACAAATCCGGATCGGGAGAAGTCCTGGTACCGGCTGGATTTAGCCTGGCCGTCCCACAGCGGCTCATCTTCAATCTCCACTGCCGCGAGTTCTGAAATTCCCTCGAAGCAAAAGATCGTATGCCCCAGGTCGGCAATCGAAGCATGGCCGTATTGGAAGTAGTAGGATTCCAGGAACTTCGCGGAGTCGTGCGCCCGGACCCAATCAAGGCTTTGGGAAATCGAATCCGGAGAGCGGCTATAACGCGCGAGCGCATACGCCGATTTTTCCGGCGGCATAGGGGACACCGCGATCACACGATTGGCGCCAGTGGAGGACATCGGCTGGATTATAGCAGCGGGTGAACTCCGATTCAGATCGCGGCCTTACTGATGTGGCGGGAATCCGCATCCCCGCTTTCTCCTTTCGGCGAGAAGCAAAAAATATCGACCAGCCGGACCATCTTTTCGGCGCCCTGCCCCGGCGTCCATTCGTGGACGGCGAAACGGGACGTGATCCGGATGAAACCGGCGCCCTTGGCCTCGAGCTCTATGGGTTCGGCGGCGATCTCGGACAACACCTTTTGCAGCAACACGCGCAATTCTCCGGCGCCCATGCGCGGAACAAGGCTGAGAAAGGCCGGGCCGCCCCACCGGTATAAGAGGGTGCGTTCGGGCATATTTTCCCGAAGCTGCCGGGCAAACTTTCGCACCACCTCGTCGCCGCTATCCACGCCGTAGCGCAGATTGATCAACTCCAACCTCTCCACCACGGCCATTCCCAGCACAAACGGCTCGTTGTTTTCGATGTGCTCCCGTAGCGCCTTCTCGGCGGCCTGGCGGGCGGGAAGCCGCGTGAGGGAATCCGTAGTGACGGCTTCGATCAGCGAAGCAATTTGCCTATGCGCCTGCTCCAGCTCGCTTTGCAACCGGCCGACGGTTTCGTTAGAAACTCCTTCCTGGCGCTGGACGGTTTCCTCAAGATTCGCGACCTGTTCGGTTAGCTTTCTGCGGACGTAGGTAATATCCTCCATCTGGGATATGTCCTGAAAATTTTGGACGGCCTCGCGCAGCGAGAGGTAGAAATGCTTGTTCTGGCCGTCGAGCCGGGCGGCGCTCTCGGTCAGCAGGTTAATGATGCGTTTGAACTCGTGCTGCCGGTTGTCAAACTGGATGCCCAGCTTCAGCCAGTGATCTTCGAGGGTTTTTGTGAGCAGAGCTGCGACCACTTCGATGTTTTTTGGGCTTGTATCAGTCATGAGGCGCCGCTGCAAGGAATCCAGGTTCGCGCAGAGCCAGTTGTGCTCCTCGGCGTCCGCTTTGATCATTTTCTCCTGCATCACCCTGACAAGCGATTGGATCAGCTTGAGAAAAGCGGAGCGCAGGCCCTCCTCGCCGGCCAGCTTCTCCAGATAGCTGCGGATTGAGATCATCCGACTTGTTTATCGGCGGGAACGAGTTGCCAACAATACCCCGAAGCGGGGAAACTTAGGCGATGACGCCAGTGACCATTTCCGTTCGCCTCGTCCATCCTCGGGCGCAACTCCCTCGGTTTGCGCATTCTTCCCAAGAGGAAGCCGGCATGGACCTGTATGCGGCCGAGGAGGCCCGCCTGAAGCCCGGAGAATGGGCTGTCGTGCCGACGGGACTGATATTGGAGATTCCACCCGGCTATGAGGGCCAGGTTAGGCCGCGTAGCGGGCTTGCCTTGCGGCATGGGGTCACGCTATTGAACTCGCCCGGCACGATCGATCCGGGCTATCGGGGAGAAGTCCGGATCTTGATGGTCAATCACGGCCGGCAGGAGTTCCACATCCGGCCGGGAGACCGCATCGCCCAGCTTGTCATCGCATCGTATGCGGCGGTGGAATGGAAAATCGAGCCGGCGCTGACCCCCACAGCCCGCGGCGCCGGCGGCTTCGGCTCCACGGGTGTTTGAGCGATAATACGTGACTCGCACGGAATGAACCATACCACACCTATCCATACCTTCTGGTCCATCATCGGCATGACCATTGCGGCGCTGGTGGTGACGCGCTGCCTGGAGATTTCCGGCCAGAGGGCCATGCCGATATTCGTCGTGTTCATGCTTCTGGGCGTGCCTCTGGGAGAGTTTCTGGAGCGCCGCTCGAAGCGGTCCAAAGCCAGATGAGCGGCCAGGAAGAACGGCTTCCGTATCCCGCTACGGCCGCCGCCCGCTCTAATCTCGGCATTGCGCGCCTGCCCGTTTCGATACTGCTTGATCAGGTACGCAGCCTTTACAACGTCGGCGCGTTCTTTCGCATTGCGGACGCCGCCGGCCTGTCCCGCTTGTATCTCATCGGAATTACCGGCCATCCGCCGAACCGCGCCCTAGCCAAAACGGCACTGGGCGCGCAGGAGACGGTTTCCTGGGAACATCATTGGGACCTGGCGCCGGCGCTTCAACGAATCCGCGAAGAGGGCTGCGAAATGGCCGCGATCGAGACCTCCGTCCGCTCGGTGGATTTGTTTGAATGGCAGCCGCGCTTTCCGCTCTGCGTTGTGTTCGGCCACGAAATCGAGGGCATACGGCGTGAACTCAGCGAGCAGTGCGACGTCCACGTATGCATCCCCATGCTCGGCCGGAAACATTCTCTTAATGTGGCGGTGGCCGGGGGCATTGTAGCTTATGAGCTGCTGCGCAAATATCGTGAGCTGACCAAAGCGGCCTTGCGCGCCGGATAAAACCGGCGCCCGCCAACCGCGGAAAGCGACTGCTCTCCGGTCCTCTGGCGTGGACTAAGGGAATACCGCAGAACCAATGGCCCGGTGGAACCCGGCGAATACATCTCATTCGCGGAATCCAGCCTATCCGGGGGAGTACTCCGCAGCCGATGTTTTGTCCCCCTGCCCGGAGTAGAGCCTCCGGACGCTTCTCCGGTTCCGAGTGTTCCGCTTGCAAGCCTAAAAATAGGGCCACCGATTGCGTCGGCCATTTCTGGTCTCTTTACGGTCGCAAACCTCCTTCACCAGGACGTCAACGTCAATTCGCTGGCGCCGCTGCCCGTTGAAGCAGCGCTCTAGCCCTTCCGCGCTAGCAACTGTATTTGCAGGAACTTCAGGAAGAGCTTCCAATCCGACGGAAGGGCTCCATGCCCGCCGGAGTGCATCTCATAACCGAGAGTGTGCAGGATGGCCTGACCTGCGGGCGGCATGTGATCTGTTCCCAGTCCCTGCTTTCCGAGCAGCCGGTATACCGGACTTGCCGCCACGGCAGCGAGAAATTCGCCCCTTGGATCCGACCACAAGTCTTTGTCGCCGGTCTGGAGAAAGAGCGGGCGGGGCGCGATCAGGGCAAGGAGCATATGCGCATCAACAGGAAACTGGTCCACGTGATCGCCGTATTTCTGGTAATTCCCGCAGAACTGATACCCAAAACGCGCATTCAAATGCTTGATGGTTTCGCCGTAATTCCGCCGGCTCAAAGCCGCTCCCCCCTCTCCGGAGCAACTGGCAATCACCGCCGCAAAGCGGGGATCGCGAGCGCCCGCCCAGAGCACGGTTTTGCCGAGGCGGGAGACGCCCAAGATGGCGACGCGTTTCGCATCCACGGCCTTATCGGTTTCCAGGTAATCCATGGCCCGGCTCAACCCCCAGGCCCAAGCCGCGATCGCTCCCCACTCGTCCGGCGCAGGCTCGCTCTGCCCCGGCTGGAAGTATAACTTTCGCACTCCATAGGCAATTCCTTCAGGAAAATCGGGTTCGATGTCGCCGTAATACACTGTAGCAACGCCAATTCCCTGCTCCAAAAACGGCATGATATTGAGCTTGCCGAAGCTCCTCCCCGAGCTGGCCGGGATTTTTTTCTTCTCCCGGCTCCAGATTTCACCCGGCTTGACGCCGGGATCATCCACGACGCTCGAATTTGCCGAAAAGCTCAAGTTCAGCAACAGCGGCGTGGGGGTTCGGGCGGCGACAGGCAAATAGATCAGCAGGTCCATTT
>DASREK010000003.1:0-5986 GCA_035652135.1 Bryobacterales bacterium | reverse complement strand
CGAGCCGCACCACCATGCCGCTCGAATATGTGCGCACCGGCTGATCGAAGAAGTCGCCGATGGACGCGAAGCGGACGATGTCGTCCAGACGCCGCGCGACCTCCGCGGTGGAAAGCCCGAGAATGGCTCCGTTCAGGAAGACATTGTCGCGGCCGCTGAACTCCGGGTTGAAGCCGGAACCCAGCTCCAGCAGCGCCGAAACGCGCCCCCCAATTTTTACTTCGCCCCGGCTGGGCGGAAAAACGCCCGCTATCAATTGCAGGGTCGTGCTTTTCCCCGAGCCGTTCTCGCCAATCAGGCAAAACGTCGCCCCCCGCTCCACGTCGAAGCTTACATCCCGGAGCGCCCAGAAGTCTTTGTGAAACGAGCGCCGGTTGAACAGCAGGAGCTCGCGCAGGCGGTCTCCGGGCGAATCGTAGATGGGGTAGCTTTTCGAAACCGCCCGAAAAGAAATCATCGGAATTAGTCTAGAACACCCGGAGCCGATTGCCGGCTCCTCAAGGCCGCTTGTGTCCTGTTGCACCATATCGTATGCTCCAGGAACGTGAACCGGCAGCAGCAGCGGCTGGAAGCGGGCGCCTCCACGGGAATCGGAACGGGCCTCTCTCGTTTCACGCCGCATGCCATATTGCTGGCCGAGGCTCTCGTCTTTCACCGGCGGGTGCTGTTCCGCAGCGGCTACGTCATTCCCTGGGATTTCCGTTACTTTCATCTTTCGCTCGCTTCGATCCTGGCTGAGGCGGTCAAGCGCGGCCAGTTGCCGTTGTGGGATCCACTTACCTATTGCGGCCGGCCCGTATACGCGAATTTTCAGATTCAGGCGTTTTATCCTCCGTCCATTTTGGCCGTTCTGATTCACAACTTGCTCGGGAGGCATCAGCTCATCCATGTTTTGCAGTGGCAGCTTGTGCTGCACGTTTTTCTCGCCGGCGTGTTCACCTATCATCTTCTCCGGAAGCTCGGGGTGGGCCGTCCGGCGGCTCTGGCCGGCGCGGCCGTATTCGAGCTGGGCGGAGTTTTGGCGGCGCAGGTGGAGCATTTGGGCTTTGTGGACGCCGCAGCTTGGATCCCGGGCGCCTGGATCGCGGTTCTGGTCCTGGCAGAAAGCTTTTCCTGGCGGAAGCTGGCCGCCTTGGCCGCAAGCCTGGCTATGACAATCCTGGCAGGCTATCCGGCGATGGCGGCGGCGGCTTTTGGTTCTTGCCTTCTTCTGGGCCTGGCCCTCATCGCTTTCCGTCTGGCGCAGCGGCGGCTTTTTGGCCTGATTGCTGCGTCTATCGGCCTTTCGCTGGGCTTCGCAGCCATTCAGCTTCTTCCCGGCGCCGAACTGCGGCGCCTGAGCATCGCGAAATACCGCTCGGATTACATGGGGAAAGGCGAGTATGCCCTCGGCGCCGGCTTGCCGCCCGCCGCCTTGGTTTCTCTGATCTCGCCCAATCATTATGGCATCTTCGATCTCACCCGCTATTCCGGCAAATGGGAGCCCACGGTGCTGTACCTGTATTGCGGGATCACCGGGTTGCTGCTGGCGACGGTCGCCGCCTCCATGCGGCGCGATCGGCTCACGCGACTATTCCTGGTTATGACGCTGGCCTCTGCTCTCTGGATGCTGGGGCGGTTCACTCCGATCGGAAGGGCCCTCCTCGCCCTGGCGCCCGGCGCCGTTCGGACCGTCGCCTATCCGGAACTTGCGGCGGCGCCCTTCGTGTTGAGTATGGCGGTCCTGGCGGGCTTGGGGGCCGACTGGGTCTCTCAAAAGGCCGAGCGAGCCGCGGCCGCCTATGCAATCGCGCTGCTGGTGGCGGCCGACCTGATCCTGGTAGGATCGGGACGTCCAATGAATACGGCTTCTCTCCGCGAAGAGCCAGGGATTACTACTTACAGCTTCGATGGCAGCAGCGCCCTGCTGTCTCAGGTACGCAAGCTGGCCAACGCGGCGGTCCCGCCTCTACGCATCGATACGATCGACGATTCAGCCCTTTGGGCGATGGGCTCGCCGCTTACGCTGGTTCCCGCAGCCGGCGGAGACGAGCCAATGGCCCCTGCAAGGGTGGTTCAGGCCAGACTGGCTTACTGTGACGGCGAACGATGGAGAGCGTATTGTCAGGTGAACAACCCGGATTCGCCGGTGATCGACCTGCTGAATATCGGGTATCTACTTTCACGGACACCGATGCCCGAAGCGGCTCTTGCGCAGGGACGGTTTGTAAAGACCGCCGGCATACCTGGCCGGCTGGCTTACAGAAATACCAGGGTGCTGCCCCGGTTTTTCTTAGTGCATGCAATCCGGACGGCCGCGAACGAAGATGACGCCGCGGCGATATTGCGTTCTAAAACTTTCGACCTGCGAAGCGAGGCGGTTGTCGAGGGCGCGGTCAGCCTGTTACGAGGCTCGGGCGCACCCGCCGGCGCCGTCAGCATCGTCGACTATGGAATGCGCCGCGTTGTGCTCGAAGCCGAATCGGCCTCAGAAGCCTGGCTGGTCAGCTCGGAAACACACTACCCCGGATGGCGCGCCTGGGTGGATGGCCGCGAGGAACCGATTTATTACACCAACCTGGCTTTTCGAGGGCTGCACTTGCCGGCGGGCCGCCACACGATCGTCTTCTATTTTGCTCCCCGCATTTTGTGGTGGGGAGCCGCCGTCAGCGGGGTGTTTGGAATCGCTCTGTTGTTGATGTCCGCCAGCGGGACTCGGCCGCCCCTCGCCTTCACTCGCCGTAGAGGTTCTCGGTAGCATGCAGTTCGGATGCCGAGCGCTATAGCACGTCGGCAAATCCTTTTTTCGTGTGCCGGAAAAACAGGCCGCCCAGGACAAAAGACAACACCGCGTAAAGCGTTAGCAGCAGCAAATCGCGAGCCGCGGGCAGATGCGAGGAGAGGATGCTCGTGCGATAGCCACGCACCGCGTAGGCCAGTGGGTTGAAGGTCACCAGCCAGTGGACGGCGCGGGGAAACTGCGCTTCCGCGATGAAAATGGGCGTCAGCCAGAACCAGAAAGTGAGAAGAACCGAGAGCACTTGGGCGGTGTCGCGCAGAAAGACATTCAGACTCGAGGCGATCCAGGCCAGGCCCAGACTGAACAAGCCGATGAGGAAAAAATACACCGGCAGCACGAGCAGCATAGCGCTTATGTGCTTGAGCCACACCGCCACCGCCGTCACCAACAGCAGCAGGGCCAGGAAGTGGCTCAGCAGGTTCGACAGAAAAATGGCTACCGGCACGATCTCGGCAGGAAACACGCTTTTTTTGATGAGGTTGGCGTACTCGACCAGCGCTGAAGCCGACCGCTGGACCGTTTCCTGGAACAGCAGCCATGGAAGCATGCCGGCGAAAAGAAAAATCGGGTAATTGTCGGTCGCCTGGCCTGGGCCAAGGCGCATTCGTAGGCAGTAGGTGAAGATGAACGTGTAGGCTACTAACAAAACCAGCGGATGTATGATGCCCCAAACCCAGCCCACAACCGAGCCTACGAAGCGCTGTTGAAAATCCCGGCGGACGAGATGAAAAACCAGACTGCGGTGGAGCACCAGATTTCGCAGGAAATAGGTCCCCGGTATGTGCGTCATGGCCTTTAACGGCCAGTATAGCTTGCAGGCTGCCGGGCGGCGGCCAGGCGCCGCCCGAGCCGGCTGGGCTCTTCCGGAAAAGTGGCAGGGGTTTGATTCTGCCGGATCGCGCTACTACATCCCGCCTTCGTCCGCGGAGGGACCGTAAGTCGACGGTACCGGGACATCGTTCAGCCGCAGGTAGACCCCGAGTTGGGCGCGGTGATGAATGCTGTGGTTCATGATAAAACTGCGAAGCACGGCGGCCCGCGGCATGGTGAAGACCGGTTTTCCGCCGTTCAACAGACTCCACGGCTTCATCAACTGGGCGTCGCTGGCGCCAGCGATCGCCGCGCGAGCCGCCGAGACGTTCCTGTCAAAAATCTCCAGCAACTCCGTTCTTGAAGTGGCCGAAGTCGGCTGAACCGGCTGGCCGCCCGGCGGAGCGACGTCGAACGAGTCGCAGGTGATCGTTACGCCGACCCAGCCCGGGATTTCAGCTACATGGCTGGCCAGCCGTTGGATGGTCATGGACTTTGCGTGGGGTTTCCAGTCCGGCTTCTCCCACGGAACTCTCTCTAAGGTCTTGCGCGTATTGGCCATTTCGTGATCGAATTCGGGCAGCAATGCTTCGCTAATTGGCATAGGCTTCTCCATTCAACGGAATTCTACTCTAGCGGCGAAGAAGTTACGGTCTGGCCTGTTTGTCAAACAGTGCGGCCAAACCCCGGGAATGCGGCCGGATGGCCCTGGGTTGCCCGGAGGGGGCTTCCACCAGCCGCCTTGGAGACGCCTGCATGTGCTCCGGTTCGTGTTATAGTGGGGCGAAATTCGTGGATTCCCAGACTTTTTACCGCTGGGCCGCGTCATCTCTCATCAGGAGTCAAAGTTGATTTTCCGCGAGGTCGAAGACCGGGACTTGGTGTTGGCCGCGCGCAAAGGGGACGTGGAGGCGTATAACCAACTCGTTTCCCGGTGGGAGAAGCGTGTTTATAACTACCTGCTGCGCGTGGTGAAAGACCGGGAAGACGCTCTCGACCTCACCCAGGAGACGTTTTTGAAAGCGTATCGCTATCTGGGGAAGCTGGATGACGCGGACTGTTTCCCGCGGTGGCTCTTCCGCATCGCGCATAACGAAGCCTTCTCGCAATTCCGGAGAGAGAAGCCGGAATCCCAGGAGCTGTCTGAGTGCGGCGGCGGGCGAGCCATACCGATTGCCGGCTCGGCGGTCTATCCGCTCGAGCTGGAGCTGGCGGTGGGGAGCGCCCTGGAACAACTGAGCGCCGAGCAGCGGGAGGCCGTCGTGCTGAAGATCTATCAGGGCTTCAAGTTCGATGAGATCGCCCAAATTCAGTCGTGCCCGGTTTCCACCGTGAAGTCCCGCCTCTATGCGGCCTTTGACCTCCTGAAAGTATTGCTCACCACGGGGAACGCTCTCACCACTGAAAAAAGCGTTTCTTGAGCGCATTCTCTGCGGTGGAAAAGGAAGGTTTTCTATGAGCTGCTCGCCATTTGATTTGCGCGACTTTTGGTTGGAAGAGCTTGGCGCCGCAGACAGGCGGCAAGTGGAGAAGCATTTGGAAGCGTGCGCCCGCTGCCGGGAGGAACTGGAACGGCTGCGTATGACGCAGCGCGCCCTGCTGGCGCTGAAGGACGAGGAGGTTCCGCGGCGCATCGCGTTTATCTCGGACAAGGTCTTCGAGCCGTCCGGCATGTCGCGGTGGTGGGCGGCATTCTTGCTGCGTGTGCCGCGGTTCGCCTTGTCCGCGTCGCTGCTGCTGGCCGTGCTCTTCGGCGGGCTGTGGGTTTCGAAGCCCAGCATTACCTTGGAGCGAGAGCGCTGGCAGATCGCTTTTGGCGGCCGCGACTCGCAAAGCGAGCGAGCCGTAGCAGCCATGCAGGCGCGCTATGAAGCCGACATGCGCGACGTGAAGGAAAATTACGAGTTGCTGGTCAAAGAGCTGAACGTTCTTTACATGCAGTCGGCGCAGGCCCGGCCCGCGGCGTTCCGGCAATGAAAAGTATGCGATCCATCTTCGGTCTGCCTTTTCTGCTTGCGGCGCTTCCCGCGCTTTTGCCCGGGGCCGCCCCCCAGCCCGGACCCGCCGGCCGGGCCTCGTTGAACACCAACGACAATCGGGCGCTGCGCATTTCTCTGAAAGCGGCCGAGCGAGCCATTGATGACCGGATCCAGCAGTTGATGGCCCGGGCGCCTTTCGCCCTGCTGGGAACCACCCGCGGCGTCTACCTCTTTGGGTACGGCGCCGTGTTCACCCTGGAGGTGAATCTGGTGCCCGTGGCCGGCTTAAGCCCCTTTCGTCCCGCTTACACGTCACAGGAGATTCGAAACCTGAACCGGCAGAAACGGGAAAAGCTGAGCGCGCTCAAAACAGGTCTGCGGCAGCTGCTGATGGAAGAAGCGCCGGCGCTTCCCCAAG
>DASREK010000002.1:0-5779 GCA_035652135.1 Bryobacterales bacterium | reverse complement strand
ATCCAGCGCGAGCATCTCCATGTAAAGCTTTAGCACGATCAGATCGTGGCCGATCTCGTCGTGCAGGTCGCGAGCCAGGCGCCGGCGCTCCCTCTCGTAGGCCTCCCCCAGGTCGGCGGAAAAGCCTTGCAGGCGCTGCTCGGCGCGTCCGAATTTCTCCTCGAGCCGCTGGCGCTCGAGCGCGCGCTGCCGGGCGTAGCCGGAGAGCAGGAGAAACTGATAAGCCGAAGCAAACCTTGCTACGGCTCCCGCCCATTTCAGCCGCTCGGGCTGGCCATCCGCCAGCAGGTAGGGCAGGCACGCCTCCACGTATAGCGTCACGGCGGCGGCCGTGCAGGCTGCGGTCACACCGCGGCTGGCAAGCTCCTGCCCGTACTCTTCCGCACTCTCGCGCAAGCGCTGCGCCCCAGCCGCGCGCAGCCGCCGCGCATTGGCTGTGAGATCCAGCCGCGAGAGAAATTCGAGTCCCTCGCGGCTCACAGGAAGCTGAGCCAGGAAGCGGCGCCACTGGGAATGTATTTCGGCGGCTGAGTCGGAAAGCCGCTCCACGGCGGCCAGCAAGGGCCGCCGGACCTCGCGGATTAAGCGGGCCGGCGTGTCATCGCGCATCTGGCCCGCCAGGTCCGGCTGCCAATCGGTTCAGATCCCGGCCCATTTCCATCCGCACGCTCAGAAATGCTTCTGGACGCGACTCCCAATTGTACGGTTTCCTCACGATCCGGGCCGCATACTGGTCCGCTGCATCGGGGCCCGCCAACTGGGAGAGCAGCGCCAGATACTCGTAGTCCTCCATACCCTCGCGAATCAGCTTGAGGCGAATGCTCTCGATCGGAATGTCCGTGGAGCCTCCAATCCTGTCCGGACGTCCAGGGTAAAACAATGTGCCGTCGCCGTTGCCTCCGAACAAATAGACGCTTTCCCAGGGATCGGTCCCGGAACTATACGCCTGATTCATGCTGTAGTACAGTTCACCTTCCATGCGGTATTTCCAGGCGATCCACTGCATCGCGCGGTTTGCGGGCGCAAAAATGTCGATCATGTAGCTGGGCCAGCCCACGTAATAAGACCCGCCCGTCGAACTGCATCCGTGACTCGCGCAGGATTGGTAAAACCAAACCTGCTTGCCCTTCTGAATCTCCGCGGTATACGAGCTCAAGGGCGGCGTCTGGAGGCAGAGATCGTCAAAACCGGGCTTGGGTTCGAGGCAATTCACGAGCGGAACCCAGATTTGCACCACCGGCGCCAGTTGCTGCGTGTAGATCGTAGTGACCAAGTTGCGGAGCGGCGGCGAGACGCCCGCCGCGGCGTGGCCCCGCTGGAGCAGTTGTAGAAAATCGCTCTTGGCTGGCTCGTCCCACAAATACAAAAAGAGACGATCGAGCCAACCATTCTGTTGAAAGTGCTGCGTCCACTCGGTCCAATACGCGATTCTTTCTTCGTCGCTTTGCAAGCTGGCCGGCGTGCGCACGTCGATCGAGGTAAACCGCGCTCCGGGCAGCGGTTGCCGCGCTCCCAAAATGGACCCGTCGAGGAAGGGCGCCACTTCCGCGTCGTAGGCGCTCCAGTCCACGTGAATGCGGCCCGAAGAGTCGAAAGTATAGCGGGGCGGCGCCATGCTTCCCCCGTGGATGCTGATGCGGTGCAGCAGAGCGGCCTTTGCATAAAGACCGGTCAGGGCGTAGAGGTCGGCGTCGGTCGTGTAGCGGCCGCGGTGCTGTTTCACAGCCGCCACCCCGCTGAAGCCAAACGACGATCTCAAGGTGGCCGTCGAGGGTAGAGTGAAATTCCATACAGTCAGAGTTACCGGCACGGAAAACGCTGCTTCGCCGTTTATCGAAACGGTCACCGAGCCGCTGTAGGAGCCGGGTTCGGCCGTGGAAGGAACATAAACTTCGATCCATACCGGTTGATTCAAGCCTTGCTGCACAGTAAACGGGAATGCGTTGCGTCGCTCGCCCGCATACCGGTCCACGCGGGGGACTAGAGGATCCGGCCAAAGCCCCACTGCCCCCTCGACGGTGGACGGCGTCTGAACATTTATGAACTCCTCCAGATAGACCGTAACGCTTTCTTTCGAAATGACGTCCTTTCCGCCGGCGTCTCGAAAATCCGATACATCCACATCCACGCCCTGCACGTTTTGCGTATCCGACCGGAACACCAACTGGAAGGCTTCGAACTCATTTCGGGCAGCGTAGAGATGCGCCGTATGACGCCGGGAAAAAGGCATCGGATCGTTCGGCCTCACCTTTTGCATAGAGTGCGTCGTCCACCAGGTTAGCGGCGCATTTTGCTGGGCGGCCGCAGGACAAG
Organism: Bryobacterales bacterium; assembly: GCA_035652135.1. Lineage (GTDB taxonomy): Bacteria > Acidobacteriota > Terriglobia > Bryobacterales > JACQDG01 > DASREK01. The sequence continues at coordinate 3,466 of DASREK010000002.1, read as the reverse complement.
CCACTACTTGCATCGCGAGAAGAATCAACAGAGGCCTGATAGACATAGCATTGTTCCTCCCCTGGGCTCAGCGCCTCCAGCCCACCGGCCGCCGGACAGGCTGCAAAAAGCAGCCGCCCAGCAAATCGCAAAGATAGCCCGCGTCCTGGACCGGCGCCAAAGCAGAGCGCCGCACAAGCTCCCCCCGGGCGCTGGAAGAAGATATCAGACGGCGGATGTGCCGCGTCCTTTGCCGGCAAAGCCACTCCCACGCCGGGCCGGAGCGGCCCGGGAAAAGCGCGGCTGGGCTTACGGCCGGGAGGTCAAACACGGCAGGATGGCCGGAAACGCCGTTTGTTCTCGTATTCGCGGGACCCGACTCTTGGGCCGCCCGGCTGCGCGTGCGGACTCTTTTCCGGCTACGCTGCCGGAACCGCGCCGGCGGCGCGCAGGCGCTCTGCTTCTCGGTTGGGTGTAGCCAGGCAATCCGCAACGACACGGCTGAGTTCCTCCACTTTCTGGTCCCAGGACTCGCTTTCCATACTTTTGGAAACAGCAAGCCGTGAGCCTTGTCTCTCCCTCAGCAGATCCTCTATCTGCGTCAAAAACTCCTGTGGAGACCGGGCAACGCGCACCCGTCCGCCCAGCGTTTCCACTTCGGGCAGCGGCGTCGCTACAACCGGCAGCCCGGCCGCCAGGTATTCGCGCAATTTCAAAGGATTGGCCGCAACGGTAAGCTCGTTGACGATAAACGGCAGAATGGCGACATCGAAAGCCTTGCAATAAGCGGGAAGAGATTCATAATCGCGCCTGCCGAGCAGATGCACGTTGGGCAGGCCGCGCAGCGGCGAGGTGTCGGTCTGTACCTTTCCGATCAGCACGAACGACCACTGCGCTCTGGCCAAAGCGATATGGCGGATCGTTTGCAAATCCACCCAGTCGGCTATGAGGCCGAAAAATCCTATAATGGGCCGTCGCAGCCGCCGGCATTCTTCGGGCTCGCGCGTAGTATCGAGACAGGCTTTGCGAAAGTGCTCGAGGTCAACGCCGTGCCGCACGAGAAATGTATTGGGGTTGTACGCGCGCTTGGACTCATAGAGCTTGGCCGAAGAGACGATCACCGCATCGGCCCTTGTCAAAAGACGGCGCTCCATTTCCAGGATTGCGCCGCGGTTCGTTCCCGTAAACTGGGAAAACTCATCGACGCAGTGGTAGACGAGAAGCCGCTCTCCCAAGGATCCGGCCACATCCGCAGAGCTGGGCACGAAGGTCCATGTGATCGGCTGCTGGAACCCGAGCGTCCGGCAGGCCTGCTCGACGCGCCAGCGAAGCAGTCGCCGGTTGACCCGGCGGGCCGCCCGGCTCCCATGAAACGGGATCACCAGGGGGGCAAGCACCCAAATGTTCCCTGCGACGCGCCGCAGACCCTGGCAACACTGTAAAAGCTTTTTCAGCGCACGCCGGAGGTCGTGAGCGGAAACGGCTGGATTCCGGTTGCCGATGGAGTTCACCCATAGAATGCGGTTCTTTCGCGCGAGCCGAGTAGCGATGTGTTTCTTGCTGAGCGGATCTCCATTCCAATCATTGCTGAAGCAGATAATGTCGTTCCCCTCGATCATTTTCCGAATCCCTGTCTTTCAGACAGCCACTGCCAGCGGAGGCTCCTTGCGGGCCACGGCCGGCTCAATCCGCCTGTCGATAAACGTGCGATGCCACAGTTCAAAGACGAGAAGGGTCCAGATCTCCTCGTGCCGGCTGCACTTTCCCCGCTCGTGCTCATGCATCATTTCTTCGACGACGCGGCGCTCCATATACCGGGAACAGGCCGAGCCGGAGGAGAGCAGCAGTTCGCGGGCGAAACTGCGAAGGGGCGAACGAAGCCAGGATGAAACCGGAGTCGGGAAGCCTTTTTTGGACCGATGGAGAATCACGTCCGGCAGCACAGCCTGCATAGCTTTTCGCAGCAAGCTTTTTCCGCCATCAGGGCCAATTTTCAAGTGGTCCGGCACAGCGGCCGCGAATTCTACGAGCTTGTGGTCGAGAAACGGCACCCGCAGCTCCACGCCGTTGGCCATCGTCATTTTGTCGGCCTTGATCAGCAAATCATCGGGCAGCCAGATTTTGGCGTCCACATAGAGCATGCGGTTCAGCGGGGAAGCGTAGCGGACAGCGTTGAAGCGTGATTCGAAGATGCTGTCCAGCAATTGCTCGGAGCGTTCCCCGCGGTCCGCCCCGATCAGGCGGCGTTTCCATTCGCTGGTGAAACCCCGGCACACGCCCCGATACCGCCGTTCCAAGGGTTGGCCGGACATACCGACGTATCTACGCAGAACGCCCTTGGGCGTGTAGCGGGCCGCCCAGGGGGCGAAGCGCGACATCGCCGACGGCGCGGTTCCATAGAGACGGTTCAGCGAGAGCATGCGGCGGTAGATGTTGTAGCCGCCCAGAATTTCGTCCGCTCCCTCTCCGGATAGCACTACGGTAATGTGTTCTCGCGCAAGCCTGGAGAGGAAATACAGAGGAATCGCGCTCGGGTCGGCCATCGGCTCATCGAGACGCCACACCAGCTCCGGCGCAAAATCGCCGAACTCAGCTGCGCTTAAATGGTATTCATGATGTTCGGCGACGAAGGCCTCGGCCGCTAAGCGGGCGAAGCCGAACTCGTTCGACTGCGCGTCCTTGCGACCCAATCCCCGGTAGCCGACGCTGAAGGCCTTGACGCGGGAGCCCTCCGCTGCTCCCGTCATCATGGCCAGAATGGCGCTCGAGTCGAGGCCGCCGCTGAGGAAAACGCCGAGGGGGACTTCCGACAGAAGACGTAGCCGCACGCTCTGGTCCAGCAGTTCCCGAAAACCGTCCAGGAAATGCTTTTCAGGATGCGGCTCCGGCTCAGAGTATTCAATGTCCCAGTATTGCTCTGTCCGCATTCCCTTCCTGTCGAGCACGAGAATGCAGCCGGGCTGCAAGCGGTAAATGTTTTTGAAAATCGTCCGCGGGCCGGGCACATACCGCAGGGACAGATAAAGGTCCAAAGCCTCCGGATCTACCTCCCGCGGCGCCTCCGGAATCTCCAGCAGCGACTTGATCTCGGAGGCAAAGGCAAAAAAACGTGGGCCGGCATAATAATAGAGCGGCTTGACTCCCAGCCGGTCTCGGGCCAGCAGGAGGCGCTGTTTTGACCGATCCCAGACGGCGAAAGCGAACATTCCTCTGAGCCGCTCCACGCAGCGGTCGCCATACTGCTCATAAGCGTGCAGGATGGTTTCTGTGTCCGACTGCGTGCTGAAGACGTGGCCGGCGGCGGTCAGTTGCGCGGTCAGTTCGCGATAATTGTAGATTTCGCCATTGAATACGATTACGGCGGACTCGTCCTCGTTGAAGATCGGCTGCTTGCCGCCGCGCAGATCGATAATGCTGAGCCTGCGATGGCCCAGCCCGACGCGGCCGTCCAGGAAAAATCCCTCGTCATCGGGGCCGCGATGGGCCA
>DASREK010000001.1:0-18154 GCA_035652135.1 Bryobacterales bacterium | reverse complement strand
GACCGTGTCCTTGTCGGTCGTCGCGGTGTAGTCGATCTTAAGCTCGTTGTCGTCCGTCAAGGTGTAGACTACGCGGGCAGAAAGATTGCCGGGGTAGCCTTCCTCGCCGTCCTTGCTCAGGTAGGTCAGCTCCAGGCTGGGGGCCGCGTCGGTGGAGACATCTTTGGCTTGCCACACGACCTTGTCAAAACCCTTGATGCCGCCATGCAGCGCGTTCTCTCCGTTGTTGCGCGCCAGCGTGTAGGAGACGCCGTTGAGGGTGAACGTGCCGTGTCCGATACGGTTCGCGTAGCGGCCGACGATCGCGCCGAAATAGGGCTCGGGCTGGAGATATCCATCCAGCGAATCGAAGCCTAGAACCACGTCAGCCAGCCGGCCGTTCCGGTCGGGTGTTTTTAGAGAAACGAGAATTCCTCCGTAATTGGTGACAGCAGCTTCCATGCCGCTCTTATTGGTTAGCGTAAACAGCTCGACCGGCGCGCCATTCTGCATTTTTCCAAACTCCTGTCTCTTCAGCCGGGTCTTCGGCTGCCGCTGCCCGCACGCCGGCATCAGCGCCACCCCGCAGGCGAAAGCGGCCACCACGCCGCGCCATCTCATGAGCTTTCCCTTCCTAATGCCGGAAAATAAGGAGACCTGCATTATACCCTCGAATGGCTAAGGCCGTTTTTTGGCGGCGAGGCAATTTTCCGGCGCCCCATCCCGGGTATTTCAACCGAACTCCGTCCGGCACACCGTGGCTATCGAAACGCCGGGCGGCCCCGGTTGGGGCGGAGAGCAGCACAGGCGCCGCGAGGCGGGCTCCCGGGCGCGCGTTTTGCTGCTAACATCCGGGAGAGAAGACGCTCATGCTCTCATTGCGCCATATCCTGCTTCCGACCGATTTCTCCCGCCGCTCCGTTGTCGCCGCGCGGCACGCCGCGCCGCTCGCCAAGCACTTCCATTCCAAAATCACGCTGCTGCACGTGGCGCAGGTGGTCCGGCTTTCGCCGGGGGATGTGCAGGTCAAGCGCATTGTAGTTGAAGAAACGCTCGCCGAACACCAGAAGCAAGTGCGCGCCCAGCTTCATTCCTTTCTAGCCGAGGAACTGGCCGAGTTCGAAGTCAACAGGGTGCTGGCGGAAGGCGATCCCGCCGGCAAGATCGTCGAGTACGCACACTCGGAAAATGTGGATTTGATCATGATGCCGACCCGGGGTTGGGGCACCTTTCGCCGCTTCATTCTCGGCTCGGTGACCGCGAAAGTGCTGCATGACGTGCGCTGCCCGGTGTGGACGGGAGTGCACATCGAGGAGCCCGCCGAAGAGGCCGCCCCTCCAGTGCGCACGGTCCTCTGCGCCATCGATCTTGCCTCCAACGTTTCGGAGCACTTGCGGTGGGCGAGCTGGTTTGCAAAAGAATTTGATGCCGAACTGGTGATCGTTCACGCCATTCCCTCCTTCGAGTTCACGCCCGAGACGGTGTATCTTCAGTCAGAACTGCTCCGGCTGATGAGCAGCGAGGCGAAAGAGAAGGTCGTCAAGATGCTCGGGGAGTGCGCGCCGCCGGGTATTCAGATCCAGCAGGTACTGGCAGGCGGAAGCGTATCGAAGGTCGTCCGGACGGCCGCCGAGAACCACGGGGCCGGGCTGGTGGTTATCGGCCGTGCTTCCGCAGCAGGGCTATTGGGAAGGCTTCGCACCGACGCGTACGCGATTATCCGGGATTCCCCTTGCCCGGTCATCAGCGTCTAACCGCGATTCGCTCCGGCTTGCCCTGCGAACCGTCAGGCGGTGGCCGGGTTCTTCAGCCGGACCGTCCGGCCTTCCTTATACGAACATTCGGCCGCGAGAGCGATGGCGACGGCCTGGCGCCCGTCGTATCCCGTGACTCGTGGCCTGCGGCCGGCCAGCACGCTCTCCACAAAATCGGACATCTCCCGAAGATAAGCGTCCGCGAAGCGCTGGAGCCAATGCTGGACGTTGTCGTGACTGCTCACGCCCGGCTTGAGAACCACGAGAGGGGTATAACCCAAATACCCGATTTGGAGAGCGCCTTTGGTTCCCACGATTTCCGTGCGGATATCATAGCCGTAGCCGGCATTCATGAACGATTCGGTGTTGCCGATCGCCCCGCCGGCGAATCGGAGGTTGACCACGCCTGAATCGTAAGCGCCGCGCTTGGCCAGTTCCGGCAGCGACTTTGCGGCGGCGAAAGCGTGGACTTCCACAACCTCGTCCGCCATCAGCCATCGCGCCAGATCGAACTCGTGAACGCTGGAATCAAGGAAAAGCGTGCCGTTCAGGCCGCACTCAAAATAGGCGGGCGGCGGCGGGGCCGCATCGCGCCCGATCGATTTGAACAGCACCGGCTCGCCGATTTCGCCAGCTTCCATTCGCTGCCTGGCGGCGGCATAGCCTGGATCGTAGCGCCGCATGTGCCCCACCTGAAAAAAAACACCCGCCTTCGATACCGCATCCAGAACTTCGTCCGCCTCTTCGAGGGTAAGCGTGAGCGGCTTTTCACAAAGGATGTGCTTTTTGGCCGCAGCCGCGCTCCTGATGAGCGCCGGGTGGACCCGCGGGGGCGAGCCGATTACAACCGCGTCGATATCGGTGCGCGCTACGAGATCTTCGGCGTTGTCATAGAAATGCTCGATTTCCAGCTCCGCAGCGACACTCCGCGCTCTCTCTGGATTGGCATCCGCTACGGCGATTAATCGAGCTTTCGGAACGCGATACCGCACGTTCTCCGCGTGGCGCTTCCCCATCTCGCCGACTCCGATGACCCCAACTCCGAGTTTATTCATCACTCACCCTGGTCCTGTTTCCGGCTAAAATTGGCGGCCGGCCGTGGATGTTTATTATAGCGACCTGCGAGGGCCCGGCTCCTGTTCGCGCTCGCCCGCAGCACCGTCCCTTCCTGGGCGGGTTGGCTGGAGCGCCATGCGTCTTAACTTGGCGGGCGCCCTCGAAACCGGACGCAAAATTGGGGATAATAAGCGCGAAAGGAGGAGGCGTTATGAAGCGGATAGCATTTGTATTAGGGGCAGTCGGACTATGGGCGGCTTTCGCCGCTCCTCCCGAGCCGCCGAATACGTTGAGCGCGAAGGAAAAATCGGAAGGCTGGATTCTACTGTTTGACGGCCATACGCTGAACGGCTGGACGCCTTCCAGCAACAGCGCCGAATGGAAAGTCGAGGACGGCGCGATTATGATGCATTCCGATAAGGGCGGCAACCTGTTCACGAACGATACCTTCGACAACTTTGAGCTGCAAATCGAGTTTCGCACCACGCCGGATGTGAACAGCGGCATTTATTTGCGCTATACGCCGCGGCCTTACAATCCCGCCACAAAGGGCCAGCCCAAGCCAAAGGGCAAAAGCCAAGGCATGCCGGGCTACGAGATCAATATTCGAGACAGCGATGTCCGGCCGGTGCATGACTCTCCAGGCGGCTTTGACACCGGCAGTCTGGTGGGCGTGCTCAAGGCTGAAAAGGCGCAGATCATCCCCGGGCAGTGGAACCGTTTTGACATCACTGCTCAGGGTGATCACTTCATCGTGATTTACAACGGCAAAAAGATTCTGGACGGACATGACGCGAAGTTCGCTTCCGGGAAAATCGGCCTGCAATGGGCCCATCCGGAACTGGTGACCGGGAAGAAAATCGAGTTCCGCAATATCAAGGTCCGGCGCTTGAGTTAGTCCAAGCGCCTTTCGTATTTCTGAGCAGCAAAGCAACGCGTCGCCTGCGCCGGAGAAGCATGGGCGGCCCGAAAATCTCCCAGGAGAACAGGACATGAGAAGAATACTCGCTGCGACTTTAACCATCGGTCTCTGGACAGCGTTGGCCGTTGGACCGGAAGCGCCCAATACCCTAACCCCCCAGGAAACCGCTCAAGGCTGGAAACTTCTATTTGACGGGAAAACCTTAAACGGCTGGACGCCTCACGGCGCGGCCGAGTGGAAGATCGTGGATGGCGCCGTTACGACGAATTCGCCCAAGGGCGGAGCGTTGTACAGCAACGAGGACTACGACAACTTCGTCCTCAAGCTCGAGTTTCAGGGGACGCCCGATATCAACAGCGGGGTCTACATTCGCATGGCGCGCCAGGGGAACATCCACGATGTCGGCTATGAAATTCAGATCCGCGACATCGACGAGCAGGGCTACACGACGGGCAGTCTGGTCAACATGGCCAAGACGGCCAGCCTGGCCAAGATCATCCCCGGACAATGGAATCGTATGGAGATCACCGCGCAAGGCGACCACATCACGGTGGTGTATAACGGGAAGAAAGTGCTCGACGCCCACAATTCTCTGCACACCACGGGAGCGATCGGTCTTCAGTGGGCGCATCCCGAGCGCGCGCCTGGCAAGAGCATCGCCTTTCGCAACATCAAAGTGCGCCGCTTGACTTAGAGGTGTGGTTCCGGCCCGGCCTCTGGGCGCCGGGCCGGAGACGTCAGGCGCCTAGCGCCGCATCGGCTGGAGCTGGAGAGGCTGATCGAGCCGGAAGGTCAACTGCGTCTCTGCGGGCACGTGCACTTCTTTTCCTCTTGTGAGCACCTGCACTCCAGCCCCGGCGGCCGCGCCGCCAAGCGCTCCGATCGCCGCTCCCTTGCCGCCGCCGGCAATCGCGCCCAGCACCGTCCCAAGCAGCGCCCCGCCGCCGACGTATTCACCCGTACGCTTGTTTGCGCCAAGGCCGCCGGCGCCCTGCTGCTGCACGTCGGCTGTGCTTACCGTGTAACGCTGTCCGTTGACATCGACGGATTGCAGATCCAAAGCCAACTCCGCCGAGCCGAACGTGCCTCCGCTGGAGATATTTCGCACTATGAGCTGCGCAGGAGATCCGTTCGGAATCACGACATTGCCATTCTGGTCAAGCACATCACGAGTGATCGTCGCGGAGTAAGTTCGGCCTGTTGCCGCCGATGTTGAGTCAATGTTTTCGTTGGTGCGAACCGCAATCTGTGTGCCGGCCGGGAGGAGTGCTGCGCCCATCTGGACGCCGCCGGTCTGGCCTTGCGAGTAGGCTCCGGATTGGAACTCTACGGCCTGTATTTCACTGGTATTGAACGTCCGCCGCATTCCGTTTTGGTCCGCAAACGTAACTTGCCGCGAGTTGCCGTCGATCAACGTTCCGGTATACCGGGCGCCATCCCGCATGATTAATGTGTCCGCCCAGGCAGCGACGCCAAATGTGGCCGCCAGGACGAAGAGTAAAACTTTCCGCATATAGCCTCCACCGGAGAGAAACGCTGCAATCGCCTGGCCATGCTAACGAGCCCCGCGCCATCCTTGACTGGGGCGCTTTAGGGTCCGCGCCGCGCAGCGGAGCCGGGTAAATTCTTCGGGGCGCTCTCACACCGCCACGGAATTATGGATAATAGTACGGTCCAGGGAGGGCAACCTTATGAAGCGAATGCTCGCGATGTTCACGGTTTTAGCAGTTGGGGTGGTATTGGCCGCTCCGCCCGGCGCAGCGCCGAATACGCTCACGGCGAAAGAAAAGGCCGAAGGATGGATCTTGCTGTTCGACGGAAAGACTCTCGACAACTGGGATCCCAATACGAATCCAAACGGCGCGTGGAAGGTCGTGGACGGCACGATTATGACGGATTCCCCGCGCGGGACTACGCTGCTGACGAAAGAGGACTTCGCCAATTTCGAGCTGAGGCTGGAGTTCCGCACCACGGATAACGTCAACTCCGGCGTTATGCTGCGGAACCCGCGCCCGCACCCCGCACCCCCGGGAGAAGCCAAAGGCAAAAAGAAGGGGGGCGGCCAGGGTTATGAAGTACAAATCCGAGACAAAGACCCCGGCCATTATACGGGCGGCAGTTATCTGACCGCTAGCCTGGTCAACGTGCAAAAGGCGCCAGCGGACGCCAAGATTCGCAATGGCGAGTGGAATACGTTCGACATCACCGCCGACGGCGACCATTTCGTCATTGTTTACAATGGCCAGAAGGTCGTTGACGCGCACGACAGTAAGCTGGCCAACGGCGCAATCGGATTACAATGGGCGCATCCCGAGGATGCTCCGGGCACGAAAATCGAGTTCCGGAACATCCGAGTGAAGCGGCTTTAATCCCTTGCGCGCATCCGGGCCGCGCCTGCCGAGAGAACGGCGCGCGGCCCGCTGTTTGCAGTGAATCCCTGAAGGGCACTTCGCGCCCGCCTCTGGGAGGGCATCGAAAGCTTCGGGCCGAGTTTCCCGGCACTCCATTCCGGCGATCTTCCTTTGGCTCCTACGCGCAGTTGTCCTTTCTATCTTCTTCCAGCTCTTCAAGAGGCTTAAATGTTCCAGCTCTTCAAGAGGCTCAAATGGAAGCGCAGCGTTCCACTGCTGGGAATCATCGCAAGAAGAGGGTTTTGGCGGCGGCGGGCGACCTCCCCCGATCTGGCCCAGCAAACGACTCGACCCTGGCGGATAATGAAGCAGGCCGCTGCGGCTAACCGTACCCGCTGCGCGGCGGTCTAATAGGAGCGGGAGGAGCCAAGAAGGAATTTCCAGGAATGAGACGGCGATTCATTCTCATCATCGCGCTGGCTTTCGCCTTGGCGGAAACCTGCTTCAGCGGCGACGAGCCTTCCCCGCAGGACCCGGCGGCGCGCGAGCAGATGATTCGCGAGATGAAGGAGCTGGAAAAGGCGCTCGGCTTCCGGCGCAGCGGAAACTTTCTGAATTCCTCGGACAAAATTGCCGCTTACTACCGCTGCTACTACACGGGCAAACTCGAAATCCCTTCTTCCTATGACGACTTGCAGCTCAAGCAGACCAACCAACCGGCCTGCGAAGTGGATTCCGAAAAATACGATGTATTCTTCTATCCGATCGAAGCTGTAGCCAACGGCAAAAGCCCGGTGACCACGTCGCTTCAGAACTCGACAATGGAGCGTCTGCTGGTGGTCGTGCCGCACGAAGACTTTCACGTACATAAAAACTCCGAAAAGCTGCCGGCCAGCGTCACCGAGGCGGCGTCGACCCTGATCGGTTTTCTCACGGCAATCGAGTTTGCCCAGCAGAAATTCGGCATGGCCTCGCCTGTGTACCAGAATCTCTCGAAGGAGCCGGAACTGTTTCTGCGAAAGGCCGAAGTGGTGAATCGATACTACCCGGAGTTCAAGATGCTGTACGCATCCGCCCGGGCTGGCCGGATAGGAAGAGAAGAAGCTCTAGCCGCCAAGCAAAATCTTTTCGCGCGGATGGAAGAGGAATGCGGCGCGATCACACCCGACCCCACTTCGTTCAACAAGTGCTTGGCTGCCGCCAACAATGCAGGCCTGGCTTTCGATTATACGTACACGAAGAACTATCCCTTGCTGTACGAGCTTTTTCTAGCAAAGGACAGGCAAATGCGGCCCACCATCGAGGCAATCGAGCGTGTGCTTGCCGCCCAGCCGTCATCGGAAGAGGCGGCGATTGGCGCGGTGCGAAACGCGATCGAAGAGCAAAAGCGGCCGGCATCCGGCCCGAATTAGCGGGCGGCCCGCGCCGCCCTACTTTTTCACGAATTTCTGCACGCGCCAGTTGAGCTCGGCGACGTAGACATCTCCACCGGTAGTGACCGCAATCCCATGGGCGGCGTCCACCTGCCCCGGGAGTTTGCCCGAAGGCGCGAGTTTGCCCAGTATCTGGCCCTCCAAATTCAGGAGGACAACATTGCCGCCGCCCGCTGCCCAGATGCGCTGGTCTCCGGTGATGGCAAGCCCGGAGAAGGCGCCGATATTCCCCCACTGCCGGAGAAATTTTCCGTCCGAGTCGAAAATCTCGATGCGCCTGCTTTCGCGGTCAGCCACATACACCCTGCCCTGCGCATCGAGCACCACGGCGTGGGGCAGCAAAAATTCGCCCGGGCCCGACCCCCTGGTCCCCCATTCCAACAAATACCGGCCGTCGCGAGCGAATTTCACCACACGGGAGTTTCCATAGCCATCGGTCACATAAAAATCCCCGTTGGGAGCGAAGGCGACATCCGTGGGCAGATTAAAATTGGCATGGCCGGAGCCAGGAACGCCCCGGCGCCCCAGCTCCATCACAACCCGGCCTTGCGGATTCATCTTGATCACCACGTGGCCGCCATCATCGACCACCCAGATGTTGCCGTCCGGGTCCAGGCGCACCGAATGGGCGCCGCAGGAATCACAGGGCGGCCGGGGCGGGACCAAAGCATATGTCGGATTGTTCGGTCCGGGGGAGGTGGAGATCATGCCATCGCCCCAGGAGCGTACAAATTTCCCCCCGGAATCAAATTCCATAATCGGGTGAGGACCGCGGTGAAAAACGAGCACGTGCCCGTGGGAATCCGCGGCCACGCTCGCCACTTCGCCGAAGTTCCATCCAGCGGGCAGATCGGGCCAGTCCGGCACGGCCTTGTAGCCGAGGTCCGGAATGTCTCTCTGCTGGGCGAGGCTAATTGCGGCAAAACAAACTATCACCAGACCCGCGCGACGCAAAGACATAGAGGGCTTCCTCCCTGGCGCGCATTATAGCGGGCGCGCGCTCCGCGGCTCAAAGGCGGAAGCGAAAGTTAATACAAGGATCCCGGTCGAAGCGGAAACCTTGACGGTTCACGAACGCACCGTGGCCGGCTCGCGATCAGAGCAGCCGGCCGGGTCAATGCTCCGGCAGGTCGGCGTGCAGCCGCGAATCAAACCGCAGCAAAGCAAAGCTTTCATAGCCGCAATCGCAGCCGCGAAGCTGCACCGCCGGCGGGCCCGCGACGCCCTCGAGCCAAATGATGGTATCCCGCTCCCGCGATCGTTCCAGATTCACGAACGTCTGGGATTGCTGCACCGGACTCGATTCCAGGGCGCTGGTCTGGCAGATGAGCCACAGGGTTTTGTGGCGGCGGGCCTCGGCACCGATTCTATGTAAGAACGCTGCGAAGGCGCGGTCATCGCTCAGGCGGTTTTTCAGAAAGGCCCAGTTGATGACCTCCACGCGGCGTTGCGTCGGGAGCCGATCTCTTCGCCGGCTTGCGGAGGAAGATACAGGCTGATCGAGGGCGCGCCTGCCTCCCAGGGCATGACGATGATATTTTCCTCGCCGGCCGGGCTTCGCATCAGAAACCTCCCTATTTCGGGCGCGTTTGTCGGCTTTGCGATGCGGTTCATTGCGAAAATCAGGCCGATCGCCTGGCAGGCAATCAACACGGCCACGACCAGCCGGCGGAGAGGCTTCCGGAGCACAGTGCCTGTAAAAGCGAAGACGCCCAGCGCCAGCATCGGAACCCAGGGCAGAATGTAGCGCGGCCCGAAGGCGCCTCGGAAGTACGTAGCGGCGGCCAAGCTCGCGATACCCGCCACAGGCAGCGTGAAAATGGGACGCAGCCAGCCCATTTCCGGTTTTTGGAATACATACAGCGTGACTCCGGCTACCACGGCGGCCGCCATCATCGCCAGGGGAGCGGCTGTAGACAAGACGGGCACAGGGAAAAAGCAGTTTCCGTTTACGATCATTCTTTGGATTCCAATGCCGCCTGCCCACGGTGTGACGTCATAGGAGATTTGCCGCAGCAGCACCGGAGCCCACGGCAAATAGGCCAGCCCAATCGCTGCCTGAAGCATGGCCCACCGCAGCATCAGCCCGGCGTCCAAAGCCTTGCGCCGGCGGGCTGCGACTGCCCAAACGAGCCACCCGATTTGGGCTGTCGCCAGCAGAACGATGCCTGTATTGTGAGTATATAGAAGGGCGACGCTTCCCACGGCGCCGGCCAACCCGCAACGCAAGCGGCCATTGCCCAGAAAACGGATCCAGGCCCACAAAGTGAGCGTGCCGAGGGAGGCCGTGAGGCAGTACATTCGCACCTGCGCGCCCGCGTCCACGGCAACCGGGTTCACCAGCCACCAAACCGCTGCCGTCATACCGGCAGTCCGGCCGGCGAGGTTCTCTCCCACCAGAAAAATGACCGCCGGCGCGACACTGGAAAGAAGAATCGGCAGCCAGCGGATGCCCGCGCCGGAACCCGCTACGCGCATCCAGTGGCGCAGCAGAAAATAGAACAGCGGGGCTCCGCCATCCCGCGCCAACGCTTCGATCACATCGGTCCAGTGGGGAAGGCGGGCGATGAAGATTGTCTGCGCTTCATCCCGCCAGAACGGCGCATGCAGCGCCAGGGCCGTTTCCATGAGTATAGATACGGCAATTAGCGCTGCACAAATCGCCACCCGCCGTCTGCCCTGCCGCACCGGAACATTGATCGGCTGTGGTTGCCGCAAAGGGCGGCTGAAAAGGATGGAGAGCTGTTTGCCGGTCAACAATGCATCACAGCCTGTTTGATTTCAGGAAAGCGCTCTCAACAAGGAGATGATGCCTTGAGGCGCCGGCGAGCGGTGAGCCGATTGCGCGCTCGCACGGCATATCCGGCCATAATTGTGCAAGTACCAATCGTAAGCCTCGATCAGCATCTCGGAGTTGGTCAGCGTGGGCGTCCAGCCGAGCGTCCTCTTGATGCGGGCGGCGTCGAAGACAAAGTTCTCAGCGATCATCCGATAGTGATACGGTCCAAGCGGCGAAGCGCCGATCCAATAGGCCATTCTCATCAGCGACAGCGCCGCCGCGCGCGGCACACTGATCAATTGACTGCCGGAACGCGCATGTTCGATCAGCCGGCGGTAAGATTCGGCGATCGTCGGCACAGAATCGCTGCCGATGTGGAAAAGTTGGGCTGAACCTGGATGCCGCATCGCCAGCAGACAAGCCGCGGCAAGATCCTGAGCGTATACGAACTAATACCGGTTTTCTCCGTTGCCCACCAGATAGACCCGGCGATTTTCGCGGATGAAGTCGAACAGAATGGCCAGCAGTCCCAGCCGCCCGGCGCCGACTATGGTTGGGCACCGGACGATGGAATACGGCAGCCGCGGCCCGTTGGCGACAATCCGCCTTTCCGCTTCCAGCTTGCTGCGTCCGTAAATCTCGACCGGGTGAGGCGGGGCGCTTTCGTCCACGGGCGATTTCGAGCCGCGGCCGAAGATGCAATTGCTGCTCGTGAAGACGAGTTTAGGAACGCCAAGCCGCACGCAGGCGCCCAGCAGATTCCCGGTCCCGTGCACATTGGAATCCCACAACATAAACCGGTCTTTCTTCTCGTGAGCCAGAATCGCAGCGACGTGGAATACTCCATCGATCGGCTGGAACTCGCGCAGGCGCTGGTAGAGACGATCGAAGTCTCGAAGATCCGCACGTGCAAAACGAACGCCGGCTGGCGCGGAGGGGTCGGCGAGGCGGTCGATCGCCAAAACTTCCTCACCGCGGCGCAAGAGGCACTCAACCAGGATGCGCCCAAAAAATCCGTTGCCGCCGGTCACGACATAACGCATGAGTTCGCAGACAAGCCACTATAAACGCAATCGCGCCCTTCACGCCAGGACTAATTAAAGTTCCAGCAGGGCTAAGCGCCGTGCAGGCGCCGGATTCTCTTCTACTGGATCTTACCTAATCGTTGGGAACCTGATAGAATGAACGAGGGTTCTCATGCCAAAAGATGCGGACATTGTTCCCGAAGGGGCAGCGGCGCCTTCTTCCGCGGAAAAGCCGCCTTCCCAGGGAAGCGAAGCGGAGGAAAGAGAGATCGGAGATTTTATCACCCGGCAGGTGCTGGAGAAAGGCTCCGTCTTTTTTGATGGCTAAGCCGTTCTGCCATCTGCTTCCTACACGCCTATTTTCACAGAAAGCTTCCCCCTTGGGATCGCGAACAGCGGAGATGCTCCCGTTAGCTGAGCGCGAACCAGCGGGGATTTGCCTGTTCAGCAGCCCGCTCAATGCGTCATGGAATAGAGAACGTAGTTGACGCCGAGGCGCACGCCGAGGGAAGTAAACTTTTCGGGATATTCCGGATTGTCGGCGTGCTCCCAGGAATCCCCCAAATCCATGTTGAAGCAAATCGCCACCATGAGGCGGCCTTTATCGTCGTAGATGCCTCTCCAGTGGGGTACGACTCCGTCGTACTCGTAGGTCCGGCCGGAGCGAAGGAATTGGGCGCCGGGAACCTGAAACCGATCGTTCAGATCGTACAAGATGTGGAAAATCGGATCGCGCGACTCGATCTCGACAATCTGGCGGTCGGGGAACACGCGTTTCATGCTGGCGGTGAAGATTTGCCACTCCAGCGTGCCGTGGAAATCGTCGCACATGAAGAAGCCGCCGCGGAGGAGATACTCGCGTAATTTAGCCGCCTGCGCGTCGGTCAGGTTCCAATGCCCCACTTCGACGCCGTAGAGCCACGGCCAATCGAAGACGTCATCGCCGTCATTCAGATCGACAGGCTGCTCCACGGAGCGCGCGTGAACCCGCGTCAGACGCCGGAGAGCTTCAGTGAAATGCCGGTCCGAGCGGGGGTAATCCATGGTCCAGTTGGAAGCGCCCAAGCGCCAGTCTCCCAAGAATTGAAAACCTCCGTACCTTGGGCCAACCGGCGGATACATCAAGCGGGCAAAAACCCATTCCGTCTGTTCCTGATAGTCAGGAGGGATGGGAAAATTTTCGTATTCAACACCCGGATACTCGCGGAACGGCCGGTCCAGCGCCCAGACAACGCCGAGAAGCAAGGCGCTGGCACAGAAGGCGAACAAAACGGTCCGCAGGCGCATCTGTCTCAACGGTAGCACTCATCCCAGGGGTTCCGTCAAGCAAGGCCAAGCTCTGCGAAGGTAGCGGTTGCGGGACGCCTGCCAGGCGCCGGCAAGATGGGGAAAAGGCCTTCGCCGGATCTGCACCGGCGGCGCTAACAGAAAGAAGGGGCCATGTTTGCAGCTTTCTCCGGCGGGTCCGGATTGAGCCGGGCGACGGCGCGGCCAAGCGTCGCGAGGGCCCGCATCGCGCCACAACGGCCGGCCTTTTTCCTCTCCGGCGTCCAGCCGGGCTTGTGGTACGATGCAGACCAGGAACCCTCATGAGCGCCGACAGCTTCGAGCGGGTGCTGGAAACTCTGGAGTCCGGCGGTCCGGAGGCGGGCTTCGAATATCTGGCGCAAAAGTTCCGCGAAGAGAAAAATTATCCGCTATTGTTTGAAACGCGGCTGATGAGAGCGCGGCACGAACTCGGCCTGCCGTTGCTTGACAGGCAGGCCACTTCCACCCTGCCTCCCGACCTTCTTCGGATCTACGATGAGCGCCTCCGGGAGGCCGCGCGCGAGACGGGGTCCCTGTTTCTGGCCGACGGCGACGTTGTGCGAGCCTGGCCCTATTTCCACGCGATCGGCGACCGGGCCCCGGTGGCCGAGGCCATCGAGCGGCTGGAGCCTGAGAAAGGCACGGCGCAAATCATCGAGATTGCCTATCAGCAGGGGGTAAATCCCCGCAAAGGCTTCGAGATGGTGCTGGCGAATTTCGGAATTTGCCGCGCCATTCAAATGTTTTCCCAATACCCCGGCCGGGAAGGACGCGACCACTGCATCCGGCTTCTGGTGCGCTCGCTGTATGGCGATTTGGTACAAGGATTGAAATGGACAATCGAGCAGCGGGAAGGCCGGGCCCCCGAGAGTCAAAGCGTCCCCGATCTGCTGGCCGGCCGCGACTGGCTGTTTGAGGGCGACAGCTATTATGTTGATTGTTCGCACCTCATCTCCGTGTTGCGTTTCAGCCTGGAAACCGACGACCCGGAGACGCTACGGCTGGCCATCGAAATGGCCGATTACGGTACGCGCCTTTCACCGACTTTTCAATACCCGGGCGACCCGCCGTTTGAGGACGTCTATCGCGATCACGGCGTTTATCTGCGCGCGCTGCTGGGCGAACAGATCGAAGAGGCCATCGCACATTTTCGCTCGAAAACCGAGAAGGGCGACGCCCACTCGCGCTCAGCGGCCGCCCAGGCTCTCGTGGCTCTGCTGGCCCATCTCGGCAGGCATCGGGAGGCCATCGAACTCTCGCTGGCGCACCTGGCCGACGCCAGCAGCTATGAGTTGTCCTGCCCTTCGATTTTGGAATTGTGCGAGATGGCGGGCGATTACGGCCAGCTTATGACGTTCGCCCGGGAGCGCGGGGACTTGCTGAGCTTCCTGGCAGCGGCCATCGAAGCGCCGGTGGCTGCGGGCGGGCGGCCTGGACGAAACTGAGAGCCGCCGTCTGTGCGGCGAGGGCGAAAGCTCACACTACCAGACTTGAGTCTCGCCCCGCCTCGAACGTCTCGGGGCGTAACGTCTGGCCGCTGGTCGAGATCAGCTTTTCATCCCTGAATTGCAGCGCTCCTTCCGATTCGGCCTGATCTACCCCTTTGGCGGTGATAAAGTGACGGCCATTATCCCCGCGCACAATCCAACCGCTCTCCCGCAGGTACCAGAGGCTGAATTGCAATTGCTCCCGGGTGATGCCAAGCATCTCCTCCATCTCGAGCGTAGTGAGGCTCGGCTGCTCCGGGTCGCTGATTCTCTTCAGGTAGAGAAGAGAGAGCAGCTTCCGCCGTTTGTTTTTTTCCACGTTCACGTCCGGCGGCCTTTTCGGCCATTCCAGAACCTTCGTCCGCCGGGGCTCCGCGGCTTTGTGTTCGATATCATAGGCGCGGCGCTGCTCGGGGTCGCTGAGTACACGATACGCCTTTAGCAGAAGCTTGAATTTCTCCTCGTCGCCGCTCTCGCGATTATCCGGATGGTATCTCTGCGCCAGCGCTCGATAGACGCGATGTATGGTTTCGAGATCGGCATTGGGGCTGAGCTGTAATACCTCGTAGTAATCCACAAAAGGCTCTTTTTGCGAGCTGAGGTGGGCGCCCTGGGTCGAGGAGTCTTGCGCCTCGCCGCCGTTCAAATTGAGACCTACGCGATAAAGGTGGTTCGCCAACGAGAGGCAATAGGCGACTCGCGCCCGGCCTTTGACCCTCCGGCACGCGCCGCCTGCGACGATTTCGCCCTCGACGGCGACGAACAGCCCCGCCTCCAGCGGAACCGCGGTCTCGATCCCCATGCCTCCCTCATTCATGTTGATGAGCCGCGCCGTGATCACTTGGCGTGCCTCGGTCCCCTCGTAGCGGTAGAGTTTTAGTTCCTGCACTTGAAATTGGCTGGTTCTTTGTAATCTGCGCCTTTCCGTTCCCATGGATCTCATGACAGTTCGCATTCTGCCGCAGAGAACGGCCGGGTGACAATGGAGCACGAGTACCTTTATCGGAAGAATCCGGAGTACCGTTCAAAGGCAGGGTATTTCCCCTAGAAAGCGTGTACCTTATCTTGGCGTGTCTCCAGCCGCCGGGCCGCTTCTATTGGCATCCGGCTTTCGCTCACGAGCCGGCTGTGATGGAATCAAGCCATCGCCGGGCCAAGATCTCCGGGTTCGATGAAAAATCTACGGCCGCCGATTCAAGCTCCGTGTTCCCATGCAGAAAATGCGCCCGGACGCCGCTCGGGGTGGGACGCAATTCCAGCAGACGGCTGCCTGCCTGCAACCGCAGCGTGGAGCCGATCCACATCACGCGCACGTTCAGGCGCCGGCTGCGGCCAATGGTGGAAGCCCGGTTTAGAAGCTCGGCTGTGAACGCCGAATTCCTCAACTCGTGGGCATGGGGAGAGGCAGCCCGCGCCGAAGCTTGCTCCGCTTCGCGAGCCTTCTGCTGGCGTGCTCTCTCCGCGGAGTCGTGCTCGGCAGCCGATTCGAGGTTTTTCAGATCGTTTTCGAGGTTGTCCAGAAACCCCATGCGGGTATTATAATGACTCGGGCCCGTACGGCCACGGTTTCGGCGACTTCCGCCAGGCGATCATGCAAGAAATCACGGCAGTATTTATCCATGCCTCTCGCAAAGCGCCCGCGACGTGGCTCGAGCGCATCCAGAAATGCGTCGATGAACTCACCACGGAGCAGATTTGGTGGCGCGGCCAGGAAAACAGCAACGCTATCGGCAATCTGATGCTGCACCTGAGCGGCAATGTGCGCCAATGGATTGTTTCAGGAGTCGGCGGCGCGCCCGACACCAGGAATCGGAACGCGGAATTCGCCCAGCGCGACGCAGTCCCCGCAGCCGAACTGCTCCAACGGTTGCGCGCGGCCGTGGCCGATGCCGACCAGGTGCTGGCTTCGCTGACGGCGGAGAACCTGCTTGAGCGCCGGCAGATTCAGAAGTATGATGTGACCGTGCTCGAGGCCATTCACCATGTCACCGAGCACTTCGCCCTGCACGCCGGCCAGATCATTTACGCCACCAAGCTGCTCACGGGCCAAGACCTGGGTTTCTACCGGCACTTACAGCAGAGCGGGACAAAATAAGTCTTCGCCGCAGCGGTATTCTCACGGGAAAGCGCCAATACTTGCGCGGCAGCCGGGCGCCGCCGCTCCTGGTTGAATGGCGAATGGCGGGCGGCTGCGGCAGCAGCACGGAGAAAGGCAGGCTCGCGGCCTTTCAGTCGATGTCGAGCGTTGCCAGATGGCGCTCCACGTCGGCGGCAGCCAGCTCCACTTCAGCGTCGGCAGGACCCAGGCTCGCCCGCTCATCGAAAGCCTCGAACAAGGCCATTTTGACGGCTGCGTACTGTTCGGTGGCGGTCAACGTCCGGCCATGATCCCGCTGCCAGAGTTGCACCGCAGAGGCGGGAAGAAATATCGTGAGCGGAAACGAAGACTTCCGGTCCGAAGTCACCAGGAAAACGTACTCGTTGCCGCCTTGGCCCGCCCGTTCGCTGCCCCGATACCCCTGGTAAAAATACTGATAGACGTAGCCGGTCTGAGCGGAATAGGTTTTTTGCCGCTGCACGGCCGGCGCCCCGTGCAGAGGGCCGGGAACGCTTGTTGGGAGCGCCGGGCGCCGCTGGAAGAATCGGCGAAACATTCAGAAGAAACCGTTCACGGGCCGCTCCCACTATCGCGATCCGGCCGCGGGCGCAACGCGCCGCCAGCGCGTTTACGCGCCTTATTCCCGGTAGCGCTGCTCGCGAAAAGGGTCTCCATACATATGGTAACCCACGCTCTCCCAGTAACCGGCGCGATCCTGTTCCATGAAATCGAGCGCCCGGCCCCATTTGGAGCTCTTCCAGGCATAGAGGTGCGGCGCAATAAGCCGGAGAGGGCCGCCGTGCTCGGGAGTAAGCGGCTCGGGAGCATGCGCAAGCGCCAAACCACATTACCCCGCATCAAGTCAGCGAGCGGCACATTCGTGTCATAGCCGGGGTCGGCATGCACCATCACATATCCCGCTTGCGGCAGCGGCTGGGCCATTTCCGCAATTGCGGGAAACGGCACGCAGGTCCACTCATTATCGAATTTACTCCAAGCCGTCACGCAGTGAAAATCGGCAACGACGCGTATCTGCGGCAGCTTGTTAAATTCGTCCCAAGTGAAACTCCGGGGATGAGCCACCAGGCCACGCACTGGAAAGTCCTAGTGAGCAGGATCAAAAGGCGGAATGCGCCCTTCGTGCAGGACGGGCCATTTCAGGGTGAGCGTCCGCCCGGGCGGCAATCGGCCTTGCTGCTGGTAGACCTCTTCTTTCCTGCGCCGGCCGGAATCCGACATATTGGGTTTGAAGATATGATGTCCGGAGTGCCCGCGGAGCTTCAGGCCGTCGCCGCCGAGCGTTTTATCACCGAGCCCAGCCGCCAGGCTGCGTTCCGGCATGGCATCGACCTCTTCAACCATGGCCGGTTTTTCGAATGCCACGAGGTGCTCGAAGAGATCTGGACTCCCTGCCGTGGGCCCGAGCGGCTGTTTCTGCAAGCGCTCATCCACTTCGCCGTCGGCTTCTATCATCACCAGAGGAAGAACGACGAGGGGGCCGCGCGCCAACTGCGAAAGGGACTCAAGAAACTCGAAGCTTATCTGCCGCAGTTTGAGAAAATCGATACAGCACGTCTCTCTGCGCAGATCAGGCGGCGCCTGCGAGCCCTCGAGACGGGCGGGCGCATCCAAAAATTTCCCAAGATTCAGAGGCTGCAAGCCCGGCGGCGCTAGCCGACCGAGATCTCCCGGGAGCCTCAGGCTTACGGCAGGCGGCAAAGACTGGCAAAATCGATCGCCCCTGAGTTCAGCCCGCCGGCCGAGATCAGCTTTTCTTCTTCAGCAAATAGACTGCGACCTGCGCGCGCAGATTGGGGAGCAGGCGGACGCGCCGGTCGGCGCTCAAAAAGATTCGCCGCTCCACCTCGAGAGTCTCAGCCGCGGCCAACTGCTCGAAATCTTCGACAGTGAGGAAGTGAATATTGGGCGAATCATACCACTCGTAGGGGAAAAGCTTTGTTT